>CAYQCO010000029.1:6125-9630 GCA_964416085.1 uncultured Lachnospiraceae bacterium | reverse complement strand
CCCCACCCTATTGTCACAACAAAATTTGTTTTTCATATAATGATATATGAATGATAAAATAAGAATTGTGGGTGGCAATCAACTTTTTGGTGTGCTGCAAAATCAAACGAGCAAAAATGCGGTTTTGCCAATTATGGCAGGTGCAATATTGAATTGTGGCGAAACAAAAATAAAAAACATCCCCCACCTTTTAGACATTGAAAATATGAGCAAACTTCTAGAAAATTTGGGAGCGAAAATAGACCTTGACAACGACTTAAAAATAGACTGCTCAACAATTTCAAAAACGGTTGTTGATGCAGAGTTGTCCAAAAAACTCAGGTCATCAATTTTTTTGTTGGGACCATTGCTTGCAAGGTGCAAAAAAGCCACCATTTGTTATCCAGGCGGATGTGATATTGGCAACCGACCTATTGACTTGCATTTGTCAGGGCTCAAAGAATTGGGTGTAAAAATTGTTGAGCGGCATAGCCTTATTGTTTGCGATGGGGCAAAAATGCGTGCAGGAACAATTCACTTAGACTTTGCATCTGTTGGTGCGACTGAAAACCTTATGATGTCATCAATTTTTTTGAAAGGTGAAACTCATATATTAAATTCTGCCAAAGAGCCTGAAATTGTTGACTTGCAAAACTTTTTGAACTCTATGGGGGCAAATATTTCTGGCGCTGGAACAAGTGAAATTGTTGTTCGTGGGGTTGAAAAATTGCACGACACAGAATACACTCCTATTGGCGACAGAATTGTGGCTGGAACATATCTCATCGCTTGTGCTATGACAGGTGGAAAAATTACTGTCACCAACACAAATCCAGAGCATTTGACTGCCCTATTACATAAACTTAAAAAAGCAGGATGCGAAATTGACACCACAGCAAATTCAATTACTATTTCTAGCACTGGAAAACTGGACAGCATAAACTTGACTGAGACAGCCATTTTCCCCGGATTTCCAACCGATTTGCAAGCGCAATTTTTGTGTATGCAAACTATTTCTAATGGTGTTGCTGTTATTGTTGAAAATCTGTTTGAAAATAGATACAAGCACGCCATAGAATTTGCAAAAATGGGTGCGGATATTCTACTTAAAGACAGGGTCGCCGTAATTCGTGGAGTGGACACTCTTCAAGGTGCTCCTATTGAAGCGAGTGATTTACGTGGTGGTGCGAGTTTGGTCCTTGCGGGCTTGATTGCAAATGGTTACACCACAATTTCAAATATTCATCACATAGCACGTGGATATGAAGACATTGTGCGAGATTTGTCCAGTCTTGGTGCAGATATAAAGTATGTGGAATAAAAAAGAAGCGAATTTTCGCTTCTTTTTGTCACAATTTTTAAACAAATTTTTTCATTGTCAATTTGTCTTTGTATAGCAGTCTTTTGAAAAGATATTTTTGTGTTTGAGCCTTTCTAACGTGATAATATTTGGTTTTGAAATTCTTTTTGTAAACAATCAAGTCATTTTCTTCTTTGTTTAAGCAATGATGAATACCACCAATCCCTGACAAAATTTCTTGATAAGCCCCCATTCCAAACACACCTATAAACAATGTTTGACCGTCTTTGATTTCTGGCAACATAAATTCTTCTTTTGATTGATAATAATACACATCATCGCCATCACAAGTGTTGCCTGCTAGACATACTGGAACTTTTTTGTTTTCCCACAAATTTATTGGCAAAACCAAAAAGTCTTCTCCAAGTGCCCAACTGTTTGGCAAACTTGTCATAAAACTGTCGTTTACAATATACCAATCCCTGTCATCCTTTTTGACATTGGTTACCCTATAAATATTGAAGCAAGAATCAGAGACTGTATATCTGCCGTTTTCTTGTATCAAATTTGGTTGTTTGACTTTTTCTTTCTTTGCGAGTTCAATCAAAGTAGTGATAATCAAATTGACATATTCTTGATAATTATATTCCCCAGTTTTGTCATAAGGGCATCCGCCACCAATATCCAAGTATGTAATATTCTTGTCTTTTTTGGTTGCCCTTGCATAAGCCAAAAATGCAGAAGTCAAACTTAACACAAATTTTTCTTTGTCAAAATTTGAGCCCCTTTGATGATAGTGTATTGTTGTCAAATTTAATTTTGGATTTGACTTGTAATTCTCAATAATATAATCAATTTCATCTTCATACAGTCCAAATCTATCGTATTTTGCAATTTTTGAATTTTTGGCATATATACTCTCCAATTTTACACGTAATCCAATTTCCAACGAATTTTTGAAGTTGTGTGCAACAACTGCTTCATATTCTTCCATATTGTCAATAATGTTTAAAATTTCATAGCCTTCGTCCACCATTTTGAAAATTAATTCAAGATATTCTGCATCTTTTATTCCGTTGCAAACTATCTTCTTTTTGTGGACAATTCCCTTTGACAAAACTCTTCTAACAATCGCCAAATCTGACACGCTGGATGTTTCATAAAAATCCGCATATTTGCCAGCAGTGATTACATTTTCTGCATAATATGATGCCTTGTTGGCGTTGGCATAATAATATTTGCCTTGATAGTTGTTTTGGATTGCTGCTTTTCTAAACAATGCTTTTAATTCAAGGATTTTGCCTTTTATCATATTTGGGCAACCAACTTTGATTGGGTTGCCATATTTTTTTACCAACGAATACAAATTTATGTCTTGGTAATACAGTTGATTGTCAATGCAAGTCAAATATTTTTTGTCTATAAAATCATTGACGTTATACTCCAAAGAACAGCATCTTAATGAGCCACCAAGTTTTCGGAATTCATCAAATTCAACTTCAACAACTTTTACGTCTAATTTTTTGATTAATCTGTTGACTCTTTTGTTGCTTGCTTCACAAAAAACTTTGTCTTCCAGTTTTAAAAAATTGGTCGCCATATTCTCATATTCTTCTTTGGTGATTTCTATCAAATTAAACAACTTGTTTAAAAATTCAAATGATTTTTTGTCCATTCCATCTTTGTAGACCACTGCATTTTCATTGTCTATTATACCCAAAACACAGTCAAGGTGCAAAATGTCTTTTTTAAGTTTTATTGGAATGATGTCATAAGTTGGGAACAACTCGCTCAATTCTTGGGCTGCTTCCACGCTTGTTCTTGAACTAATTCCTACAAAAATTGTTTGGTTCCAGACCAAAACATCTCCGCCTTCAATATTTGCCTTGAACTTGTAAAAACTTTTGCCACGACTTTTTAAAAATTTTGCAAACTCATTTGTTTCGCCTTGTCTAATTTTTTCGACCATATTGCAAAGGCACCACGTGTTGTCCACCTTAAACGCAACATCTCTCACAAACACTTGCTCTGGGCATTTGATTGAACTCTCAATAACCTTGATTTCTTCTGTAATATTTGCTCGCAAACTTTCAAGAAAAAACTTGTGTTGTTTTTTTAATTTTTCTAAATTTATTCCTTCCTTAAAAAATTTTTCTTCCGCCTTGTTTATCGGCTCGCCTGCCTTAAAATTGTCTACATCGCATAAAATCATTTGTATCCCCCATA
>CAYQCO010000029.1:0-6025 GCA_964416085.1 uncultured Lachnospiraceae bacterium | reverse complement strand
AGTGATTGGGGGCAGAAGCAACGGTCGCTTGCGACCGTTTGACTTGTCCGCTTGCGGACAAGGGGGCACGTTTTTTAAAGCGGTGCAAGGGCTTTAAAAAAACGTGCACTTCTGCCCCCTGCTTGCCTATCCAGTTTTATTAATTTATTCCACTTTTTTGTGTCATTTTGTCAACATTAAGGACAATTCCTATTGCACTCATAAAAACTAGCAAACTGGTGGACCCAGCCGACATCAATGGAAGTGGCAGTCCAGTTGGTGGAATACTGCCAGTCACAACTGCGATGTTGATTATCACTTGGAGTGACAAAATTGCACCTATTCCAAAGCACAAAAATGTTGCATATTTGTTGTCCGCCCTAATCCCCACCTTAAAAATGCTAACAATCAAAATTAGATACACCAAAAGTATACACACACATCCAAAAAATCCAATTTCTTCGGCAATTATTGAAAAGATAAAATCACTCTCAGCAAAGGGCAAAAAAAGTCTTGCTTGACGGCTGTTGAAAAGTCCTACTCCAAACAATCCACCGCTGCCAATAGCATAAAGTGATTGAATGAGTTGATAGCCTTCTTCAAGTGGATTTTCCCAAGGATTTATAAATGCGACAATTCGGCTTAATCTATATGGCTCCAAAATAACGAGCAACACACCTAATGCCAAAATTGGAACACCCAAAGCACAAAAAGTTTTTATATGTAGACCGCTCACAAACAACATAAATAGCAATGTCATACCCACACAAATTGTGATTGACATATTTGGTTCGAGCATAATTTCCAACAAATATATTCCGCCCAAAAAGAGAACAAAAATTAAACGTTTGAAATTATTTATCGTATCAATTTTTGACAAATAAGTGCTCAAAAAAATTATTAGACAAAATTTGGCAATTTCGCTTGGTTGAATAGTTATTCCACCTATTGCAATCCACCTTGTTGCACCATAACTTGATTTGCTTAAAAACGGCACAAAAACAAGGGCTAATAGCACCGCTCCAACGACATAAAATGCAATATAAAATTTTTTGTAAATTTTGTAGTTGATTTTGCTTGTGACAAACATCCCAACAATGCCAAGGACCACTCCAATCAGTTGCTTTTTCATATAAAAAAACTTGTCGCCATACTGATATTCGGCCGAATATTTGCTGGCACTATACACAAACAACACGCCCAACAATGCAAGAACTATTGTGCAACTTATGATTATTATTCTATCCTTGTTTGTTTTTGTCATACAATAATATATTATTGTATCAAAAAGAATATTACTTTAAAACACGATGCTTGTTGATTACAATGTATTTCCTTTTGTCATATCGAGCGACAGCGAGTATATCTGGCAAATAGTTTGATACAGCATATACAATGCACGATATTAAATCATAAGCCAGATACACTCACACTTCGTGTTCGGTATGACATATGATAAAGTTAGATTTGGCCATATCATCCGCCCACTTGTTGCACAAGTGGGCACCTTCCTACTTAGGAAGGCTTACACGTATTAGGTGCACAACCAACAATGTTGTCATATCATCTCCCCCATATTATATAAGGCTTGCTATAAGCAAGGCTCCCATAACAAAGGTAATCATTGAGTAGGCAAAACTTATTTTGGCTTCACTAAAACCGCATTGTTGAAAATGGTGGTGAATTGGAGCCATTTTGAACACACGTTTTTTGGTTTTTTTATACACCAAAACTTGAATAATTACGCTCACTGCTGACATAACATAGCAAATGCCCACAAAAATCAATGACAATTCTAGACCAGTTATACAAAAAGTTGCGGACAGCATCCCGCCTATTCCTAATGAACCCACATCGCCCATAAAAATTGATGCTTTGTTGGTGTTGAAAACCAAAAAGCCAAGAATACTTCCCAAAAAAATCGACATCAAAACTGCGAGCGAAAAATATCTTTCACCCAGCAATATATCTGTTGCGCTATTTTTTAATATTAGCATCATTATTACAAAAACTATACTCACGACTGCCGAAACATTGCCACAAAGCCCGTCAAGTCCGTCTGTTAAATTAACCGCATTGGTGGTTGCAAGGCAAGTAAAAACTATGAGCGGAACGACCCAAAAACCAATATTAATTTGATTATTAAAAAATGGAATTGTGATATTTGTGCCTATTTGATAATACACATAAAATGCAAAAATTAGGGCAATTCCAACCTGTCCGACAATTTTTTGATATGGTCTTAGGCCCAAATTTCTTTTTAGTTTTACTTTGATAAAATCATCCATTCCGCCAACCAGTGCAAAGCCCAATCCTGTCATCAAACACATAAACCAATCGGTTGAATAGTCCAAAAACAAAAACACAAGACCTAGTGTAGATACAAAAAATAATACCCCACCCATTGTAGCGGTGCCTTGTTTTGATTTGTGCTCTTCAACGTATTTTAATATTGTTTGGCCGCAAGCAAGTTTTTTGATTAGTTTTATGAATATTGGCATTAGTATTGCTGTCAAAAACAAACTTGACAGGCAGGCCCAAATTATTTTTTCCATTTTCGCTCCTTTTATTGCTGGGGGGGGGGCAGAAGCAACGGTCACCGAGTGACCGTTGGGCTTGTCCGCTTGCGGACAAGCGGGCAGGCCGTCAAAAGCGGTGCAAGGGCTTTTTGACGGCCTGCGCTTCTGCCCCCCCTATTTTGCAACTACAACTTTATTATTCTTAAAATATTCATCAACAACTGTATAATCGCTATATGGATATTTTATATTTTTTATTTCCATATAATTTTCTGCTCCCTTGCCAAGTAGCAAAACAGTATCACCAGTTGTTGCCATATCAAGTGCCTTTTTTATTGCCGTTGTTCTATCTTGCTCTGTCTCAAAATTTTTAGTCATTTTTTCTGTAATATCATTAATAATCAATAACGGATTTTCATTTCTTGGATTGTCAGACGTAACTATTGAATAATCCGCAAATTTTTCTGCCACTTGGCCCATAATTTTCCTTTTTGAACTATCCCTATTTCCCCCACAGCCAAACACACAAATTACTCTATTTTTTGTCCATTCTTTTGTTGTCTTTAACACTTTTTTCATTCCGTCAGGAGTGTGTGCAAAATCCACCACAACCGAATAATCTGTTGGAGTGTTTAAAAGATTAAATCTGCCTGGAATACTAACTTGTGTATCGTTGACAATTTTTTCTATTTGTCCAATATTAAATCCTAATTGCAACAAGACTCCCATTGCTGTCATAATATTTTGAAGATTGTATCTTCCCAGCAAATTGGACTTTATTTCTATTCTTTTTTCACCATAATACAAATTGGCGACAAGGCCTTTTTCATTAAACGAAGAATAATTTACTCCCAAATCCGCATCGAGATATGATGAAATTGCGAGTTTGTTTATTGTAGTATTTTTGAAAATATTTTGCGTATAATCATCATCAATATTTATTACACATTTATCCGCAAATTTGGAGTCAAAAAGTTGTGCTTTGGCCCTTGAATAATTGCTCATACTTTTGAAAAAATCCAAATGGTCTTGTGTGATATTTGTGATTGCAGCGACATCAAATTTTATGCCTTCCAATTTGCTAAGTGCTAGCGAATGGGCTGACACTTCCATAACTACATATTTTATTCCACTCAAATACATTTCGTGCAAAATTTTGCAAAGCATTATTGGGTCTGGGGTGGTTAGGTTTGACGGCAACAACAAGTTGTTGAAATATATCCCTTCTGTGCCTATTAATCCCACGCTTTCGCCGAATGCTTTTAGATAATTTTTGATTAAAAATGTAGTGGTGGTTTTTCCGTTGGTGCCTGTCACTCCAACGAGTTTCATATCTGTGTTGTCTAACTCATAAAATGTGTATGCGAATTTTGACATTGCAACACGCGAATTTTTGACCAATATTTGCATTATTGGGCTGTCAATATATCTTTCTACGACCAAACATTTGGCGCCCATATTTATTGCTTCGTGAAAAAACTTGTGGCCGTCAAAATTTGTCCCCACTATGCAAAAATATACACCATTTGGATTTTTTTCTTTGGTTGAGCAACTAAGTGCTTCTACATCAAAGTTGTTTAAGTTTTTTATGCCTACAAAATCTAGTTTTTGAACCATATCTAATATTTTCATATTCACTCCGTTATTTATCATATTATATTTTTCTTGCATTTTTACCGCTCGGACAAAATTAGACATTTTTTGTATTTGGTGGGAGACGGCCCACACGCTGAAAGCGTGTGATAGGCGACAAAGTCGCCTATGGCCCGCTCGCGAAAAGCGGTGCAAGGGCTTTTTCGCGGGCGGGCGGGCCGTCTCCCCCTACCCGCTTACAGCCACAAACACTTCTTCACCTGCAAACAAAAGCGTATTTTCTCTTGGCAGTTGACTTGTGACCACTCCGCCTGTTCCGTCCACATCACACGACAAATTCAACAATTTTAACTGAGCCATAGCATCTGCAAGCGTCAAACCCACAAGATTTGGCATTACTACATTTGGTTGAAGCGACAAATCGCTCTCATTTTCTGGTGCAATGTTTTTTATTTTCATCATTTCCAAAAGGATTTCTTGCACAACTGGTTTTGCAACCACACCGCCATAATATGCCCCCACTGGTTCATTTATGCACACTAGCACAACATATTTAGGTTTGTTGGTTGGATAAACCGCAAAACAACTTGACACATATTTGCCTTGTGCAATTTTGCCGTCAACGAATTTTTGCGCTGTTCCTGTCTTTCCACCAACATTATATCCTGCCACAAAACTTGACTTGCCGTCAGAATTTAGGTTGTTGAAAAGCATATTGTTTAATTGTTCCAACACGTCATTTGAAATATTTAAGTCAACCGATTGGGGCTTATATTCATAGGTTGTTTTGCCGTCGTTTGACAAACTTTCAATAAGATGTGGATAAGTGAGTCTGCCGGTCGTTGCTCCTGCTATCATCCTAACCATTTGAAGCGGTGTAACCGCCACCGATTGCCCAAATCCTATACGTGCAAGGTCAACATTTTTTACATTGTCTTGTTTTATTGTTATTCCACCGCTTTCGCTTGCTATATCTATGCCTGTTTTTTGGCCTATGCCTAATAAATTAATATATTTATACAACCTTTCAACACCTAGTCTCAATGCAAGATTTACAAACACACAGTTACAACTATTTTTGAAGCCTTCCACAAGTGTTTGACTGCCGTGACCGATTGTTTTCCAGCACTTAATTTTTTGACCATCGCAACTACAACTTCCTGAGCAATAAAACCTTTCGTCCAAACTTGTCAGTCCTTCATTTAATGCTGCCAGCATTGTCAAAACCTTGAATGTTGAACCTGGCTCATAAACGTCAACCACACAGTTGTTTTTGCTAAGTTCGTTGAGTGTTTTTAAGTCATTTCTAGGGACACTATTCAAGTCAAAACTAGGGATATTGCTCATTGCCAGCACACCACCTGTTTCTGCATCGTAGACTATCCCCCAACAAGATTTGGCTTGGTGCTCTTCATAAGCATTTGCAAGCGCTTTTTCCAACACTGATTGAATTTGCACATCTATTGTGAGCGTCAAATCTTCGCCTGCAATACTTGGAAGATAATATTCAAGCGAGTTTTCTATCTCCACACCTTTTGCGTCTGCCTGCACAAGACTTTTGCCGTCAATTCCTTTCAAATATTTGTTGTAATAACTCTCTACTCCGGCCTGCCCAGAGTTGTCGATTGAGCAATATCCCAGCACCTGCGTCATCAAATCACCAAATGGATAAACCCTGCCCACATTTTGCGACAAATACACACCTTTTTTGCCAGAATTTATTATTTCTAGCGAAGTTTTTTCATCTACCTGCATCTTTATCAAACTTTCGCTTATGTTGGTGTTTTTAACCTTTTTTAACACTTTTTCATAATCCAAATTCAACTTTTGGCTTAAATAGTTTGCAAGTTCAACTGCATTTTCTACATTTCGTGCTCTAACATACACGTCATAAGTTGTGACCGTTGTTGCCAGCACCACACCATTGGTGTCCA
>CAYQCO010000028.1:7949-9873 GCA_964416085.1 uncultured Lachnospiraceae bacterium | reverse complement strand
TTGATAGGCAATTTTTTATAATCCAGCGACTGCTGGAATGTTGTTTGTTGGTCTTTCATAAGTCTTTGTTGATTCTGAAATTCTAATCCAGCAAGTGTTTTTTAATGCTGCTTTCAATTCGCTTGGCAAATTTTTGAAATATTCAACTGAATAAACGTTTTTGTCAGCGGAAATTGTTCTACTGATTAGGCTTGAATTGTCTATTTGTAGATATTCGTTTCCGTTGATTGTCAAAATTCCGTTTTGATAACTAATCTTTTCCATATTTTTCTCCTTTTAATTACGTTTGTCATTTGGCAATAAAACATTATATGCTAGTTTTATCCAAATTAGTTCTTATTTTTTTAATTTTTTTTGGTTTCGACATTATTCGTGGGGATTTGGGGGCAAAAGTGCACGCCGCTAGGCGTGCCCACTTGTCCGCGAGCGGACAAGTCAAACGGTTGCTGTGGCAACCGTTACTTTTGCCCCCACCCTAACTTGCGAGAGATGAAAAAACACTGCACAAAAGTGAAGTGTTTATCCTACAATTATTTTGCTCTAACCAAATCGCAAAGTTTGTCAAAACTTGCTCTGTCGTTTAATGCCATATCAGCAAGAACTTTTCTGTTCAAGTCGATTTTTGCATTTTTAAGTCCGTTGATAAATGTGCTATACTTAACACCATTGTCACGACAAGCGGCATTGATACGAACAATCCAAAGACTGCGCATATTTCTCTTTTTCAACTTTCTTCCAACATAAGCATATTGGCCAGATTTCATAACTGCTTGACGAGCAACTCTATAAAGTTTGCTCTTTGCACCACGATAACCTTTGGCTTGTTTTAAGATTGCTCTCTTTTTCTTTTGAGCATTTACACTTCTTTTAATTCTCATAACTTTCCTCCTACATTCCTAGCATTGTCTTTACGTTCTTTGAATCTGCTTTGTTTACATATCCAGTAGAACGAAGATATCTCTTTCTCTTTCTAGATTTCTTGGCTAAGATGTGATTTTTGTTGCAATGAGCGTGTTTGATTGTGCCGTTTGAATTAACTTTAAATCTCTTTTTTACGGCACTTCTTGTTTTCATTTTTGGCATAATAATACTTCCTTTATTTTTTTATTTTTTACTAATAGGCGCTAAATACATAAAGATATTTCTACCCATAACTTCTGGTTGTTTTTCTATAACAGCAACGTCTTTTAAGTCTTCGGCAAATTTCTTCATAATATCAACTCCCATTTGTGGACGACCTTGAAGTCGGCCTGACATACGGATGTTGACTTTGACTTTGCTTCCGTCTTCAATAAACTTGGCAACTTGCTTTGCCTTGTATTCAAGATCGTGGTCACTGATAGTCATAGAAAGCGACATTTCTTTGAGTTTTGCAAGTTTTTGTGCTTTCTTTTGGTCTTTCAATTTTTTCAACTGGTCAAATTTGTGTTTGCCATAATCCATAATCTTGCACACAGCAGGCTTGGCGTCTGGTGCAATCAAAATAAGGTCTAGGTCATATTCTTGTGCTTTTTTCAAGGCCTCTGCACTAGACATAATCCCAAGTTGTTCGCCGCTAGGGCCAACAAGTCTAACTTCGTTTGCAACGATTTGCTCGTTTTTAAGTTGCTCTTTTATAATAAACCTCCCAAAAGTCCATTGGACTAAAAAAATATGAGCTCCAAGTATTTAGAACCCACTACTCAATAAAAATTCGATTAAATTTTTATGACCACTGCTACTTTGCGCCACAGGGTGAGAAGTGGAACTCCTACTTGATGACTACATTGTATCACACTTTGTGTTGTATGTCAACAGTTTTTTGAAAAAAAATTTAAAAATTTGTGGGCGGGCTGGGGGCAGAAGCAACGGTCACAAAGTGACCGTTTGACTTGTCCGCTTGCGGACAAGGGGGCACGCCTTATGGCGTGCACTTCTGCCCCCC
>CAYQCO010000028.1:0-7849 GCA_964416085.1 uncultured Lachnospiraceae bacterium | reverse complement strand
CCCTATTCCCTATGCAAAAAACTCTTTGCCCTATCACCTATTGCTGAGATACTTATAGAATACTTGTTGTTGTCGTCAACATCAATAGACACATCTACATCGCCAAACTCAACCTCAAAAAAGTTGTTGATAAGATAAAAAAAATCGCTTTTTATCACATCCTTGACATATTTAGGGCTGTCTTCCTTGTCACGTTTCAAAACGTTTTTTAATCTAGTCGATACATCATTTTTCATTTAACATTTCCTTTTAAGGAGTTTTCTAAACCCACCAATTATCCCTTTATATTTATATGTACAATCAAAAAGTTTTTTAGAATTATACAATATATTGTCAGCAAGCACTTTGACTGCTCTAAAACTTGGATAAGAATAGTCGATTTTTTGTTTTGAGTTGTTGGAGTTGATAGTAATCATATCATCTTCTGGAACGACACCAGCAAACTCCAAATTTAATGTTTTGGCGATATCATAAACATCAAGCATAAGTTTGTCCTTAATCAAATCACCACGACAGCGATTGACAACAAACTTTGTGGACAACAGATTGTAACTTTTTAATATTGTTGCAACCTTGTCAGCATCACGAATGGCGGAAAGATGTGGAGTGGTGACAATAATTGCTTCATCAGCAAGACTCACTGCCCTATTAAAGCCCAAATCTATTCCCGCTGGGCAGTCAATAATTACATAATCAAACAATTTTTTTAAGTCATCAACAATCATTTTTATTTGTTCAAATCTAACTGTCATATCTTTCATCACACTGCCAGACGGCAAAACAAAAAGCAATGGATAACTGTCGTGCTCAACAAGTGCTTGTCTTGAACGGCATTTGCCCAAAATAATGTCTTGCATATCAAAGCAAACCCTATTTTCTATCCCCAAAACAACATCGAGATTGTTGAGGCCAATATCCATATCAATCAAACAAACTCTCATATTCCTTGCCGCAAGTTCCATTCCCAAATATGCAGAGATTGTTGTTTTGCCCACTCCACCTTTGCCAGAAGTTATCACTATTGTCCTTGCCATAATTTCTCCTTGTCGCTTTCAATTTTATCAAAAAACTTGCTTGCAACTAAGCATAAAAAAAGAACAAAATAGCGTATTCGCACTATTTTTTGCTCTTTTTGTCAATATTAAACTTCAATTTTTACAAGTGACTTGATAGGCGTATCCAAAAGTCGTGCAAGCCCCAAGACAACAGCATCAACTGGATTGTCAAGGCTAATGACTGGCATATCAAGTTTTTTGCTTGCATATTCATACATTCCTTGAAGTTTGCAACTTCCGCCAGAAAATATTACACCATTTTTATACACTTCGGCCGACAAATCTTTTGGAAGAGTTGAAAGATATTGTTTTAACAAATCAAAGATTTTGTCATAAACACCTTGAATTGCAACTCTTACTTCGTTGGCAGTAATAGTTTTTGTTTCTGTCAATTTTTCGCTATTAAGTCCTGAAAACTCGGTCGAATACATATCATTTTCATACAAAGAAGCGACTTTTGACTTGACTTCTTCGGCAGTTGGAAGAGTAACTTCAAGATTGTAGTTGTCCATAATATATGTTTGAAGTGCTGTGTCCATATCCGCACCGCCAACAAAATAATCTCGTCCTGCGTGGAAAGTGAATTTGTTGAGAACAGAGATATCAGTTGTGTATTTGCCGACATCCACCACTGCGCAGTTTAAAAACTCATCAACAGACTCGTCATAGGCACGCACGCACACACCATTTTGAACAAATGTCACTTGGTCAATTCCGCCCTGCATCAAAACAGTTTTTAGTTTTGCAAGTTGGTCAACAGTCATAGCGCAAGGGACTGCAACAAGAGCAGAAATTTTGCCTATTGTAAACTTGTCGACAATTTTTTGCTCCAAAATTTTGCGGATTAAGGTTGTGGCAAGTTTTACGTCAACCACTTCGCTATTTTTGATTGGCTGATAAACCAAAATATTGTTGCTCTTGGTTGTTTTTAATTTTTCGGCTGCCTTGCCAACGGCTTTTACTATCATACGCTTGCCCACTGGGGTCACTGCAAGATAGGCTGGTTCTTTGGCTATTATTCCAAAGCCTTTTCTATAAATAATAATTTCGTGACTGCCAAATTTTAATGCCAAATCAATTTTCATATTTTCCTCCTATTTGTTATAAATCACTTTTAATGGTGAAGAAATTTCTATATCCTTTTTCAAAAAGTCTTCTTGCTCGCCGTCCTTTGTCCAAGGCTCATAAGCGTGATTTTCTATATGAATTTTTTTGCATTTTCGAATTGTTACGAGTTTGGATTTTCTAATACTTTTCATCCCAAACAAAAACATTCTTGCAAGCACAAAAAGTGAATGAAAATAATGTTTCTTTTTTTCTATCAAAATAAGGTCAATCAGTTGGTCGTTAATATCTCTGTCTTTGTTGACCTTGTAGCCTGCGGCCGAACTTGAATTGAGCAACATACAAAGAATATATTTGCCGTGGAATTTTTCGCCGTCTGCTTCAATAGTTAGTGGCAAACTTCTCATTTGGAAAATCTCTTTTATGCCAGTAAAATAATATGCTAGTTTGCCAAAAATGTTTTTCATCCTTCTATTGGTTTTGAAACTTGTTGACACAAACATTCCGCCTGCGAGAGTATACATATAATACTTTTCGTTGTCTTTCATTGTGTCATAGTCGATTGTCTCTCCCCTAAGGATTATGTCCATTGCTTTGCGCATATTTTTGGGCATACGCAGTGTGTGGCAAACGTCATTGACTGTGCCATAAGGCAAAAATGCTATCTGTGGATTGTAACCACTTTCTTTTATGCCATTGATTGCAAGATGTATGCTTCCGTCACCGCCAGCAATAATAATCAAGTCATAAAGACCTGCATTGTTTTTTGCTTGGAGTTTTAAGTCTTCGGCCGACTTTGAAGCAACAAAATCTACTATCTTGTATTTTGTCTTTAACCTTGACTCTATGTATGGCAAAAAATTGGCAATCTTGCCTTTTCTTGCCGTTGGATTGTATAGCATCAAAACACTACCTTGCATATCTTTTCCTTTTATTTCTTTCTACGTATTATATCATATTTTTTTAATTTTTTGTCTGTTGAAATTGTAACTTTTTGTTGCACCTTTTTGCAATCCAAAATTTCGCCTTGTTCGTCTTCAATTTTTGCTATTGTTACATCTTCAATTTTGTTTGGGCTTAATAATTCAAGTTTTTCGCCCTTTTTAAATCTATTACGCATTTCTACAACTGCTTTGTTGTCGTCAATTTCGTCTGCCACCACTGCCACAAAATTATATTCGCTCTCTGGCATTGAAGTGGCAAGATTTTGGGTTGCTCTGCCAAAATAAAAACCTGTGCCGTATTGTCTATGGCTTGATTTGTAGACTTCATTTTCTATCTCTTCTGGTAAATCAAATTTTTTATTTGACTTTAAATAATCTAGTGCCATTCTATAAGCATTGGTGATATTTGCGACATAATATTCGCTCTTCATTCTGCCTTCAATTTTTATGCTTGCAATTCCAGCGCTTTCTAGTTGGTCAAGGTATTTTATCATACACATATCTTGTGAGTTGAGAATATATGTGCCCTTTTGGTCTTCTTCTATTGGATATTTTTCTGTTTTGTTTACTTCATTGATTTCATATTGCCAGCGGCAAGCCTGAACACACGCACCACGATTGGCATCACGACCTGTCATAAAAGTTGAAAGCAGACATCTGCCAGAATAAGATATGCACATTGCTCCGTGGCCAAATGCTTCTATTTCTACTTCTTTTGGAAGTCTGTTTCTCATTTGTCTTATTTCTTCAAGACTCAGTTCTCTTGCCAAAATTATTCTTTTTACACCCAAACTTGCATAAAAAAGTGCTGTTTCTGTGTTTGTAATATTGGCTTGGGTTGACACGTGGATGTCTAGGTTTGGGGCAACTCTTTTTGCTATATTGATCACTCCCAAATCGGCAACTATCACTGCATCGACACCTATTTTGTCAAGTTGTATGATATATTCATCCAAACCGTCTAGGTCTGAGTCGTGCGGAATAATGTTGACTGTAATATAAATCTTTTTGCCAAAAGAATGGACATAATCGGTTGCCCATTTTAGTTCTTCCATATCAAAATTGGTGGCAAAAGTTCTAAGTCCGTATCTCTTGGATGCCATATACACTGCATCGGCACCATAGTTGATGGCCATTATTAATTTGTTTTTGTCGCCGGCTGGGGCAAGTAGTTCCATATATATCTTCCTTTTAAGCGGGGGGACAGCCCGCCCGCTCGGACGCAGGTCGAGCGGGCAATAGGTGGCGTGCCACCTATCACGCACGATAGTGCGTTGGGCTGTCCCCAATCCTAATAATATAATACATTAACTTCAAAAAAAAGACAAGCAAAACGCTTATCTTTTTAAAAATTGATTTATTCTAATCTCCGCCACCCCATCGCCCATATTGTGAACGACACTATCATAAAGCGGATTGGTTGTGATTTCGCCAACGAAGTTGTGAAGGCCTTTTATCATTGCTCTGCAACTGGCAGGGACAATAGTTGTTCCCACCACCATTCCGTGAAAGAACAAGTTGTCAGCAACAATCATTCCATTGGGATTGAGAACATCAACAATCATTGGCAAATAGTTGATATATTGTCCTTTTGGTCCGTCAAGATAGACAAAGTCATATTTCTTGGTGCAACGCATCAAATAATCCCTTGCATCCATATTAAAAATGCTAATTTTGTCTTGCAAATTTCTTTCCTTAACATTTGCAACCGCTTCTTCAAATATTTCTTTGTCAATCTCTATTGTGTCAATATGTTCTGCATCGCTAAATGTTGCCATACTGATACTTCCAAAGCCTATTGCTGTGCCTATTTCTAGCACTTGCTTAAAGCCATTTTTGTTTATTTTTTCTATCACAAACTCCATAGTTTCATCAAAACTAATAGGGACTTTGTTTTGTTTGGCATATCCTTTTAAGTTGGTATCAAATTGCATTGTTTTCTCCTATTTGCTTTCAACAATAATAGGCACAATCATAGGTCTACGTTTCATCTTTTTGTCCAAGAAATTAACCAATTTTTTTCTAACCGTCATTTTTAAATTAACATAATCTCTTGCTCTCAAATCCAAACTTTCGGCAGTGGCAATCACCACGTCTTTTGCTTCTTCAAGCCAACTTGCCGCTTCGCCAACATAAGTAAACCCTCTTGAAATAATTTCTGGTCTTGTTACAAATTTGCCAAGTCCCGGATTGATGTTTAAGATAACAATACACAATCCGTCTTCTGAAAGTTGTTTTCTTTCTTTCAACACATTGCTAGCCATTTCGCCTACTCCTGCGCCGTCAATAAGGCGGACACCATAAGGAATAGTATCTGTTATCTTGAATGTTCTTTCATTTACTTCAATTTTTGCTCCACCCAATGGGCAAATAATATGACTTGGTTCCATTCCCATACTTTCTGCAATAGCCTTGTGTGCAATAAGGTGTTTTTGTTCACCGTGCACTGGGATAAAGTATTGTGGGCGGACAAGAGCGAGCATCATTTTTAGTTCTTCTCTGCACGCGTGACCTGATGCGTGGACTTGTTCTAGTTGGTTGTAAATAACTTTTGCGCCCCTTAAAATAAGTTTGTTGATAGCATTGTTTACGCATCTTTCGTTGCCCGGAATTGGTGATGAAGAGAAGATAATTGTGTCATTGTCGCCAATTTCTAATCCTTTGAAATCTCCGTCTGCCATACGAGTCAATGCACTCATTGGTTCGCCTTGGCTTCCTGTTGAAATAATGCAAAGTTCACTGTCAGCGCAAGTTTTTATTTTGTCAATATCAAGAATATTTTCTTTGTTTATTCTCATATCGCCAGTTTTGGTTGCAATATCTGTGATATTAATCATACTACGGCCAGTAAACACGACTTTTCTTTTGTGTCTTTCGGCAATATTCATAATCTCTTGCAATCTATGAACATTGGATGCAAAAGTTGCAATAATAATTCTTCTTGTTGGGTTGTCGTCAAACAAGTTTTCAAACGTGTTGCTGACAACTTTTTCGCTCATAGAAAAGCCCGGTCTTTCGGCATTGGTTGAGTCTGCAAGATACAACAATACACCCTTGCTTCCATATTCTGCAAACCTATGCAAATCAAGGACTTCGCCGTGCACTGGTGTCAAGTCAATTTTGAAGTCGCCAGTGTGCATAACTACGCCCACAGGAGTTGTTATTGCAAGGCCAAAAGCGCCTGCTATTGAGTGGTTGACGTTCAAAAATTCTATTTCAAAGCATCCTAGTTTGATTTTTTGTCTTGGTTTTACCACATTCAATTTGCATTGCACTTTCTTGAATTCTTCCAACTTCTTTTGAATAAGAGCGCAAGTCATTTGGCTGGCATAGATTGGAGCCTTGATATCTCCCATACAATATGGGAAGCCACCAATGTGGTCTTCGTGACCGTGAGTGACAACTATGCCCCTAAGTTTGTCTTGATTGGCAATAAGATATGTTATGTCAGGAACGACCAAATCAATACCTGGCAAGTCGTCATCTGGGAACATCAATCCGCAGTCAACGACAATCATATCGTTTTCGTATTCAAAAACGGTGATATTTTTGCCAATTTCACCAATTCCGCCCAAAAACATTACTTTTAAGTTAGACTTCTTTTTGCCCCTAACAACTTTTGATGCTGCAACACTTGTCTCGCCTATTTGCAAATTGGCAACTTCTTCTTGTGTGTCTTGTTTTGCTTTTTGTCTTTCACGTCTTGCATTGTCCTTTTTTGACACATTTTTTGCTTTGCTTCTTGGCTCAACCGCTCCACCATTTGTTAAGTGTCTTGTTACTTCACTTGTATTGTTTTCGTCTCTTTTGCGATTTTGATGAGTCTTTTTGCCTGTCAAATCTGTTGTTGTTACATTTTTGTCAAATTCTTCACTTGACATTAGTTTTTCATAATCCATAATATTTTTCCTTTTAATTTTTATTTTTTCTTCATAATTTAAGCATAAAAAATCCGACAAAAATTATGTAAACATATTTTTTTTGAATTCCCCAAAAGGCAAAAAATAGCCCTATGTATTTTGGATAGATTTAATCAAAAATTTGTTTTGTTGTTTTATATTAGCACATAAATTTTTAAATTGCAAGGGATTTTAGCAAATTAGTTGTGTTCTTTTTTGTTGAAAACCACCAAATTGTCAAGATCGCCGTCTTCTAGCAAATATTCTTGCACAAATTGTAGTCCGCCCATTTTTCTTACTATTGAATATTCTTTGTAAGTTGCACACGTCACCAAAAAGAAGTTGATTTTTTTAAATCCCACTTTCATTGTCCACATATCGTTGTCTATGCCTATTGGATAATACAAAATTGCACTGTTCATCTCAGTTGTTGGGCAAAAAGTGTTGCTCCCTTCGGTTAGATATACTTGTCCATAAGAGAGATTTCTTTCTGCAACCAAAAATGCTGTGGATAGTTGTTGAAGCAATTTGTAAATCCAAGTGTATTTTTCTTCTTCGCTAAACAGGTTCCAATCCTTGTCAAGATAGCACATCAATTCTATATTTTTGTATTTTCCTGACATCTTATATTTGTATAGTCCTACTGTGGACAATATATGATATGGTCGGCCCACATTGGCGCGAAAAATCACAAGGTCAAAACCCAGTCCATACTCTTCGGCAGGGATTGTTTTGGTCATTGTAACCTTGCTTCCTATATATTTTTCTAAATGTTTAACAATCAAGTTATAACAATCTTTCATTTTACCCCTTAATGAAACAAAAATATATTTTACTCTTTTATTATATCATATATTTTTGATTTGTGTATTGTTTTTTTGAAAAA
>CAYQCO010000027.1:0-10265 GCA_964416085.1 uncultured Lachnospiraceae bacterium | reverse complement strand
GATATTGAAATTCAAAACAAATACAAAAAGAAAAAAATATCAACGGTTGCCAAAAATTTTGGGGTAGACAAAAAGGATTTGCTTATGTATGGCGATTATAGGGCAAAACTTTTGGGCGTTCCAAATCAGAAAAATGGCAATCTAATTTTGGTTACTGCCACAAATCCTACAAAATTTGGTGAGGGCAAGACCACTGTGAGCATTGGACTTAGCGATGCGATTAATATTTTGGGCAAAAAATCTGTGCTTGCACTTAGAGAGCCGTCTTTGGGGCCTGTTTTTGGTATCAAGGGCGGTGCAACTGGCGGTGGCGAGTCACAAATTTGCCCAATGGAAGACATAAATTTGCATTTTAATGGGGATTTTCATTCAATAACTGCTGCCAACAATTTGATTTGCTCGATTATTGACAACAGCCTATATTTTGGTAATCCATTAAATATTAATCCTGAGACAATCAACTTTCATAGATGTATGGACATAAACGACCGCGCATTGAGAAATATGGAACTAAATATTGAAGGTAAAATAGTGAGAAAAGAAAAGTTTAATATCACAGCGGCAAGCGAAATTATGGGTATTATGACAATGAGCAAAAATATTGACGATTTAAAAAAGCGAATTGGAAATATTTTGATTGGTTTTAGTTATGAAAACAAACCAATTTTTGCAAGAGAATTGCATATTGAAGATGCCTGTGCAATTCTTTTGAAAGACGCGCTATATCCAAATATTGTTCAAACTTTAAACGGCAATCTTGCGCTTGTTCATCTTGGGCCTTTTGCAAATATTTCGCACGGTTGCAATAGTTTGCTTGCTACAAAATATGCCTTAAAAATAGGGGATTATTGCGTGACAGAAGCCGGTTTTGGTGCTGATTTGGGTGCACAAAAATTTTTGGATTTTATGTGCTATCAGGGTGATTTTTTGCCTAGTGCTGTGGTTTTGGTAACAACTCTTAGGTCAATAAAATACAATGGCGGTGCAGACGAAAATGCAATATATGACAGCAACAAAAACGCTATTGAAAAAGGCGTAAAAATTGTTCTTCATCACTATCAAAATTTAAAAAATAAATACAATCAAAATGTGGTTGTTGCTATCAACAAATTTCCAAAAGACGACAAGGAAGAATTGCAATTTTTGGCCGATTTATTGGCAAAAAACAATGTCGAAGTAGAGATTTGCTCGCCGTATGATATGGGCGGGAAAGGTTGTGTTGAACTTGCAAAAAAAGTTATACAGATATCCAAAAAAACTCAACCAAATTTTGCCTACAATCAAGATGATGATATAGAAGTTAAGGCAGAAAAAATTGCAAAAAATATTTATGGTGCAAAGAGTTTGATGTTGAGTAAAATCGCCAAAGAAAAATTGAAATTGATTAGAAAAATTGGACTAAACAAACTTCCAATAATAATTGCAAAAACTCAATATTCGCTCTCTGATGACAAAGACAAAATTGGTGTTGTGAGTGGATTTGATTTTACAATTTCAGATTTTGAAATCAATTCTGGTGCTGGATATATTGTTGCAATCGCTGGCAAAATGTTGCTTATGCCAGGGCTAAGCAAAACTCCAAATGCTGTCAATATGAAGATTGACAACAACAAAAATATTGAAGGTTTGTTTTAATTATTTTAAGTGTAAATATAAAAAATAATCATAGTAAATTAAATGTCGATAATTATTAAAATAATTAAATAAAATTATTATTTAAAATAATTTAAATAATAATTAATAAAAAATAAAAATATTTAAAAAATACTTAAAAATAGCCAAAAATAAGGTTTTTCAACCTTGTTTTTATTTTATCAATATTATTTATTTAATATTTTTTTAATTTAAATAATAAAATATTTTTGATATAAATATTAAATTATTTTTTATAATGATATTTATTGATTTTTTGCAAAAATTATTTTTTGTTTTCCACACTATCTTTGTAAGTTTTGAATATTGCACAAGCAAGTGCATCTGGTCCAATATGACAAGTGATTGCAAGTGGCAATGGGTCAATAAAAGTAAATTTTAGATTTGGAAATTCTTGTTTTATTTCTTCTGCAAAAGTTTTTGCTGCACTGTCGTTTAATGATGTATGTGCAACGGCGATTGCCATTTCGTTGTTGTCATAGAATTTTTTAAATCTTGTGTCAAGGTCTTTTTTGATAGCGTTTATCATTTTTGCTTTGGCTTGGTTCATTGTCATAACTTTTGCATAAGCATCAAGTTTATCGCCTTGAATTTGAAGCACTGGTTTGATTTTTAAAAGTGTGCCAATGGCTGCCGCAGTGGCAGTTATTCTTCCACCTTTTTTGAGATATTTTAGTGTAGTTAAAGTTATGTAAATACTAGAATTGAAAGTGTCTGTTTCGAGATATTCTTTTATCTCTTTTGCACTCTTTCCTTCGCTAGCAAGTTTCAATGCAATATATACTGCCCCCTTCAAAGTCAAAGACACTCTCTTGTTGTCAACAAGTTGGACTTTGCCAGCATATTCTTCAATGGTAGGTTGAGTTGATTTGCATATTCCAGTAAGTCCGCTTGACAAAGGGATAAAAACCAATTCATCATATTTTGCAAGCAAACTGTCAAAACATTCTTTCAAGACAATTTGTGATGGTTGAGAAGTGCTGATTTGAGCATTTTCTTGCATTTTGTCAAAAAATTGTTCACGTGTAAGATTTACATTTTCAATATACTCATCACCATCAATAATAAATGGGATAGGCACAATAGTCAAACCTAACTCTACCGCTTGTTGGGGTGTAAATCCTGCACTTGTATCAGTAATAATCGCAACTCTACTCATTAAAAACTCCTTGATATTTTTAAATTTTGTAATAGCATTATAACTTAAATATTTGATTAAATCAATCAAAACAAAATTTTTGTTGGTAAATTTTTCTCTACGATTTAGAGAGTTTGACATTTTTTGACAATTTTTCACTATTTTTATTTTGCAAAAAAATATTTATAGTTGACTTAATTGATTTTTTTTGATACACTATTGCCTAGTTGGATGTTATGAAAGAATTCTTTGAAATAGTGCTCGACAGCTTAATAGATAGTGCAAAAATACTACCAATTCTACTATTGGTATACTTTTTGATTGAATTTTTTGAGCACAAGCAAGCATCAAAATTTGAAAACTCAAAACTTATGAACAAAAAATATTCACCAGTTATGGGGTCGTTGTTTGGAAGTTTGCCACAATGCGGATTTTCTATTGTCGCAACCGACCTTTACAACAAACGTAAACTGACAGTTGGTGCACTCATTGCGGTATACATTGCAACCAGTGATGAAGCCTTGCCTGTTATGCTCTCACAACCATCAAGTTACAAATGGATTTTGCCTTTGATTTTGACCAAAATTGTGATTGCTATTGCGGTTGGATATTTGGCACAATTTTTGTTTGACATAATGTTTAAGAAAAAAGTCGTTGAAGTGGAAGACCACGATCACGAAGAACACGACCACGATGAGCACGAACACAAAGAAGAAACAGAAACACACCACGGCTGTTGTCATCACGACATTGAACACAATAAATATGATTGGAAACATCCACTTTTGCATAGTTTGAAAGTTATTGGGATGATTTTTGCAATCAATATTATCTTTGGATGTATTATTGAATTTGGTTTTAAGGGCGAAGAAAAACTTGCAGAGTTTTTGACCGGCAACACTGTCTATGCTCTTCAACCAATTCTTGCAATGCTTATTGGCTTTATTCCAAATTGTGCATCAAGTGTTGTGTTGACTGAGTTGTATCTTATTGGCGGATTGTCATTTGGTTCGCTAGTTGCGGGGCTTATTGTCAATGCTGGACTTGGAATAATCTTGTTGTTTAAAGAAAACAAACATCCAAAAGAGAACTTGTTTATAATAATGACACTAATAATTTCTAGTTTGTCATTTGGATATTTGTTGCATTATATTATTTAATTTGTTTTGGAAAATTGTAAGATTGTTGTATAATATTTTTAGGAGATTTTATGAAAAATTGTAAAAAATTATTTAGTTTAATGTTTGTTGGGATGTTGACACTTTTGTGTGTGTTGACAGGTTGTTCTTCATCAAAAGGTGACAACAACTCATCTCAGGTCAATCCAAAAGATGTTTATACTCGTGTAAATGCGGAAGGTGAAGAAGATGAAAGCGGGGACTATGTGCTGTTTGGATATTATCCATCAAGTCTTAAAGAGACAGAAGTGACAGTAAGTGATACGGCTGACTCAAATGGATTTTATACAGGGAGCGACAACTGCAAATATGTAAAAGTTACACCAATGTTCAGCGACAACACAAAAAAATTTATCAATGGCAATAAAATTAGATACAATACTGAATATTATTTTAAGGTTGGACAAATCAAGTGGAGAATTGCAAAAGAGTCTGACGGCAAAGCATTGCTTATTTCTCAATATGTTATTGACGCACAAAGTTGGGACGATGATAGCAACAATTACAAAGATAGTAATATAAGGTCGTGGTTGAATACAATATTTTTGAATAGTTTTTCTTCAAGCGAACAATCTATTATTCAAACAACAAATGTTGACAACAGCAAAGAGTCAACTGGTGACAATTCAAATACGTGTGCTTGTGAAAACACAGACGACAAAGTATTTTTGTTGAGTGTCAGCGAGTTGAATAATTCTGAGTATGGATTTGAAGACCATAATGATAGGCAAATAGTTGCAACTGATTATGCAAGAGTAAACAATGTTGTTTATAGTAGCGGCTCTGTTGGCTGTGCGAACTGGTGGACTAGGTCACCTTATACTGAGAACAACGAGGCCTATATGGTGAGCCAATTAGGCTATGTTTCTTACGACCCTGTAAACACAACCAATTATGGTGTTGTGCCTGCAATGTGGATTAAGTTATAAATTGATAGTATTTGAAACAGTGGTTGGATTATAACCACTGTTTTTTGCATAGGCCAAAATTTGTCCTAGCGCTTCAAGGGTGTTGGCTGTTGGGTGCATAAGGATTAAATCTCCATTGCTGAGTTTGTTTGTTGCACGTTTAAAAATTAGGTCGGTGTCTTTGTCTCGCCAATCTATTGTGTCGTGTGTCCACATAATTGTTTTGTAGTTTAGACTCGTTGCAACATCAACAACTTCATCATCATAGGCCCCAGATGGTGGGGCAAACAAGTTCATTTCAATTCCTAAATTTGCTTGAACAATTTTGTGGGTCATCATTATTTCATCTTCGTTTTGTTGTTTGTTGAGTTTGTCTTGGTCTTTGTGGTTGTAGCCGTGATTGGCAATTTCGTGTCCCCTTAGATAAATGGTCTTGGCAAGGTCAACATTTTTTGCAACCCAACTTCCGCCCAAAAAGAAAGTGGTTTTTACTTGATACAGGTCCAACACGTCAAGCATATCTTCAATATATTTGTTGCCCCAATAGACATTAATCATAAATGATACATTATTTTTGGTTTTGTCGCCATAATAAATAACATTTGGATTGGCACTTGTTGTCGTTGTTGCGCTAGAAAATGGAATTGCAACCACAATCATTGCAACAAAAAAGATAAGCAAAATTGAATTGGTGATAAGGCTTGTTTTTTTCATATATCATTATATGTTGGTGGTTGAAAGTTTAGCACTGGGGCAGAAGTGCACGCTTTTTGCTTGCCCTTGCACCGCAAACAAAAGACGTGCCGTCTTGTCCGCTCGCGGACAAGAAAAACGCTCGCTTACGCGAGCGTTGCTTCTGCCCCAATTTGTTAAAAATTGATGACCGCTTTTATTCTTCTTGTTCCAGCAGAGACTGCTTCTTGTTTTTGGACCTTAAAGTTTTTTAGTTCACTTGTATTTTTTGCGTGTGGTCCGCCACAAATTTGGAAGTCAACATCGCCAATTTTGTATACTGACACAATCTCATTTTCATCCGCCTTATGAACACCATAACCGCCTTGTGCTTTGGCTTCTTTAAAAGTCATTTCAAGACGCTCAACAGGGATAGATTTTTGAATGGCAGAGTTTACAAAGTCTTCCAAAGTTTTTACTTCTTCATCAGTGAGTTTTCTGTCAAAATTGAAGTCAAAACGTAGCCTTTCGCTTGTAATATTGCTACCTTTTTGCTCAATATGTGTGCCAAACATTTTGCGTAGACCAGCAAGGAGCAAATGACAAGCGGTGTGAAGTCTTGTTGTCTCAACACTGTCGTCAGCAAGTCCGCCCTTAAATGCACCAGCGCTGGTTGTTCTTGCCAATTCTTGATGAAGTTTGAATGCTTCGTCAAAACCTAGTTTATCAACAGTGAGTCCACGTTCTTCTGCCATTTCGATTGTCATCTCAATAGGGAAACCAAAAGTATCAAACAATCTAAAAGCAGATTTTCCGCTGATTTCTTTTTCTTCTTTAAAATCAGGATTGCTTTGTTTCATAAATTGATTTTTTCTTTCAATTCCAGCAACCACTTTTTCAAATTCTTTGTTGCCTAGACTAAGTGCTTTGTTAAATTTTTCTACTTCTTTTCTAATTTCTTCAATTATATAATCTTCTTTTTCAACAAGATATGGATAAGTTTCGTTGTAGATTTTTTCAATATAAATTTTTGCAACATCAACCAAAGTGTTCAAATCAATATTGAGTTCGTTTGAATATCTAACAGCACGTCTAATCAATCTTCTCAATACATATCCTGGACCAACATTGGATGGCACAATTCCGTTTTTGTCACCTATTAGCATAACACTTGTTCGAATATGGTCAGCGACAATACGCATTGCACGAGTTGTTTTGTCGTTTTCGCCATATTTAATATTTGAAGCATCTTCCAAACAGTTGATAGCATCAGCAAACAAGTCTGTCTGATAAACATCTTTTGTGCCGTTTAAGAACACCAACAAACGTTCCAAGCCCCAACCAGTGTCCACATTTTTTTGTTTTAGTGGAATGTATTTGTTGTCGTCAATTTTTTCGTATTGCATAAACACGTCATTGCCAATTTCAACAAATCTTCCGCAATCGCAACTAGGATTGCAGTTTTTTGAGCATTTTGGCTTGTCAGTGATATAAAACATTTCGCTGTCAGGTCCGCAAGGTCCACGTTCCAATTCCCACCAGTTTTCTTTTTTTGGCAAGAAATATATGTTTTCTTTCTTTATTCCAGAAAGTTCTCTAAAATATGCTGTTTCAGTGTCTTTTTCTACAAATTCGTTGCCTTCAAAACAAGTTACTGCAATTCTGTCGGCCGAAAAACCTAAAACTTGTGTCAAAAGTTCAAAACTAAATTGTGTTCTTTCTTTTTTGAAATAATCTCCAAGACTCCAACTGCCAAGCATTTCAAAAAATGTGCAGTGACTAGGGTCTCCAACAGACTCAATATCTATTGTGCGGACACAACCTTGAACATTGCAAAGTCTTGTGCCCATTGGGTGTTTTTCGCCCAAAAGATATGGCATAAGTGGTTGCATTCCTGCCACATTAAACATAACACCTGTTGTGCCGTCACCAATAAGTGATACGGCACCAATGTCCACGTGTCCACGTTCTTTATAAAAATTCAACCATTTGTTTCTTAATTCTTTACTAGTAAATTTCATATTTTTCCTTTTAAATTTTAAAAAGTAGGCTAACCTACTTTTCTTTATTTTTGTTCTGGTTTGTAACTTCCTTTCAAGTCAACAACTCTATTAAACACAAGATGACTTGGCTCGCTGTCCTTGTTGTCAAGGCAATAATATCCATTACGCAAGAATTGATATCTTTCATCCATAGTGTATTCAACATCACTTTCAACAAAAGCATTGTTGATGACTTTGATTGAATTTGGATTGATTACATAATCATTGATGATTGCTCTTTCGTTGGTTGAGCCTTCTTCATTTTCATCCAAAAGATTTTCATAATGTCTAACTTCAACTTGCTTTGCATATTTTTCGTTTAGCCAATGGATAGTGCCTTTGACTTTTACGTTTGAGTTTTCGCCACCAGATTTGGTTGTTGGGTCATATTCAGCATAAACTGTTGTAACCTTGCCATTTTCATCAACGTTATAACCTGTGCAAGTTACAACATAAGCCCCCATAAGTCTAACGCGGTTTCCAACATATAGCCTATGATATTTTGGTGGTGGAACAATTTCAAAGTCGCCACGTTCAATCAAAAGATTTTTGCCAAACTTGTATGTTCTTTTGGTTGTTTCTTCTTTTTGTGGATAGTCAGCAATAGTTATGTCTTCGTCTTCACCTGAATAGTTGGTGATTACAAGTTTTACTGGGTCAAGCACTGCCATAACACGCTTTGATACATTGTTTAAAGTGTTACGGATAAAGTATTCAAGCATACTTCTTTCGCAAATTGTGGTGGATTTTGAAAAACCTGCTGCGCGGACAAAGTCAATCAAACTTTCTGGCAAAACTCCACGTCTACGTAGACCCCTAAGAGTATAAAGTCTTGGGTCGTCAAAGCCAGACACAATTCCTTCTTCAACCAACTTCTTTATGTTACGCTTGCCTGATACAGAATTTTTGATAAGCAAATTTGAGTATTCAATTTGTCTTGGGTGATTTTCAAGCCCGCTATTTTCAACTACCCAGTTGTAAAGTGGTCTGTGGTCTTCAAATTCTAGGCCACAAATTGAGTGGGTGACACCTTCAAGTGCATCATCAAGTGGGTGAGAAAAGTCATAACTTGGATAAATATTCCAACTTCTGCCAATTCTTTGGTGGTCGAGATATTGAATACGATAGATTACTGGGTCACGCATATTCATATTTGGACTTGCCATATCAATTTTTGCACGCAAACAGTGAGTTCCTTGTTCAAACTCTCCATTTTTCATTCTTTCAAACAAATTGAGGTTTTCTTCAACACTTCTGTTTCTATATGGACTTTCTTTGCCAGGTTCAGTCAAAGTTCCACGTGTTGCAGACAACTCTTCTGGACTAAGGTCGCACACATAAGCCTTGCCTTCTTTGATAAGTTTCACTGCAATTTCATAGTTTTGTTGAAAATACTCGGTCGCATAATGAATTTCGTGCCATTTGTATCCTAGCCAAATGACATCTTCTTGCAAAGCGTCAACAAACTCTTGCTTTTCTTTCAAAGGGTTGGTGTCGTCATAACGAAGATTGCATATTCCGCCATATTTGAGCGCTGTGCCATAATTAAGCACAATGTTTCTAACGTGTCCAATATGCAAATATCCACTAGGTTCTGGTGGGTGACGTGTTTGCACCTTACTGCACTTGCCTTCACACAAGTCTTTGTTGATTTCACTTTCGATAAAATTGGTTGCTTCTACTTCTATCATAATTCTTCCTTTTAATTATTTATATTATAATAATTTTTTGCAAAAAATCAAATGTTTGATACACTATTGTGAAAAATACACAGACATAATTTCGCCCACGTTTTCTGGATTGGCAAACTTTTTGCATAGATTGTGATAAATCAAGTTCATACTATGCTCGCTCGCTTTGTCGTCAAACTTCAAATTGATGTTTTTTTCTTTTAGGTCGTGTGCAATGCTTTTTAGCGTGTCAAAAATTTGGTCAGTGGTCTGTTTGTCAAAGCGATATTCATATTCGCAATAATAATTCCACAAATCTTCATTGATTTCAAAACAAGCCCCACATTTTGTGCAAGTCAAAAATCTTCTTGTTCCCAATTTTTTTATTGGGATAGCAAAAAATCTGTCAAATCCAGTCACTTCCAACAAATTTACGTCACGAAAATCTTCACATACATCACATTTTCGTATGCCAAAATATCCCAAGTTTTTTTCTTTTGTGTCAACGCCAAAAAATTTCATCTGCACTTACCTTTTGATATATAATAGCATAAAACAACCAAATTATCAATGAGATTTGGCAAATTTTAAGGAAATTTCAAAAAAACATTGACATATCCAAAACTTTGGTTTATAATTATAAAGCATAAAAACTTGTGTCAACTGATGTTCGCTCTCCCCTTCGAAACATAAATTTCGTGGGGACCCCATAGGACCTTTGGTTCCTATAAAAAAATATCTTAATAAATCGTTCAATATGCGTTCTAAACTTACGCTGGATGAGAGCGTTGGTCTACGGAACCTCGCTGCGCAATCTTTCTCGTCTTGCTTGAACGCACTGGCGTTTGTTCATTCGCTTGACGAAAGTTGCTTGCTCTCCCCTTCGAAACATAAATTTCGTGGGGACCCCATAGGACCTTTGGTTCCTATAAAAAAATATCTTAATAAATCGTTCAATATGCGTTCATAGCTCAGCTGGATAGAGCGTTGGTCTACGGAACCAA
>CAYQCO010000026.1:0-10408 GCA_964416085.1 uncultured Lachnospiraceae bacterium | reverse complement strand
AAAGCGTGTGAAGTGCAAGCTTCCGCAGGTTCGAATCCTGTTCTCTGCGCCAAACAAAATAAATCCTTATCGTGAGATAGGGATTTTTTGTTTGTACTTTTCTCTTTTAACTTTTAACTTTTCCCTCTTCACTCACCTTGGATTTATTTTGAGTGAAAAACTAAAAGTGAAAAGTGAAGAGTTATGGTTGAGTTTATTTCAAGAGAAAAACTAAGAATGAAAAATAATAATGACTAATTATTTATTTGTAAAAACATTTCTTAATTTTTTCTAAGGCTTTTTTTCTTGGGCTAATTTTATACTTTTCTTCTGTTGTTATTTCGGCAAGTGTTTTTCCAGATGGCAATTCAAATATTTCATCAAATCCGAAGCCATTATCTCCCCTAACTTCAAAAGTAACCACACCTTTTAGCGAATAATCAACCACAATTGCCAAGTTTCCATCACTTATAGCAATCGCCGTAGTATATTTACATTTTCTATCAATCTTTCCTTTCATTTTGTCAAGCAGAGCCAAGTTTTTTATATGGTCATTTGCATCCATCCATCTTTGAGTGTGCACGCCAGGAAAACCATTTAAAGCATTAATTGAAATTCCGCTATCATCTGCCAAAACAATAGAGTTATCGCCTAACTGCTGAGAAATTTGCTTAGCTTTTACTAAGGCATTTCTTTTAAATGTCTTTTCGTCTTCTACAATATTAAACTTAATTCCTCTTTCTTCTTCAATTTGTTTGATTGGAACAATTTCATAATCTTGAAAAATTTCGCCAATTTCTTTAAGTTTTCCTTTATTTCCACTTGCCACTATTATTCTTTTTTTATTCATAAAAATCCTCCTTTATCGAATTATAACATAAAATCTATGATATTCAAAGAAAATGACAACTAAAAATCAAATGTTTTTCATAGTTTATTACTTTTCTATTCATCAAAAACTATTTATAATACTTGGGCAGGATATTTAAAAGGGTTATGAGTTTTTGAGAATAGGTGTTGTATTCAGCGATTTCGACATATTCATTGGGTTTGTGAGCGAGCGACAAATCACCTATCCCAAAAATAATAGCATCGCCAGAATATTGAGTGTAATATCCTGCTTCACAGCCACCTGTAAAAGCGTTTGTTTTTATATTCATTTCATTTGCTATTGCATTTATTTTTGCATTGTCTGTCATATTAAATGCTGGGATAGACAATTTGTTTTCAATCTCAATTTTTAAACCCACATATTCGTTCATCAACTTGGAACAAAACTTGTTTATGTCTTGCAAAAAATTGTTGAAGTCGTCATTATAAATTGTTCTCACATCAAACGACAATTCTGTATAATCTGGCACTTTGTTGACCACTTCGCCACCCTTCATTATTCCGCAATTTGAAGTAAGTCTATACTTTTTTTGATTTTCTTCAATAAATGTTACGAGTTTGGCACACGCACAAATTGAATTGATGCCGTCATTAATCTTACTGCTGTGGCAGGCCTTTCCAAAAACTTTGACCTGATATTCATAGCAAGCGTTTGAGCACAAATTAAACTCGCTTTTGGTTGGTTCGCCTATTATTGTAAATTTGGGTTTTATATTGTTGATTTTTAGTGTCTCAATCAAAAATTCTATTGAATTTAATCTTGTTTCTTCATCAGTTGTTAGTGCAAAGACAATGGGGCCAGGCCAACTCCTTTATCTCTGACAAATTGTCCAGCACCACTGCTGAAAAACTCTTCATATCAATACTGCCCAAACCATAGGCTTTGTCCCCTATTTGTGTCAATTTGTATGGGTTGGTGTTGTATAGTTTTTCATTTGCCTTGACTGTGTCAATGTGACCTGCAAGAACTATTGGCTCAACATCTTTTAATTTGGTGTTTATTCCAGCCATTAAAATTTTGCTTGATTGACCAAAAATGTTTATTTCTTGAACCTTTCCATCCAATTCATTGTAGATTGTTTTTAAAATTTCATCGCAATTTTCGTCCGACCTAATGTTTACTAATTTTTCTAAATTTTTCATATTTCCTCCTTAAATTTATAAAAAAAGTTGATATGCAAAACATATCAACTGATTTTCACTATTTTTGGTTTTGTCTATATGTTTTGCAAAATGTATAAAACAACATTCACAAAACATATTTGCTTGTGAACATTGGATTATTTATGATGCCAAAACATAGTTTTTTTCATAATTTTCCTTTTTTTATATTATGATTATAATTGATTTTTTATTGGTTGTCAAGAGATTTTTGCACTTTGGGGGCAGAAGGGCCCGTTTTTTTTAAGCGGTGTAAGGGCTTTAAAAAAACGGGCGGTCTTGTCCGAAAAGCGGACAAGAAAAACGGTTGCTTTGCAACCGTTACTTCTGCCCCCCCTATTAAGTGCTAATGATTTTTATATTATAATAACCACATCTTATAAAATTTTATCTTAATTGGGCTTTTAAAACCACATTTTATAGCGGCAAATCTTTGGTATTAAATTTAACAATTCCAACCACAAAGCATACAAGCCCAATCAATCCCATTGTGACAAATTGAGCAATATAATTGGTGCTGGCAATCACATTCATTGGGTCAAAAAGTGTGTTTAATGACAAATATTTTAAGAACTCAAAATTGTCATTGACACCAGACACTGAATTGAGCACAACAAACAAAATAGGAAGTCCAACACTAATGGCCATTGCGTGGGCAATTTTGTTGAACCAGCAAGAAGCCCAAAAACAGATGCCTGCTATTGCAAAAGAATACAAAAAGTAGCCTAAGATTAGTTTGAAATAAGTTGCATAAGCGATTGGCACATCAAGAGCCTTTGCAAATATCAAACCGACACCTGACACAACACATATCATTGCAATTATTGATACTACATAATAAATTGCCTTGGTCATAACAATTTGAAGTCTTGTGATTGGTGTGTTGAGAGTAAAACTCATACTCCCCTTGTCAATTTCTGTCACAACCAATTTGTTGCCTATGCTTGTTGAATATATTATGACAAAAATTATCCCCATCAATCCAAAAAATCCAGCGCCAATAATTGTCATTACACTTTCTTTTGAAGCATTGGGAATTTGTGAGCAAGTAAAGACAAAAGCGAACATATAAAACGACATCAGCACTGTCAAAATAACAAGCAATTTCCAGTTACGTTTGAATGATTGAAAAAACACTTTGGATGAAAAAATCTTTTTTACTCTTTTGGGTTTTATTTCTACAAAATCTACATCATTTTCTACTAGGTTCATTTTTGCTCCTTTTCTTGATAATATTTCATAAAATAATCTTCTAGTGTGTATTTTATTTCGCTTATGTATTCAATTTCGAATTTGGTTAGTTCTTTCAAAAACTCATTGATTTTGCTGTCTTCTACCATAACTTTTATTCTATTTTTGTTTACATTTTTTTCTTTGAAATTGTAGTCTTTTGTCATAAATTCAACAGCATCTTTTTTGTCTTTAAATCTCACTTCAAATTCTTTTTCGCTTTTGTGTTCTATATCCTTGACTTTTATTTGTGCAATTATTTTTCCTTGTTTGATTATCGCCACCTTGTCGCACGTTTTTTCCACTTCGCCAAAAATATGACTTGACATCAAAATTGTTTTGCCTTTTTTCTTTTCTTCCAAAATAAGTCTACAAAATTTGTCTTGCATAAGTGGGTCAAGTCCGCTTGTTGGCTCATCCAAAATTATGATATCTGGGTCGTGCATAAAAGCAATCACAAGGGCAATTTTTTGTTTCATCCCCTTGCTCATTCGTTTTAATACTCCATAAGGTTTTAGTTCAAAATAATCGCATAGTTCTTTGATTTTTTTGTCATCTTTTATTCCACGCATAGTTGCAACTTCTTTGATAAACTTCCAACCTGTCATATGGTCTGGAAAAGCAATTTCACCCGGAACATAACCTAAGTTTTCTTGAATTAAACTTGGATATTTCCACGAGTCCATTCCGTTGATATAAGTTTTTCCTTTTTGAGGTTTTGAATATCCTAATAGGTGTCTTATTGTGGTTGTTTTGCCTGAGCCGTTTGGTCCCAAAAATCCAAAAACTTCGCCTTTTTCAACTGAAAATGTTACGTCAAAATTTCCCCTATTCATTCCATAATCTTTGGTTAGGTGGTCAACTTTTATTATCTCTTTCATATCTTCTCCGCTAATATTTTATCACCTAAAAAAAGACAAGTCAAACAGATTGACTTATCTTTTAAAACTTTTTACATTTTCGACAATTTTGTATGGTTTTTATTTTATATTGTCAAAATTCCATTGGCGGTCACTATCGTAGCATTTTTTGTAATTTTTGTCGCATAGATTGATTGGCATATTAAAACTTGGCAATCTTTCACATCTGGGCAGGCTCAAATTTTCTTCTTGATTGTCTCTTATCATCATTCTTATTTCTGGAATAGACATCAAAACTTTTATATCTTTTTGATTTCTTGGAACAAAGTGATACAAAATACTTCCATTGTGTTTGTCTCCAATTTCGAGTTGGATTTTTATTAGCAATTTTGCATATTTGTCATCCTTTGTTTCCGCATATTTGCCAATTATAGTTTGGACCAATCTTTGTGAAAAAACTTTTCGCTCATTGTCACTCAAATTGCTTTCAGCCACATAAACTAGATACAGCACTTCAAACAATTTTTTTTCTGTTTCAATAAGTTGTGGAATGGAATTTATTAATTTTTTGTAATCTTCAATACTCATTTTTATTTTTTCCATAATCTAATCCTTTTTCTTCAATGATTTTTTGTATCTTGCTCTTTCGTTTTCGACAAACATTAACGCTCGTTCTTCACTATCAATTTGTTTTCCATCAATTTTCATTTTTTGATTTTCTACGCTAAACAGTTGCAAGCAATTGCTTTTTTCAAGTTTGCCTTCTATGTCGTCACAAAGTCCTGATTTTTTCCTTTCTTTGCTGTCATAATGTTCTTGCAAAATAAATCTTTTTAATGCAATGGCTTTTATTGCGTCCATATAAACATTGGCGCTAATTTCTTTGTGTCCAGCATCGACTGCAACACTCAACCAATTAAAAAATTCGTGCTCATACACAAAATGCGAGCCTTTGCCCTTTCTTTCTACAAATCCGTTTGATAGCAACAATTTTATTGTATCACTATATTTATATGTTGGTCTTCCCATATTTTAATTTTATCATATGGATTTTTGTTTGTCAAGAACTGGGGGCGAAAATACCCCACAAAAACCGGCGGCGTGGTGCCGGGTTTTGTGGGGTGAGCCACCCGATAGGGTGGCTTGCAAACTTTGTTTGCATTTTCGCCCCCCCCTAAATAAAGTGACACAGCAAGCACGCCAAAAAAGCACAACACAAATTGCAAAGCAGTGCAATAGGAATTGTGAGCAAAGTCTTTTTTACCTTTGTTGAGGCAAAATATATACTCGACACATAAAAAATCGTGTCACTGCTCCCCATTATTACACTTGCACATTTCCCCACATAACTATCTGGTCCATACGTTGCCAAAATATCTTTTAACAACACATAAGCCGCATTGCTTGAAAAAGGCCTAATAATAATCAATTCACTCACTTCGCTAGGAATTCCAATAAGATTGAACACTGGCGACACAATTTTGCAAAGATAAAAACTTAATCCTGAACTCCTAAACAATTCTATTGCGATAAACATTGCAATAATAAATGGAAAAAGTTGAACAATAAGTGGCACAGCACCTTTTGCTCCTTGAACAAAAGAAGAATAAGCATCAACTTTTTTTATCAATGAATACATCAACACGCACGCGATTAATGTTGGAAGAATTATATCAGCCATTGTTCCCCTTTTTGTTTAAAATTTTTATTCTCTTTTTCTCTTGTCTTTTCATTGCTCTAACTTTTGAATTTTTGTAAAACATTTTCACCAAAAATATTCCCAAAAATGTTGGAACAAAAGTTGACACTATTGTTGGCCAAATAATGCAAGACGGCGAAGCACTACCTGCCAAAGCGCGAAGCCCTATAACTGTTGTTGGCAAAACTTGTATGCCGGTAGAATTGATTACTACGAGCATTATCATACTCTTGGTTGCAAACTCACTCCCCTTGTCCAGTCCTTGCATTGCTTTTAGGCCAAATGGTGTTGCTGCACTGCCTAGTCCCAATATATTTGATGAAATGTTTAAGCATAAATTTTTTTCTGTTTCTTCATCAGTTTTGCCAAAAATCCATCTTATTGGTTTTCTTAGCAAATGCGACAATTTGTGGCTTAATTTGGTGTCATCCAGCACTTGCAAAATTCCCAACCATATTGCATATATGCCCAAAAACTCAACACACATTTTGATTCCGTTGGCGCTTGCTCCCATCATAAGCATTATGGCTTGTGCAGGTTCTGTCAAAACTATTGCAAACAGGCTCGCCACCATCATAAACAACCAAATTTTACTCATATATATTATTATTTTGCTTGTCCAACAAATATGACTATGGGGGCAGAAGCAACGGTCACTTGTGACCGTTTGCCTTGTCCGCTCGCGGACAAGGGGGCACGCAAGATGTGGGCGGTGCAAGGGGCCGCATCTTGCGTGCGCTTCTGCCCCCACCAAATTAATATGTATAATTTGACAACTATTACAAATAATAGTGATGTAGAAAGATATTTTCTATATGGAGGAAAAATGTTCGGTCGAAAAAAAGAAAAAAACAAAGTTGCAAATGTTGACAAAGATTGTTCAAATTCTAGCAAATCTTGTGGAAGCAAATCCACCAAGAGTTGTTCAAATGCAAGCAACTCATCAACAAAAAGTTGTTCAAATTCTTCAAAATCAAAGAATTGTTCCAACTGCAACTAATTTTCATCCAAAAAAAATCTCTCAACTGAGAGATTTTTTTATAACCCTACTTCTTCTTTTTTGGTATTTGGATTTATCGCAACATCTTTTTTAAACCTATATCCAAACTCAGTCTCAACAAATCCTTTGGTCCATTCCTTGTTTCCATTGTGATAATATTTGGTCGTATCCCATTTTCTTGTTTTTGCATACAAGGTATACGCCCCACTGTCACAAGTCTGCAAAATTCTTGCCATTTGCATAAGTCCATTTACGACTCCACTATCAGTTGTTTGTCCATATTTGATTAGCAACTGTTCGCAAGCCTTTTTTAACAACAAAAGAGCATTATCATTGTCTTTTATATAATATTCAGTTGTCCACTTTTGAGAGTCAAAAACAAAGTCCACAACAAAATCACACAACTTTGGTTGCACACCCAAATCTTCGCCCAAAATTTTGGCATATTTTTTGTAAATTTCTCGTTCTTGTTGCGTGTTTCTTGCAATGCCCCGCTTTACACATTCGGCCTTGCCAATATCGTGGCAAAGGATGACAAGGTTCATACAAGCCCTAGTCCCCATTGGCAATACATCGGCAAAATTTTCGGCAAAAAATCTCATTACTGACTCTGTATGTTCACCCAAATTAAAACCTTCCCAAAGCCCAACATCGCCTTCAAATTGTTCTTTTATTCTTGGTGACTTTTTTGTTATTGATTTTATGATATTTTCTGGCGAATTGCTAAGCATTTGTTGTGTTGATTTTTCTTTTATTCCGCCACCTATCAACTTGGATGCAGGGCTATAAACATCAATCGCTTTTCTTAGTCTTGCACCTATTTCTTTTTCTGTATTAATCTTTTTTAAGTCAAACAGTTGATAAGCACCTATTGTCTTGTTTAATGTTGCGCTATCCACCATTTGAAATAGTCCTACAATGTGATTTTCTGCAAAAAAACTAGCAAAATATTCTGACGACATATTATACACACTGCCATCGTTTGTTGTGACTGACAAATCATTTGAAGAATACATCTTTAAGGCCCATCTTAATGCCTTTGCCAAATACATATGGCTGTTGATTGCCTTTGCGATGTCTTGTGCAATTTTTTCTTCCTTTTTGTCATATCCCAAATTTTCGGCTATTGAATGAATATTTGCGTCTGACACAAAAGATGAAAACAACTGACGTCTTTTCAGTTCATCAGATATTCTTTCAAAAATTTCTTTGTCATCAAACGGCACGCGCACTGCTGACTTTGACACTGACGGATGTGCAAGCACAGAAATAAGTGCTTTGACTTCTGGGCTATTTAGCAACTCAGTTTTTGTCAAGTCAACACAAACAGCATATGGGTCAGTTGACGCAATTTCGTGAATTTCTGGTCTAGCGCCATAATAATCATTTGCTCTTTCTTGGGCAAATTCTTTTGCAACAGATTTTTCTGCGACATTCAATGCCGAAATTTTGTTGAGATTTCTGTTGCCCGTTGCATTTCCCCCATTGTCAAAACTTGATGACACTCGCCACTCTTCGCCTGTTGTGTTGGCCCTGCCGTGATACAACTTTGCATCTGCCAAAGGGATAAACACTCCCAACTCAATGAGTCTTTTGAATGCTTTTATTTTTCTTTCATCACCATCATACAGCATAACTTACTCCTAACTTTATTTTAATATAAAATATCCTCTTAGTCAATCCTTTTTATTTTTTTGCTTATGATTTTTTTAAACTTTTTAAGTGTTCAACAAGTTGTTGTTATATTGTTTCATCTAATTTAAAAAAATCTCTCGATTGAGAGATTTTTTATTCAACAATATAATTTATTGCTTCCAAGATGATTTTCTTTAATTTTTCTGCATTGTCATTGAAATATTTGTCATTTTTGTCAAGGCTTTGCTTGTTTTCAAACCTTTTGACTGCATCCGTTAAATTGCGATAAAATGTTGCTGGCAAAATTTCTTTTAAGCACTTTATCTGATGTTGCAAATTTTCGTTTTCGGAAAAAAATTCCAAGTGCCCTGACGACTCTATTGCCTGATAATAAACTAATAATAATGAAAAACTTTCTGTCAATTTGTCGGCGCTCCACAAATGCCAAGCGAAATCCCAATTTTCCATTTCTGCAATTTTGGTCAAATTTGAGCCAATATACCCCACTGCACAGTCGATATTTAAAAAAACTTTGTTCTTCAAAATAGTTTTCCATTCGCCAAATCTATACATATTTTGTGAAAGCGTGCAACAGTCCTTTTCTTCAACAATTTCAAAGCGAATATGATGCAATGGGGAGAAATGTCCATCCAGCATTTTTTTGTATTCCTTAGCGTCTATTGCACCAAAATGCAGAAGCAAAAACGCATCCATATCCACTTCATAAGTGTAGAGAGTTGTAAAATCAATTTTTTTCTTTTTTGTCAATCTCAAAACAAATTTTTTCAACCTTTCATCTGCTGGACTTTCATCAATAAGTCTTTTTATCTCTTGTTTTGAAAATCCCACTATTGACAAAAGTTCACAAAACGAATTAATTTTTAGTTCGCCAAATAGTGCTTTTTTTAAATACCACAAAATATGCTCCAATTTGTCGCTGTCTGTTGCGGTTTTGTATTCAAATTTACTTTGTCTTTTGTAAAATAATTGAAAATATTCAGAAACGGTAAATGCGCGCCCAGTTTTGCGATAGCGGTCAACCATAATCCATTTTGTAGCCCTGGTTTGTTTTTGGTCAAAATTCATCAATTCGCAATATTCTTGGATTTTTTGTTTATTTTTGCCTAAAAAATAGTATTTTAATTTGTAATCTCTGCCCTCTAAAAATGTCAAAAACATAAACCAACCAGTCAACAAAAGAAAAATTTGCGACAATCCAAAAGTCAAAATTTTTGCTTTCACCAACAGCGACATCATCAACAAATATGTGAATATCAACATACAAGATATCGTCGTGACTGCATAAAAACCAGCCCTTTTGTTATAATTGTTGATTAAAATTTTACGCTCCATACTCTTTTCCTCAACTTTATTTTAGCACACAAATCTCAACAAAGCAACACTTTTTGCCGCACAAGACATCAATTTTAGGCTTAAAACAAGACAAAAAAAATTTTTTGAAATAATTTTAAATTTTTGTTGCAATTTTTCATATAATGTTGTATAATAAGTTTGTTCGTGTGAATGGCACCATCGCCAAGTGGTAAGGCCAAGGTCTGCAAAACCTTTATCACCAGTTCGAATCTGGTTGGTGCCTCCAATTCCATTTTTGACGAAATCAAAAGTGGATATCCCCCTTCATAAAACGAACTTTTTTTATGAAGGATTTCCTTCCTTTTCACCAATTATTACTTCACTTTTCGAAGTAATAATTGGACAAATTTTGCCGGTGTGGCGAAATGGCAGACGCACAGGACTTAAAATCCTGGGGGCATAACAGCCCGTGTCGGTTCGACCCCGACCACCGGCACCATACAAAGTCTAAATCGAATATCTATGTTTAGGTGTTTGCTTTAGACTTTTTTATTTGTAAAATTGCTATATATTAAAGTAAACAATCATATCAATATAAATTGGTTGTGGTTTGTTTTGGATTATCTTTTTCATTTTGTT
>CAYQCO010000025.1:0-10629 GCA_964416085.1 uncultured Lachnospiraceae bacterium | reverse complement strand
TGTTCGGTATGACATTTTTTATTTCACACATTTTATTAGCCTGTCCTATTTTCAGTCAGATACACAACATTTTGCAAAAAATTTGCAAAATATTGGTATGACAAGTGGTGGGAGTGTGCATTATGAGAAAATGGTTGGAGTTTATTCATTGTGGTAAAGCGGATAAAAAAGGGGCGGTCGGCAAGTTGGTGTAAGGACTTGGCGGTCGCCCCATAAAAACCAACCACTTAAAAAGCCTTCCTTAGTAGGAAGGTGCCGAGCATCCTTTGGTGCGAGGCGGATGATATGACCTAATACAACTGAATGATTGATACAGCCAATTAAGAAGGGGCGGTCGGGCCGCGTAAACGTGCGGACCGGTCGCCCCCCCCTATCAACAGATTTGCATATTTTATACATTTACCTTCATAGATACGGATTTGAATATTTTTTTACAGACAATTATTTGTCTTCATAGATTATGATACGATGACATTCTTCGCAAGCGAGAGTGCCTTTTTCTTTAAGTTTTTCAATAAAACCTAATGGCAAACTCATTTGGCATCCCCCACATCTATCTCCATTCAATCTTACAAATACAGGGAACACGTTGTCAGCACGCATTTTTTTGTATTTTGCAAGGATATCTTTGTCAATAGTTGGTTCAAGTTCTGCAATTTTTTTGTCAATAGCATCAAGATTTGGTTTTAGTTGTGCTTGCATTTTTGCAATCATATCTTTTAGTGCATCAACTTTTTGCTTGGTGCTTTTTAATTGGTTCATTGCGACATTATAATCACTCAACAATTTGGCAGATTTATCAGTCAACTCTCTCATTCTTTGCTCAATAATAGCACATTCGCTTGCCAAAGAATTGCTGTTGTTGACCACTTCTGTGACGTGTTCTAGGTCACTTTTTTCGAGTTTTATTTTGCTTGCCAATTCAATTTTCGCAACCAAATTTTCATAGCGAGAATTAAGTTCGTTGTATTCAGCAATCATTTCGCCAGAAGCATTTGAAATATTGTTGACAAAAGTTCTTCCTTCTTTCATTACGTTGGTAAATTTTTGCAACAATTTGTTTTCTTGGCTATTTTCAATGCTTGCTTGTGCTTTTCGTCTTTCGCCGTCAAGTTTTTGAATATCTAATATACTTGTCATAATTATCTCCTTCTATCACTTTCGCCAAAATCATCGTCACCGTCATCACGCAAGCGTTTGAGTTTGGATGGTTGTCTAAGTTTTCTCAATGCTTTGGCTTCTATTTGTCTTATACGTTCACGAGTTACAGAAAATTCTCGACCGACTTCTTCCAAAGTTCTTGGATGAGCATCGTCAAGGCCATAACGCAAACGGATAACTTTTTGTTCTCTTGGAGTTAGTGTTTCCAAAACTCCCATAAGTTGCTCTTTCAACATATTTTGCATAGCAACATCTTGTGGTGAGAGAGCGGTTTCGTCAACCACCAAATCACCTATTTTGCTGTCTTCTTCGTGACCGACTTTGCTTTCCAAAGAAATTGGGTCAAGTGCAATACGTTGGATTTCGGCAACTTTTTCTACTGTTGTGCCAAGTCTTTCGGCAATTTCATCCATAGTTGGTTCTCTGCCAAGTTCTTGTGTCAAAGTTTTGATTGCATTGCCTTGGCGAGAAATTGTTTCTACCATATGAACAGGAATACGGATTGTGTGCGCTTGGTCGCTGATTGCACGAGTGATGCTTTGTTTAATCCACCACGTTCCATATGTTGAAAATTTCCAGCCCTTTGTGTAGTCAAACTTTTCTACCGCTTTCATAAGGCCAATATTTCCTTCTTGGATAAGGTCCAAAAATTGCATATTGTATTTGTTTTGGTATTTTTTTGCAATACTAACAACAAGTCTAAGGTTGGCTTCAATGAGTTTTGCCCTTGCATAACTTGCATTTTCGCCACCATTTGCGAGTTCTTTGGAATATTCTATCTCTTCTTCTTGGCTCAAAAGTGGAATTTTGCCAATATCTTTGAGATACATTTTGACTGGGTCGTTGACACTGACTTGTGACACAATGTCTTCAAACTCTTTGTCGTCAACAATATCATCGGTAACAACGTTTACAACTTCTATACCTTCTTTGACGATTATTGCCTTGATAAGTTCTCTTTCTTCGGCCTCAATATTGTATTTTACAAGTTTTATGTATAGGTCATCTTCTTCTATTTTCTTTTGCTTTTTCTCTTTGAGTTGTGCCAAAATTTTTTCGGCAATTTCTTTTAATTTATCCATTGTTTTTCTCCTTAAAATATGTTGATTTTATCTCTTTGTATATCCAAAATTCCATATAATTTTCAAAAGATATTTTTGCATTTGGGTCATACTTTTCTATTGCTTTTAACAGTCCTATATTGCAGGTTTGCAGGATGTCTTCGATGTCTATTTGTGGCAATTTGTTTTTGTATAATGCCGAAATTAGCATAACCTTTTCAAACTTTGAGTTTACTAGTTGTTCGAGCAATATTTTGGATTGATTTTGCTTGTATTCTTTTAATGTTTTTGGAAAGTCTTTTTTGCTTGTTTTTTTGGTTTTTGCACTATCAATATAAAATGGGAGCAAGTCTTCTAGTGTCGCTTCGTCAAGTTCTTTTGAAAAGTCGTCACCATATTGGCGCATTAAATAATCCAAAAAATCGCTTGCATTGCTTATGCCGTTTTGGGCAAATTCTTGATAATCTTCTTCTACATTTTCGCTCCCAAGTTTTGATAGGCGTTTGTAGAGAAAGTCTGTTTTGTCAATTTGTATCATATAATTTCCTTTTATTTGTTGTTGGGGACGGGGGCAGAAGGAACGGTTGCGGAGCAACCGTTTGTCGCCCTTGCGGGCGACCGGCACGCCTGCGGCGTGCACTTCTGCCCCCTACCTTAGTTCTTCAAGTTTCTTAATTCTTGCGTCAATATCCTTAATTGCTCCCACTTTTTGCATCATTTCTTCCATTGTAGAAATGTTTTTTAAGTTGAGTGAAAGTTCTGTTCTTTTTTGTTTCAACAAGGTTATCCTAAGCCGTCTAACAGACTCATTGAAATATACAGTAAATATGTCATCAGCAGGAAAGTTGAAATTGATGACCTTGTCCCAAAGTGAATTTGGAGCAATCGCAAACTCGCTATAAATAGTTGAGATGTTGACAGTTTGATTTGCGAGCAAATAGTCCATAATTTCTTTGTATTCTTGCGGAGCATTTTCCATTATGTCCAAAAAATCTTTTGGATTGGCAACTTTTTTATACAATATTGATGCCAAAACAAGTTGCATTGCATCAAAGACTAGGTTGTCCGCCACCATATCAACTTTTTCTTCAACTGGTTTTTCTATTTTTTTGTCATCGGCTTTTGCGCCAGTCAAAGTTCTTCTCAACGCATCAATAGGGACATTGACAATTTCTTTCAACACGCTCAAATATATCTCTTGTTCGCTCGCTGTTGCAAGTTTGGAAAGATATTTTAGTGCTTCATTGATATAATCATTACGTTCGTTGTTAAGTTTCAAGTTGTATTTGTGTGACAAATCAATCAGAATAAACTCCATATAATCCATTGAGTCGGCCAAACATTCAACAAACTTGTCCTTGCCAAATGCTTTTATGTATTCGTCTGGGTCTTTGGCACCAGTAAGACGAACAACTCTAATGTTCATATTGGCTTCTCTAAGGATTGTCATTGCCTTATAAGTTGCATTGGCCCCAGCATTGTCGCCGTCAAGACAAAGGATAATGTTGTTGCACAAATGTGACAAGTCTCTTGCGTGATTTTGAGTGAGAGCCGTTCCAAGACAACCGACAGCATTTGTTATGCCTACACTATGGCAAGCAATAACATCCATTTGCCCCTCAACCAATATTATGCTGTCAAGTTCCCTATTCCTTTTGAGTTCTCTCAAAAAGTTGTAACCATAAATAAGAGCGCTCTTGTTGAAAAGCATTGTTTGTGGAGTGTTTTTGTATTTCGCCTTTTCTGGATTGCCAGTTATGTCTCTTCCGCTAAAACCTACAACTTCTCCCAGGCCATTAAAGATTGGAAAAGTTATTCTTCCACCATAAAAATCATAATATGTGCCCTGTTCGCCTATGCCAACAACACCTGCTTCTTGCATATCTTTGTAGTCAAAGCCTTGTGAGTGAAGATATTTTGGAAGTCCATAAAAATCAAGGCTTGCACCAATTTTGAACTTTGAAATCATATCTTGACCAAGTCTGCGTTTTTTTATGTATTCCAAATGTGCATTGGCCTTTGGATTTGTTAGATTGTTTTGATAAAATTCGCAAGAACTTCTCAAAATGTTTAAGAGTGTGTCCCTATGCTTTTTTTGTGCTTGCATTTCGCTTGATTCTTCAAGAGTTGGCATTTCCATTCCAGCGTTTTTGCAAAGAATTTCTAGTGCAGTCATAAAATCGACATTTTCTATCTGCATAATAAAGTTGATGACATTGCCACCTACTCCACATCCAAAGCATTTGAAGAATTGGTCTTCGGCTTTTATGGACATACTTGGTGTTTTTTCCATATGAAAAGGACAACAACACCAATAGTTGTTGCCACGTCGTGATAGTGTAACATATTTTGACACAGTTGTCACTATATCATTTTTGGCTATCACCTCATCAATAAATTCTTGATTAATTCTTTTGTTGGACATTTTTATTCTCTTACTTACCTAATACTACAAAAAAATCAAAACTCCTAACTTTTTTGAAAATTATTTTAAGACATACATATCAATATAGGTTTGTTTTTTGTCGTGAAATTCGTTGTAGATTATTACAAAACCACCAGGGGCATCGTCATATTCAACAATTTCAAACACCACTGCATTCTTTTTTTTGATTTTTTGTATTGTCTTTATGGTCTTGCCCAAAAGAATTTTTGCCGCATCATAATGTAGATGATAATCTTTGTCTTTTTGATTGCTTATCCTTTCATAAACCAATTCTAGTGAATTGTGAAATTCGGTCAAGTCTTCAAAATTGGCCATTTTTTTGAGCATAAGTTTTAATCTTTTGTGTTCGGTTTTTAATAGGTCTTTGTTTGTCATTTGTTTCTCCTTTTGGGGGGCATAACTCTGTGCGGTCGCACAGGTGTTGCCCGCAGGGCAACACAAACGGTTGCTTTGCAACCGTTGGTTATGCCCCCGTAGCCCCAATAATGCAAAAAGAAGAAGTGATTATACTTCTTCAAATTGTGAGTTGTAAAGTTTTGCATAAGCGCCGTCTTTCTTCAACAATGTTTGGTGGTCGCCCATTTCAACAATGTCACCGTCTTCCAACACCAAAATAATATCCGCATTTTTGATAGTAGACAGCCTATGCGCAATGACAAAACTTGTTCTGCCTGTCATAAGTTTATCCATAGCCTTTTGAATAAGCACTTCTGTTCTTGTGTCAACAGAAGAAGTTGCTTCGTCAAGAATAAGCATTGGGTTGTTTTGAACCATAGCACGAGCAATAGTGATAAGTTGCTTTTGACCAGCAGAAATTGCTGTGTTGTCATCCAAAATTGTGTCGTAACCATTAGGAAGAGTTTTTACAAAAGTGTGAATACCACACGCCTTGCAGGCATTTTTTACTGTTTCGTCATCAATATCTGTTCTGTTGTAAACAATGTTGTCTCTTACACTTGCATTAAACATCCAACTGTCTTGCAACACCATACTAAACATATCGTGGACATTTTCTCTTGTCAAATCGTGAATATTGGTGCCATCTACCAAAATCTGTCCGCCATTTATTTCATAAAATCTCATAAGAAGGTTTACGAGAGTTGTCTTGCCAGCGCCAGTTTTTCCAACAATAGCCACCTTTTGTCCCGCCTTAACTTTAAGCGAAAAGTCGTGGATAATTTCTTTTTCTGGATTGTAAGAAAATTTTACATTTTTAAATTCTACATCACCCTTTATGTCTTTGACAGTCAAGGTTTTGTGGTCTTCATTTTCCATTTCGTCTTCATTCAAAAATTCAAAAACTCGTTCGCCAGAAGCAACCATTGTTTGAACTGATGAGAAAGATTGAGCAATTTCCGATAGTGGATTGGTGAACAATTTGATATAAATCATAAATGCTGTGATTGCACCAAAAGACATTTTGCCTTTAAGGAGCAAAATTGAGCCCAACACACACACTACACAATACCCCAAGTTGCCAATAAACGACATTATTGGTTGCATAAGTCCAGACAAAAATTGACTCTTCCAAGCATTGTGATACAGGCGGTTGTTGTATTTGTCAAATTTTTCTTTACATTCTTTTTGAGCATTATACACATTGATAACTTGTTGGCCAGAATACACTTCTTCAATATGACCGTTGAGTCGGCCCAAAAACTTTTGTTGGCGAGCAAAATATTTTTGGGATTTGACAACAATCAACATCATAAGTGCAAAGCCAATAATTGTTGTGCCAATAATTGCAAATGCCAAAATCCAGTTTTTGACAAACATCATAATCAAACTTCCAACAAGCATAGAAATGTTGGTGACAAGCGAGCCAATGCTCATATTCATATTGTCGCCTACTGTGTCTGCATCGTTGGTTACTCTACTCAAAATTTCGCCATAAGTTGTGCTGTCAAAATATTTGAGCGGAACTTTGTTGATTTTTGTGGATATATCTTTTCGCATCTTGAAGGTATATCTTTGAGTGACGGTTGCCATAATAAATGCTTGCGCATAATTTAGGGTTGCACCAAGCAAATACAAGCACACCAAAATGCCAACGTATCTCCAAATTGTTGACATATCAATACGGCCTGTTGCATTAAAAATTGAATTGGTTATATTTTGGATAATATTTGGTCCAACTAGGTTGAGAATTGTGGCAACAAGCGCCATTGCCATTGACAAATAGACCCATTTCATATACTTTTTGCCGTATTGGACCATTTGAACGAGTGATTTTTTGAAGTCTTTTGGTTTTTTGGTGACCTGCATTGGTCCCATATCAACTTCTGCTGACTCAAAATCGTCTTCGTCTTCAAGATTAATTTTTCTTGCCATCTAATTCCTCCTTGTTTAATTGTGAAAGTGCTATTTCTTGATAAACTGGGCAATTTTTTAGCAACTCTTCGTGAGTGCCCTTGCCAACAAGTTCGCCGTCTTCAAGCACTAAAATCATATCTGCATTTTTTATTGTGCCTATTCTTTGCGCAACAATAAAGCAAGTTGTTCCGTCAAAGTTTTTCTTCAAACTTTTTCTAAGATTCTTGTCTGTTTTATAGTCAAGCGCTGAGAATGAGTCGTCAAAGATAAGTATTTCTGGCTTTCTGCTGATTGCTCTTGCAATGCTTAGTCTTTGCTTTTGACCACCACTCACATTGGTTGCACCTTGTGAAATTTTGTGCTCTACTCCGTCATCAAGACCTTCGACAAACTCTTTGGCTTGTGCAACTTCTATCGCTTCGTTTACTGATGTTTCGTCAACTTTTTTGCCGTCAACATAACCCAAACTGATGTTGTCTTTTATGTTGCCTTTGAGTAGCACTGCTTTTTGAGAAATGTAACCTATGCGGTTGTTTAGTTCTTCAATTTTGTAGTCTTTTACATTCACTCCGTCAACCAAAACTTCGCCGTCTGTGACGTCATAAAATCTTGGGATTAGGTTAATCAAAGTGGATTTTCCGCTGCCAGTTGCACCAATAATTGCCACTGTGTCACCTTTTTTGCACTTAAAAGATATATTTTTTAAGCAATCTTCTTGTGTATCAGGATAAGAGAAATTTACATTTCTAAACTCTACTTCGCCTTCAACTTCTGGATTTGCACCAGCGCCGTCAACAATAGTGTTTTTTGAGTCCAAAACTTCATTGATACGTTTCACTGACACCAAAACTCTTGGCATAAACATTGCAACCATAATAATCATCATAAATGCGCCGACAATTTGCATTGTCCAAGAAGTATAAAGCCAAATATCGCTTATGATTGCTCCCTTGGCTGCCATTGTGCCAGCATTGTTTATCATTGCGGCAATAATAACATAAACTGCCAATGTCAAAAAGTTCATAACCAGCGACATAATAGGACTAAGTAGGCCCATTATCCTATAAACTTCTTGGTTGTTTTTGGTTAGTTCTGTGTTGGCTTTTTCAAACTTGTTTTGCTCATAATCTTCTGCATTATATGCTCTAACAACTCTTGCTCCGACAAGGTTTTCACGCGTGACCCTATTTATGTTGTCATACAAAGTTTGAATCTTTTTAAATCTAGGGATTGCAAAGCACATAATCGCAATCAAACTCAAACTAATAACTAGCACTGCAATGAATGTTGTGAGTGAAATTTGCCAACTTTTGCCTATGAGTTTGGTTATTCCCCAAATTGCAAGGATTGGAGCCTTGACAATCGCTTGTGTGCCTATTGCAATGATTGTTTGGACTTGGCGGATGTCGTTGGTTGTCCTAGTAATCAAACTTGCTGTTGAAAAAGACTTCATTTCTTGTGCGGATAGTCCTTGAACTTTGCTGTAAACTTTTTCTCTCAAAGTTTTGGATAGTCCAGAGCCAATTAGTGCTGCCAAAAGACCAATAACAACAGACGTGCACGCACTACCCACTGCGCACAAAAGCAAATATCCGCCTTCTTTCAGTATTGCTTTGGTGGTAAGTTCGCCACTCTTAAACATTGCTGTGATGTTGGTTGTGTATTCTGGAAGTTTTAGATCCAACCACACTTGCAACACGACAAATGCAACGGCGACAATCATCATCGCCCATTCTTTTTTCTTTAAATTTTTAAATACCTTTATCATATCTTTCCTTTTAAACTATATTTTATATGTAAAAACAAATCATTATAACACAAAAAAAATAGAATTGATAATGTTTTTTTGAAAAATTTTTAAACTTCTTACAATTCTATTCATTTTTTTGTTGTTATGTGCAAAATTTAGTTGTTTTCGCTTGTGTCAATAGTGACAGTTATCACAACTTGTTGGGTTTGTTTGCCGTCTTCTACATAATTGGCAAGGATGACAAACTCATCTGGACATTGATCATCTGTGCCAGCGCCCCAAGTCATCATTATTCCATTGGCATTAGTGAGTTCAATTTTGCTATCGTAACTTCCACCTGTTGTTTCGGTAGGAGTTATTACATCACCATTCAAATCTTGGAATTGGAAATTTCCGTTGTTGTTGAATTCAAAAACCATTTTCCCAGGAAAATTGACTGGTGTCTTTGGTCTTATTGTAATGATGTCACCATTTGTGTCCTTTCTTTTTAATGTCAAAGCCAAAGTGTTGCTGACTTGACCATTAAAACTAAGATTGATTGTGCCATAATCAAAGATTGCATTGTTGTTGTTTTCTATTGAAACATTTTGTTCCTTAAAGTTCTCTGTTGCACTCTCAACTTTTACTTTCAAAGTTGTGTATGTGTTGACTTTGAAAGACAGGTTGCCTTCTCTTGTGTTGGTCAAAATCAAAACTTGATTGTTTTGGTTGCCATTGTTGATTGTTGGATTGCCAACATAAACTGTTCCTTGCACAACTTTGAGTGCTGGTTTGCCGTTTAAGTTTAGGCCAGTGTTGGCATTGCTTGATGACGAACAACCAATATAACTTGTGTTAGTTGAATCAATCAAAACTGCCACACCATTTTGGCTTGTAATTGTGCTGTCATTTGCTGTAAGTGTGCCTTTGTTTACGACAGTAGTTTGGTCTCCTGTGGTTGTGAGTGTTACATTTTCAAGTTCTAGTGTTCCGTCGTTTGATATAACACTCTTTGAAGAAGTGATTTGTCCATTTTTGATATTGTAAGTATAGCCAGTTGTCAACCCCAAGTTGTAGTCCATTGTCAATTTGTGATTGTTAAGGTCAAGTGTAAATTTTTTGTTGACTGTAACAGCATCGACAACCTTGACATCTCTAAGCAATTTTACTGATGAACTGCTGCCAACTGCTGTTGTGAAATCATTGGCATTGTTATAATATGTTCCGCCAGCATAAAAATATGGATTGGTGACCTTTACGTTTACTTGAAGAGAATTGACGTCTTCACTGAATTGACCTTTTCTAGCCTTGATAGTGATTGTAGTTTCGCCAACACCTTTGGCAGTTACCACGCCGTCTTTGACACTAACAACATTGCTGTCATATGTGACTGACAGGTCTTTCCAAGTGGGTCCTTCTTCATTGTTTGGTTGCATTGTATACACGAATAAATGACTATTGTTGTCTTCATCACTTAAATACAAATTCAATGTTGGCTTGCTACCAGACAAATAATCGTCATTGCTATAATCCATACTAACAATATGCACTGGGTCATAATTGTCGCCTGTATCTTTGTTTTTGCCACACGCAACGAAACTGCACGCGGTCAAGCAAAGTAAAAATGTAAATATATATTTTGTAAATCTTTTCATACATCCCCCATTAGTTTTATTAATTTTAACATTTTAGTTTGTCTTTGTAAAGCAAAATTAACAACTTATGACAAAGTTTGACAATTTTTGTGGTGAAAATTTTGATATATTATTTTTATCTTTTTAAAAATTTAGTTGTAATTGTTTGAAATTTGTGCTATTATTATCTTGTGAAAATAATAAAGAAATACATAAAAATAGTTTTGCTTTTTATAATCGCATTGATTATATTGTGTTTGTTTTTATAATTTTCATTTTGCAAAA
>CAYQCO010000024.1:0-11219 GCA_964416085.1 uncultured Lachnospiraceae bacterium | reverse complement strand
AAAAAATCCCAAAAATAAATAAATCAAAATCACAAAACAATAAAAATAATCATCAAAAAATAAAAATATAAAAAATAAATTAAAAATAATATCAAAAATACAAAAAATATATAAAAATACCTATTTTTAAGCAAAATAGAATAATTTTAATAAAATATTTATTTTATTCGTAAATTTTAATTAATTTTATTTTTAATTTTTTTACAATTTATTTTTATTTATTTTTAATTTTGAAAAAATATTAAAAAATTAAAAAGTATTTTTTCTGTTTGGTGGCTTTTTGTTTGACTAATTATGTAAATATATTTTATAATAAAATAAATATATTTTTTAGTTTGACAAAAACTAATAGGGGTAAATATGAAAAAACTAATGACTATCTTAACGCTAGTGTTCACAGCCTTTGTGGGTGTGATGTTTTCAGCGTGTGGTGACAAATTCAACGACTTGTCAATAGTGTTTAAGAGCACAAGCGATTCAGTTGTGCTTGTTATGGATGATGAGTGGAGTGCATTGAATAATTCGTCAACAGAGAATATATCTAGCAAAAACTCTTGTGTGGTAGAATTTGCTTTTTCGGGAATTAAGGCAAAAGATATTGGAGAAATAAAACTACAAGTCGTTCCAGCTGATTTGGCAGTCGTGGGAGAGATTAAGCAAGACGGCAACAATTTTTACGCAAAAATTACTGCCACAAAATCTGGCAACGGCAACATTGTTCTTACTCACCTTGCAACTGGCAAAAGCAAAAGTGTTATGCTTCACGTTGACAAAAAGGCGGTTAGTGCAACTTTAAATGGTTATTCGCTTGTTGTAAATATTCCAGAAAAAAATGTTTTGACAGAAGAAGAAAAGTTAGGACTAACTGAACAAGAAATCAAAGAAAAAGAAGAAAATTCAAAAGTGTTTGTGATTGATGCAGACACACTCCTAAACTTTGACCCAATGGATGCAACCGATGTGGTTGGTTGGACTGTTGACGGAGATTTACCAACAGGTGTAGAGTTTGGCAATTTTGATGAAGAAAAATCTCAACTGAAAGTAAACGAGTCAGTTGTCAACAATCAAATCAAAGTTAGTTCAACATCCAATGGCGGAGTGTTTAGACTAAAACCAATTTTAAAAATGGAAGGATATGCTGATTCTCAACAAGACTTTGCTGTGACAGTAAACGTTGCCAAAGTTTTGAAGCAAACTAATATAGAAATTTTGAGCCAAGGGGTTATTGCTTCCAATTTGAGTGATGATGAGCAAAAACGTTTGGGGGACAACAGCCAAATTGTTGACGGAACAATAAAGTTGTTTGCCAACTCTGCTGATTACAAACAGGCGACACTTGCAGTATTTTATGGTGAAAAGAGTTTGCTTGATGATGAAAATTATTTAGGGCTTTATGATATCAAAATCAACAAATCGTGCAGTCAAATCGCAATAGAAGATGATGAAATTGATGCAACAAAAACTGTCAAGGCCAAGACAATAGTTGGATTGAATTATAGCGCCAACAGTGAGTGGATTGAATTTGTTTTTGAACCTAAAAAAGCGGTGGGCGACATAGCAGAATTTTCAGTTAGACTTAATGTTGATTTGACCGAAATTGCCACAAGTATTGGCATAAAAATGGACGGGGAAAGGCTAGAAACTGAGTCATCACAAGTTGAGATTGATTTGCTTGACTATTATAGCAAATACAACGGCTGGGGCGAAAAGTTTAATTTTGAAGTGCAAAAGACATCAACCGACAGTGCACTAAAACAAATGAAAATCATAATCGACAAGAGCCTTATTTCATCCAACAAAGAAAGCAATGCTTTGTATCTTTTGGAGTTTAGAAAAAATGGTCAAGAGTTGAAATTTGAAGAAATAAAAGACAGCAACAACTGTGTGTCTGAAATGTTTTCTAGTTTTGACAATATCTATGTAAAATATTTGCAAAACAATTCAACGGGCACTACACTCGATGACAAAGAATTGGAGTTTTTTGTCACCAACTGCTATGACGGAAGTTATGGCGAAAGTCAACTCGTCAATACAGAAAAAACTCTAACACTAACTATCAACCGCAAACGTGGATTGAAGAGTTTTGATTTGCTGGCATCAAATTTGAAGAAGAGCGACCAAATAACAAGTTGGAAATCAAGCAATGAGACTTTTTATGTGCTAAATTCTCAAATAATAGACGCCAACGGCTTTGCGTCTTGGGATGACGGCGACATAGTTGTATATGGTGTGCAGATTGACAATATTATTGGCAATTCAAATCTCACTGATTTTGAAAAAAGTAAGATAGAATTTTCTGTTGAGATGTTTGATTCTCGTGGCAAAATTGTGGATTGTTTTGATTTTTATCAATATACAACAAGTGGGTGGAGCAAGGTTGTCGCCAACAAATTTTCTTTGAAACTCCAAAACAACACATTAATCAATTCAATAGGTTTTGTAAAAAAATCTAGCGTTGCAGATGGCAAATACACAATAAAAATAAGCCAACCATTGTCCGCAACTTACAAAACGATTGATGTGTATATTGTTAGCAATGTGACCGCTGGGGATTTAAAACTTTCACCATTTGACAGCAATATCAATTTGACTGATGTGTATTACAATTCAAGTGCATACACAAAACTAGACAAAGCACCAAATGACTGGGAAAATAATTTTGCCAATTATTTCAAATATAATCAAGAGACCAAAGAATACTCACCATTTGAAAGTGCAGAAACTGATGTGGATATCTATAAACTTTCAATAAGATTTGAAAATTATCTTGAAAATGCGTATATTCTTCCAACCAACAAAGAAATTGCAACAACGCTTATGGCTGGGGCAATGAATGGTGGAGAGTTTGTGGAAAACTCATCTCTATATCAATATATTTCATCAATAGAAATTCAAAAAACTTGGATTGATGAAAACGGCGAACCAGCAAAAGATATGGATGAAACTATTGACGGCAATTATCTTGGTTATTCGTCACAAGTGGTGTCGTCTACGTGTAGAACAGGGACAATAAGGACCTACAAACTAGGCACAGTTGTTGGCGGTGACAAATATTATATTAGGGTGACTTATCAAGTCAAATGCAAACAATATTTGTTAAACGGAAATGATTTTTATGAGTTGAGTGAAACTGACATATCAAATGACATTTCTGTTGATGTGTTTGTCTATGTTCCAATCAATGAAACATATCTAAACAACAAGATGTCAACAACATCCGCTTATTTCAACAATGACAATTTGGGATATTATTACAAAGATTGGTCAAAAATCGACTTCAAACTAAACGTCATAAATCCAAACTCAACAGCACAAAATATGCTGGACTATTTGGAGTATAACTGGGTGATTAATGAAAGCCTTAGTGCACATTCATTCCAAATAACTGGCGACACATTGAGCGTGCAATTCAAGGACAAAGCAGGAACAGTCTCAATTATTGCAAGGATTAAACAATTTGGAAAAACTCGTGACGTAGTGTGTTATGTGACTCTCAAAGAGTTTTCAAACACCCAAAATATTGTGGTTAGAAACAACCTAAAAACTCTCAACGACTCAAAATATGTCAGCCTAAAACTTGGCGACACATTTAAATTTGATGTGGATGTTTTGGGCATTGGCACAGACTCAAAAATAAAATATGTTGTTTGCGACAATGTCGGCAAAGTGTCAACAAATTACAAAATTGACGACAATGGCAATCTTGTCAATATCAATAAAGACGGCCCAGTCGCGCAAGACTTGAAAGTAATCATTTTTGCAAAGGACTGGTTGTCAAAAGATGTTGATAGCGAATACAATGTCTTTGATTTTAATGACTTGACTGAGTTTTTAATTGCCTCAAAATATGCGGATAGAGTAAAAGTGGTAGAACTAAAAATTAGAAACGGCCAACAAAACTCTCCATTCCTAATTAGTGAAGCAAGTGAACTGAGAGATATTGCAACAAGAAGTGGCGAGTATTATTATCAACTCACCAATGACATAAATATGTCAAATGTCGCAATCAATTTGGGCACATTCAACGGTCATCTCAACAGTTATATTGACTATCAACTGCTAATCAAAAAGCCAAGCGATTGGTCAAACAATTATTCTCAGTATTACACCTATTCAAATGGTGAATATTCACCAATTTCTAGCGAACAAACACCAACTTGGGCTTATAGAACATATTACAAGGCTGTGCAATCTCATTTCACAATTTACAATGTGGCATTGGGCACAAAAGATAGCAATCTTACATTTAATCAAACCTATATGACCAATTTGCCAACTGACACAAAATATTTGGCATTGTTTGATAGTGTTGGGGAAAGTGCAAGTATAAAAAACATCACTTTTGCATTGTCACTTAATGGCAAAGTCTCAACAGATTTGGCGCTTGCTGGCATTGTGGGAGCAAACAATGGCGAATTGTCTAATGTCGCAGTGGAAATAAATGGCACACTTAATATTATTGGTTCAAGCAAGATATTCATTGGCGGACTTGTGGGCAAGAATTTGGGAAAAATCATCAACACTGACCCAAATTATGTTTATACAACAGGTGAGTTGAGTGTTGTTGGCAACAATAGTGCAAAGGTTTATGTCGGCGGACTTGTGGGGCTAAATGCAGGCAGTATTGAAGGTGTTTTGCCAAGCGCAGACCAAGGGATAGAATATGCGCTTATGTTTGAAGAGCAAGGTTCACTTTACAATGCAAATATCAGTTTGACCAACACAATTTCATCAACTGAACAGATATACAATTCGGCTCTTGGTGGTGTTGTCGGTGTCAATCTTGGTGGCACAATTTATGAAAAAAATGATGCACTAACTTTGTCAAAGAACGAAACTATCACTGGCAGTGGGAAACTAATAAATGTATATTCATCAGGTAGAGTGACAGGCACAGATGTCGTAGGCGGAATGATTGGCTTGAATGTTGGTGAAAACGAAACAGACACAAGCAAAGCAACGATATCCAATTCACTTTCAACCACCAAAGTCGTGGGCTCAAATTATGTCGGCGGACTTGTTGGATTTGATGTTATGGGCACAATTTACAACTCAAAATATGAGGTCTACAACACATATTCAGCAGTTGAAGGTGGCACAAGTGTTGTGGGAGAAAAATATGTCGGCGGACTTGTTGGTCGCACTTACAAGACCAAACTTGACAGTGTATATTTTCACTCATTCAGGTGGACATATGACACAACCAAAAACTATACAGAAAGCGAATTCTTCTATGGCGACAAACAAAAAAATCCAGACATAAAAGGCAAACAATATGTCGGCGGATTAATTGGTTATGCGTATAGCGATACAACTAGCGAAGACAATCAATCAGTGCAAACAGTGGTGAAAAATGCCATTGTTAGTGGTTATATTTTGGGTGAAGAATATATTGTTGAAGCAAGTTTGCAAGACAACTATACATCTGGACTAATTGGTTATGCTTACAACATATTGACAATAAAGACGGCTTATGTTCGTGGATTGGTTCAATATTCAAAGGGACACGATGGCGGATACAAAGATATTAGACTTATTAAAATGATTGACAGCAGTTTGAGTGACGACACCGCCAACTTTACAGGCACCAATCTTGTTCACAAATTGTATTCAAAAGATACAAGCAACAATTATGCACTTTTGAATAATGTTGTTGATTTTGATACGTCAAAATTAGAAGATTTAATCACCAAAGCACCAACTTTGATTGATATGAAAGATAGCGTTTCACAAGACAAAGTAAATGGCACAACCGAGTTTTTGGACGGGGAAGGAAAAGATGCAACACTAAGCAAAACAATAATGCTTTATTATTACGACCTAAGCAACAAATCAAGTGTAAACTATTCAAATGACATAAAAGCAATCAACACCATTTTGCTTGACGACTTTATTTCAAAGAACAAAATAAAAATTTCACCAGAAAATATTGGTGTTAGACTAAAAGTTGTGTCAACTGACACGTCTGTTGTGTCTATTCTTGCCAACGGAAGCATTAGACTTTACAAAGAAGGGGTGGCGGTTGTCAGATTTTATTCAGTTATCAATCCAAATGTTTATGATGAAATTACAATAGTTGTAAGAAATGCACCAACCAATTATGAGATATACAGTTCTTCAACAATAACTGACGAAAATATATTGAATGACAAAACTCTTGCAATAATAAAAGACACCAGCAAATATATTTATGAAAACTATACGGGAGAAATAACTGTCAACAACACAACTTACAATTACAACCTTACAAGTGATGTTAGAGTTTGGGTTGAAAAGAAGACAAAAGACAACACAGCCGACCTTGACAATATAAAAATCAACAATAGCACAGAAAACAAACTCTCAATAGACAACAAAGAACCAATAATTATCACAGCAACAGGCAAGACAGATAACATTGTTACAATCAATATGACTCCATACATCAAGTTTGAATTGAATGGACAAACCTATCTCGTCAAGTTGAGCGGATATAATTATGAACAAACAAAATCATTCAATGTCGAAACAAAACAAGGTGCAACCAACATTAATCTTGATGTTACTGATGCAGTTATTTCTGTCGGTGATGAAATGGATATGTCGTTTGAAATCGAAACCGACACGAAGATAGACAAATTGGATATGTCAATTGTTGTAAAATCTCAATACGGCAATGACATCACTCCAAAAGATGTTGACGGAAATGAAATTGACAAATATAAGTTGTTTGAATTGTGGACAAATGAAAATAAAATTAAAGAGCAAAAATTGACACTTGAAAATGAGCCAAGCAACAATATCCAGACCGAAAACTTTACACTCAAAGTCAATCAAGATTTGAAAGTTCAAGAAGACTTGTATCTCACAATTACATTTAGAGTTCAAAGCGAAGCGGTGGTTATGAATTTGACAATAATTCCACAAAAAATCACAAGCATTGTGGCAACCAACTTTAAGGATGACAATGGTTGGAGTGCAAGTTCAATTATCCGTCCGGGCAAACCTAATATGATAGTAATTGATGTGGCACCAGACATTGCATATTTTGACTATCTCGAAATCACTGACACCAACGCGCAAGAGAGAATTGGATTTATTCAATTTGACAAGTTTAATTCAAACAATACAGGTTTTGGAGACGGCAAAGCATTGAGTCTACTTGATGAAATTTCTAGTGACGGCTATGGCATAAAACTCAAAAAACAAGCCGGCGACAAGAGATTTTATGTATACACTTTGGTGGATATTTTGGCAGAAATCTCTGCTACTCACAAACTCAACATTACAGCATATAGTTCTAGCGGATATGTGCTTGGCTCAACAAGTTTGAGTTTGGAAGTCACCACTTTCCCAAGCATTGTTTTGACTTATGTCAATGCAAAAGGTCAAGACGAAGCACAAGCGGATTCTAGACTTGTTTCAAAATCGCAAACAGTCGATTTGGCACTAGGTGTAGAAGCACAAATAAAAACTAGAACAATCAACACAGAAGGAGATATTGAATGGAGTGTGTCAACTGATTATCAAGACGCTAGTGGCAAAAAAGACGATAATGTTGAAAAAGCATTTTCAATAGAACAAAAAGCCAATGGCAACTATTATTTGATAAATATTCCAACCGATTACGATTTGGCAGGAAGAACAGTGATAGCAACTGCAACTGTTCAAAAAATGACCAATGGTCACAAAGAGACAGGCTCAGCGTCATTCAATTTTGTTTTAAGAAAATATACGCTAAATGGTGTGTCAATCAAGAGTGACATTGCAACCAGTCAAAACAGAGTTGGTGGAGTGACCAACAAAGAGTCAACACTTGAATTTTATTTTGACAAAACAGATATAAGTTATTGTATCAACAACTCTTATTGGAACCAAAATTATTTTGTAGATTGGAGCAAAACTGACGACATATCCAAATTGCTTCAAAACATCAATGAATTGGCTGGCGGTGTAACCTTAAAACTAAAAAACAATAACACCAATGAAGAAATTGATTTGACATCTTCTATAAAAGATTGCACAAGCGCTAGCATAAAAACAATTCAATCAAAAGACGGCACAGAACTTATCAAATTTTCAAAAGTTGACAACACTATAAAATTTGTTCCACTTACAATTAGATTAAACAACTGGTCGTTTGAAGTGACTGCTAAGTTTGATTATGATGAAAATATTCCAAAAATAAATAATGGCGGAAGCAAAACAATCACATCAACTTTTGGCATAAATATTAGTGAAGTGTCATCACTATTTGACTATATCCCAGTGAGCAACCAAGAAGAATTTTTGGATATGGTCGAAGGCAACTATTATATTCTTGCAGACAACATAACATTAAACAATTATGAGCCATTAGACATCAATCTTGGCGGATTTGACGGCAATGGACACACAATTACAATCAAGAGTTTTGATTATTCAACCATTGCAAGCAATTCTAGTGACAAAATTGGATATTTTGGATTGTTCAAAGAGATTTATGATGGCGAGATTGTCAAAAACTTGCAACTAAAATATGAACTTGATGGACGAGATTTGTGTGAATATCCTATTGGCGACACCAATGAGTATTATACCCAAATATATTTTGGCGGAATTGCGCCAATTTCAAATGGAATAATAACCAACTCAATTGTTGAAGGGAAATGGAATTTTTCGGCAAGCCAAGTTGCACCATCCAACTTCAATCTTGCAGGAATTGTCTGTCAAAATACTGGATATATAACCAACACAACATCAAAACTCACAATTACTGCTGGCGGTTTTGTTGGCGGAATTGCAATCGACAACTCAGGCAAAATTTCAACAAGTGTGTTTGGTGGAGAAATTAGTTCATATTCAAGTTCAACACTTTCAAGTGAAATAAAAACTGCTGGATTTGTGCTCAATAATTCAGGAGAAATAAGTCTCTCTGCTGTTCAAAATATGTCAAAAGATGTAAAATTGGAGTCAGCAGGTTCAATAGGTGGATTTGTATACAACAACTCAGGCAGTATTTATGATTGTTGTGTCAACAGCACAACATTTGCATCTCGTGGACAAGTGGGTGGATTTGTGTTCTCATCAACAGGCACAATTCTTCGTTCTTATATCAACACAAGCACAAGCCTGCAAGGTGACAGGTCAAAGGATGCTTTTGTGTTTGACAAAACTGGCGGAGTGTTTGAAAACTGCTATTATGTTATGGACAGCAATGTATTGTCGGGCATAAATGGTGTAAATTGCATATTAAAGAGCAGAATGAACGAAAAATCAAGTTACAACAGTTTCATTTGGACAGATGACGATTATGGTGTATGGAAGATGACGGCCAATGGACCAATGCTCACAAGTGCATACACATTGATTGAGACAAAATCTTCTGTTACAAAAATTGTTGACGGCAAAGAAAAAACCACATATATTGTCGCAGGGACAAAGGCAATTCCTTATCTAATATACAATGCAGAAACGTATGAATATTATATGAGTGTGACCGCAACAGACAATACTTTGTATGGATATTTTAGACTGGTGGCGGATGTTGATTTGAGCGAGACAAAGGACAATCCAACAAGTTCAAAATATGCTTTTGCAGGAACACTTGAAGGCAACAATATGTCAGTGTCAGGCTTTGGACTTTATGGAGACGAAAATGTCACGTCACTTGGCTTGTTTAAAGAAACGGACAATGCTTTAATCAACAATTTGAGCATAACGACCAATGGTATTCGTGCATCCAACACATCAGCAGTTGGGATACTGGCTGGAACAATAACCGATTCAAGAATTTACAACATCAATATTGATGCCAACAATTCAGTTGTTATGGGCAAAAATGCTGTCGGTGGACTTGCAGGGATAATCAAAGGCTCATTCAATATCAATGGTGTGTATGCAAATGTCGTTGCAAACTCAATTTATAGACAAACAATAGACAGTCGAGTGAATATTTACAATGGCAAATTTGAATATCAAACATCAAATTATGACAATTTAAGCAATGTGTCCTATGCTGGCGCAGTTGCAGGAATTGTTGACGGATACGACAACCGCACATATAGTGATGTCAAGTTGCAAAATTATTACAAAATCAAAAACGTCAAAGTTTCAGGCAACACATTGATACTTGGCGAAATGGTCGGTGGAGCATTTGGATTTGTAGGCGAAAGGACACTTGTCGACAACATTGTCTTTGATGCAACAACTTCTAGTGCACTCAAAGGAATATATTATGCAGGCGGAATTGCGGGCGAAAATAGGGGAATAATCCAAAACTCACAACTAATTGCCGAAGACACACATTACAATTTGTTTGATGCAAATATGGACGGCGGATATGCCAATATTTGTGGTGGAATTGTGGCATTTAACAATGGTGGTTTGGTGTGGAAATGCAAAAATACTGCTCACGTAATTTCTATGAATGATTTGGCAGTTGTAGGTGGTGTTGTTGCCAGAAACATTAATGGAACAATCTCAGACTCAATTTCAACTGGCGCCGTTTATGGATATTTGGCTGGCGGAATTTGTGGAACGGATTATTCAGGTGAAACGATGACTCAATTGGCAAATGAAGGTGCTGTCACAACTTCAACCAACAGGGGAATAGCAACAAAATCTATCAACTATTCAACCATAAATTCTCAAATCGGCACAGGCTCAATTCAAAATGTTAGTGTTGAAGACTTGAAGTCTTGGTATTTGAAAGAAAAAGAAGTCTTGATTGCAATAGGCAAACCATTGCACACAATTTATTCTTATGGCTACAATTCTTCTGCACAAGATGTTACACTAAAATCTAGCAAAATGCTTGCCGCAGTGGTTGGCAAAATTGACAGCAACTACACTTTGACTGTCACTGGTGATATTATAACATTGTCAAGGTCAAAAGATTTTAAGATTAATATTAGTGATTTTGACGAAAAGGCAGGAATTAAATTCGATGATTTAAGTTTGTATTCCAACAATAATCTCGAAGGTCAACAATACAACAAATTGCAATCTATCATTAGCAAAAACAAAGACAAAACAATAGATTATTTCTTCATCTGTGCAGTAAGCAATGAGTCTGGCGACATCTTCAACAGCAACACTGGTTATTCAAAAGACACTTGTGTAGTAGTCTTTACTAACGACCTTAAAATAGACTAAAAAGTTGTCAGACCAATATTTAATTGATTGTCGATTAATCCAACCGCTTGTCATACCAACATTTTGCAAATTCTTTGCAAAATGTTGCGTATCTGGCTGAATAG
>CAYQCO010000023.1:0-11246 GCA_964416085.1 uncultured Lachnospiraceae bacterium | reverse complement strand
TAGGTTTTAAAAAAGACACAACATTTACAAAACTGGGATATTATTTTGTGTGCTTAAATTACAAGTGTGATGCAGGCACAAAGACACAGTATTTTGCATTCAGGATAAGTTCTTCAACTCCAAATGTGCAAATTATGACAACAACCAATGACAAAATTGTTGAAAATAGCACTGACGACAAGAGAATTTATTCAAATCAATACACCAACAAAAATGTGTATATCAACTGGGACGAGCCGGGCACATTTGAGTCAAAGTTGACTGCTTATTTGTATAGTTCGGCTGACAAGTCAAAACCTTGGGTGAAAAAAGACAATTTGTTGAATTATGCCAAAGGAGTTGCAAATAATGGACTAACAAAACAGTTGTGGAAACAGACAGGACTAATAAATGCAAATGGCTCTTATTTGTTGGAAATGAATGTGGTTGGCAGTCAAACCAAAGTGTATTATTATTTTGTAATTGACAAAGAAGATATATCAGGCATAGAGACGCTTGGTGTGTCGTCTGCAAGTATTGGCAGCAATATGGTGTATAATGTCGCATCAGACAGCAAGGGAAATCCAATAACATACACTGACAGCCTTGCAATTAGCCAAAATTTTGCAATGTGGTGGAGCGATAAGGCGAGCGGTGCACAAATTACAGCAAAATATAAGTTTGCGCCAATAGTGTATGACAAACAAAGCGATGAAAAAATCGAAATCACAAATGCAGGAAAAACTTATACATATTTCACGGCGGATTACAGGTTGAGCAATTTTTCTAGTTTTATGTCAATAGAAAAACCTGTCACACAATATTCAGTTGTTGACACTGACAATGTTTTGACAAAGCAAGGTGTTTATTTGTTCTATTTGGAAGATGAGGCCGGCAACACAATGAACTATATGGTTGTTCTTGACAACACAGAAGCCAAATTTGAAGCAATGAGTGGAGAAAACAAACTTGCAAGCGGAGAAACATCTAGTGTAGACGTGACAATAGATTGGGGCGACTACAAAGTGTTGAATTTGGGGCTAAAAGACCTTGATGAATTTGTTGGACTAGACGGCAAAAATTATTATAAAGACGGCAAATCAAATTATAGCCAAATAGCATCAATGTGGACAAAAGACGGTGACGGCTACAACCTTCAAATTGCCAATGAAAAAATGATACTTAATTGCCTTGGCAAACGTTTGACATTGAGTATTGACGGAACAACAAGCGGAACCAGTATTTCAAGCGAACAACTGACAATCAACAACGGGCATTCAATAACATTAAAACCAATAATGCAAGAAATGACATATACACTAAAAGTGTTTGGGCAAAACCAAAAATATTCAAGCGACAGCAACAGTTATTTTACCGTTACACTCAACAAAGATAGGAGTGAAGGCAAAATAAAATCAACTAGTGAAGACGGTGGAGAATACACCAACACAATTAGAACATACAATGACGAGTTTAATGCTGACAAACTCAAAGCAAACTATTTGACAGGACAAGCAACGGATGACGGAATTGTGGTGTTTGAGTGGCTAGGTGGAGTAGGCACAAGTTATGAAGTTAGCGATGTGTATTATGAATACTATCCACTTATGACACAAGAAGAATTGAACAAATATAATAATAGTGCGGATTATGAATTTTATCCTTATTCAAAGACAAGCACCAAACATTATATTTTTGGTGGAAACAACAATGCACAAAATTATACACTAACAACTGTGGGTGACAAGACAGTTTATCGCAGTTTCCAAATCAATGTTGGTCGTGTGTCATATTATGACAACAATGTCCTGACAAGCAAATATGCAACAATGCCAGGAATGTATGTTATCACTCGTATTTACAACGAAGAAGTTGAAGACGATGCTACGACAAGAAATTATGTTTTCTTTGTTGACAGAAATCAAATAATAGATTATTCAACGACCAACACATCATCAAAAACAGTTGGAACATATATTGACTTGTTTATGCAAGACAAGTTGTCGTTTGACAAGTTTAGTCAACATTCTTCAACTGTGACAATAGGCGAAAACGACTACAATATTTATCTCGAAAGCAACAAGTTGCCACTAGAAATTAGAATTCCTACTGGCAAATATGCAACTTACAATGGCGGAATAAAAAAGACTTCCAATTCAATAAGCGGTGGACTAAAATTCAACTTGTATTATGTTGATGAATATGGTTATCTAGGACTTGGCCAAAATGTGTCATTCAAGTTGTTTGCAATGGAAGATATGCAAATGTCCAACGAGAATTATGTTGACAGCGGATACATAACTTATCTTCTCAATACATCAAGTTTGTATATGGACGACAGCAATGGCGGAAACGTCAACAAATATCTGTCTGCTTGCTCAAAAGTAGGTGCGGATTATTTGAGTTTGCCGGGCAGTTATGTTATAGAAATCCTTGACAACGTGGGCATAACCGCCAAGGGCGACAAAACTTATGAAATGGAAGACTGCAATGTGTTCTATTTGGGTGTAAAAATCACACAAAACAATCCAAGCGTCAATGCTTATGCTGGCAAATCGTTGAACGGAATTGTTGAGCAAAATGATAGAATAGAGACAATTATGTCAGACCAAAATTCAAGATTTGACACCAACAAAACTTATGTAATGTATGAACTTCCAACACCAAACGACACAAGTGTAAATGCACAAATTGATGACGAATATATCTATATCACAAGAATTGATGAAACTGGCAAAGAAGAAGTGTATTACAACTCAGCAACTGACACAGGAATAATCAAATCAACAAGCGTATTTGGTGACAATGTCAAATATATTGACAAGAGTGTTGACGGCAAGACAATTATTTGGCTAGATACAGGTGTAGTACTTGACGAAAACAATCAAATAATTGATTACAAAGAATATCAATATAAGATAGTCGTAAAATACAAACTCTATAACAACGATGCAGGATATTACACTTACAACAAAATCGTTGACGGCAAAGTTGCAAGCACAGTGTCGTTCTATCAAAGCGAATTTGCTATCAATATTGACAGAACACCAATTTTGAGCAACTTAAACAATTTTGTCAACAAAAATCAATATCCAAGTCAAAAAGAATTTTTAAAAGATTATGTCGAAAATGTGTCAGGTTATAGCGCTGATGCTGTGAGCGGAAAACTTGACGAAACAATCTTCAACACAATAGCGTATAGACTCAGTGACGGAGAAATAAATTATGCCGTTGTCAACAAATTGTATTATTATTTGTTGAATGACGAAAATGCAAATCTTGCAAATTATGCAATAAGAGTGTCAAAAAATCAAACAGTCGATTTGTCTTTGGGCAAAATGTATTATAGGTCAATTTCAGACGGCGCCAAACTTATGTCACTTCTTCCAATTACACCAAAATATGACGAAACTGGCTTTATCAAGTTTAATGAAAATGATTTAAACGGATTTGGAATTGTAGACGGCAAAAAACAAGACGCAATTTGGGGTGACTATTTCAGTTCAAACGGATATTATGAAATAATAGAAGTGGACGGCTGTGGCAACTATACTCAATATGTGGTTTTGTATAATGCCAACGAAGGAGTCGACTCATACAATTCTACAATTTCTTTCAACAAAAGTTCAAATCTTGTGTATACCGCATATTTAAATTTTGCAAAAACTGACCCAATGACATTTGAAACAAGCCTAGTTGTGGAAAAAGAAGAAAGTGGTCAAATTGAAAGTGTTGATGCTGTTTCACTCGAAAACTTGTCACAAATTGACGATATGTTTAAAAATCAAAAAACAAGCACAACACATAGCGCACAATCTTTTGACGGAACAACTGATTATTTTTACAAACTTGTTTTGAGTTACAAGGCAAAGGTTGGAGACAATATTGTTGACAAAGTTGACTCAATTTGGACCAACACCGCATCTTTTGATGTTGCCAAATGGATGTTTGAAATAATAGGTGCCCAACAAGAAGGCAACTTCAATTTGAGTGTAACCAACCGCTTCAATCAAACAATCAGTTTGGAGATAAATATATCCAATGAAGCCAAAAATATGAACTTAAATTATGATGATTTTAGGGTTTTGGGCAAAGATGTTTCTAGCGAAACAACACAATATTATTTAACACCAAGCAAGTTGATTTCTACAAGCACAAGCGGAGTGTTTAGTCTCTATGCTACAAAAATTGTATTGTATGACACAACAAGCAATTTGTCGTATGTCTATTATCTAAACCCACTAGGTCAAATTACAGACTTTATTGATTCAGATGATGAAAAATATACATACAATGGTGAAAAGTTTGAGGCAGTTGGCAACAAAGAAAAAACTTTGGAAATGAGTATAGACCGAATTTATTTGACCACTGGCAACTATTACAATGTCACAATCACCGATTCAGCCAACAAAGAAAATACTTTGCAAGGTATTTATGCTGGCGAAGGGTCAAGCGATTATTTGATTTCTTGCGAAATTGCAACAGTCAACAACAATGTATATTACACAACCAATCAAGTGACAGTGTCATATCCAAGCAACAAATATAGCGGATTTAAGGTGTCAATTTGGCGTGACAATTCATTGATTGTGGATGAGACGATTTCAAATGATAATATCAATGAAAAAATAGAAGCAAATCAAACCGCTTTGATAACTTGGGACGAAAAGACTTATATCAATAATATATCAAACAAAGACCAACAAATTAGTTTTGTGCTTTGTCCAGAAGAAATGGCACAACAAGTATCACAATCTGGTGCAAAACTAAAATATCAAATTCAATATTTGCAAAATGGTGTAAGTGTCAACAATCCAAGTGTAATTGTGATAGACAATAGGGTTGGTGGAATTTCACTTGCCAACGAAGATAGCATAAGCAAGACCAATATTATTAGAGTTGACTACAACAGCAACAAAACTGGCCCTGCTGTAATAGATGAAGAAACATTGTTCAACAATTCTCCGTCACTCAGTTTGTCTGAAACTGTGCAACTAGGATGGGAAGCACTACAAAAAATGGAATACACCAACGAGATAGAAAATTCAACTGAACAATATGAATATTTTGACAGAAAAATATACTTGTATTCTTATTCTTCAAGCGATGAATGTGAAATAGTGGAACTTACAAATTCTAGCGAGCCTTACAAATGGATTTCTCCAAAAGAAAATTCAATAGGCAGATACGTTCTTGTTTATGCTCTATACAACAAGAGTCTGAGCGGTGGACAATGTATGATGTATAAGGCTTTTGCATTCAACATTACATCAACCGCCAATGCTATGTATGAAATTCAAGACAAAGACGGCAATGTTCAAGAATATGACTCATATTTGAAAGGAAATAAATTTGAAGAAATTTTGCAAGGCTACAAAAATTTGTCAGGAACAACTTATTGGGATTCAGTCATAGCACAATTTGGATTTGGAACAAAAGAAGACTTAAATGATGCAGGCAAGAGATTTGAAGCATTGAATATTCCAATTTATATCACCAATGACAAGTTTATTCTTGTGCCAAATGGTGACAACAATGTTCAAAGCAAAGTTTATACTTGCAATATTAAGGGGAGCACATATTCACTAGATTTGTATCAAGTGTATAATGATGTCCACACAACTTATGTTGCAATTTTGTCAGTTGAAAAAACCAGCAATTTGACAAGCGTAACTTCTGATTTGAGATATGTTGCAATCGACACCAGTTCTGACACCACCAATTTGTCAGGTCTAAGTTTGACAACTTACAAATTTGGCAAAATGTATTTCCCATATTTCTACAAAGGTGGCTTGCCAGATGACGGCCCAGCAAAAACTCTTGTTGAAACCAACAAACTTTATTTGGAAGTTTATTATAGATTTACAGAAAACGAAAAAGAATATGTTGGAAGAATAGATGGTGAAAATGTCAACAACGAAAAAATGATAGAATTTAAGACCGCTGGCTCGTATCTAATTTATTTGAAAGACACGGCAGGCAACACTCACGTTTGGGGAACAAATACAAGTGGCAAAGATGTTGATTATTTGACACTCAATGTTGTGCCAGAAGTGTTGGTGTCAGTCAACGGACAGGTGGCGGTTGATTATGCTTATTACAACAGCGAAGTAAAAGTGGATGTATGTTTTAGCAATCTGTATGACAACAACTCAACAACAATCAAAGCATACAAAAACGGCAGTTCAACCGAATATATTACAAGCGAAGGTGGCAGAAAGACCAACTATTTGAGTTCTTATACCTTTACTGATTATGGAACATACAAAGTTGTGATTAGTGCAAAACGTGACAAGGACAATGAGATAACCAAAACAATTATTTTCTCAATAATCAATCCTTATGAAGCAAGACTTGCACTTGACTTTACTTCGATTAGCAAATATGAAATAAAGAGCGTCACCAACTCAACAACTAATATGGATGTGAGCGATGTGTTTAGTTTCTTACTCAACGAAGGATATATATATTCAAAACTCATTACTTTTGAACGTCTCAGCAAAGAAAACGCCTTTGGCTCAACTGTGGGCAAACAAACTTTTGAAGTTGAATATTTGGTAAACAATGACCCACTTGTTCCAGCAAGGACACAAAAATTCAAGTTTACTATCAACAATCAAACCCCGTCAATGCAATGCTCGCTTGCTCCGGGAAAATCCACAACCAAAGACATAACAATCAAACTCAATCCGCAAACAATTTATAGACAAGTCGGCGATTGTTATGTTGTGGTCAATGGCAACAGGATGCTTACAATAGACGGCGACAATTCGCAAGACAGAATTTTGACTTTGACTTTGTCCGAAGTTGGAGTGTATTATGTTCAAATTGTGAGCGACAGTGGAAGAGTAATTTCTTCATTCCAAGTAGAAATCAAAGAGCCACTCAACACTTGGTCAATCATTTTGATTGTTGCAATTGTTTTGCTTGTGATAGCGACAATTACAATATTCATTGTATTAAGAACAAAAATGCGTGTACGATAACAACAGAGCAACAAAATTTGTTGCCATAATAAAAACATATTACAAAAAAATATATTGTGAAAAATACAACAATCAAAATTGTAATAAAAATGAAGTTATCTTTATGAAAAGATTAGGCAAAAAGTCTATTTAGACAAAATTTTGCCTAATTTTTTTTATTATTTAATAAATTTATGATATATATTTGACTTTTTGACCTATTTTTTTATAAAATTATATTGAGGTAATTATGAAAGGACCATTAAAATTTTTATTGTATATAATTCTTGCAGGCGTTTTTTATGTTTTGGCCGTATGTGTCAATGCGTATATAAATGGCGCAGGATTTAAATTTGACTTGACATATGCAACGGATGCAATGACACTTTTGATATTCTTTATTTTGTGTTCAATTTTGCTTATCAAAATATTGTTTGATGCTGTCGATGGCAAAAACAAAAAGAAAAAAACCAAAGGCCTTTCTGACAAAGGTAAGGACGAAAAAGGCAATGATGTAAAGCAATATTTCTCCAACGACTTTGTAAGCGAAAAGGATTTGGAGACCAAAAAAGAATACAACTTTACAACTTTTAGAAATATTAGAAATGTAACCAATGACGGAATTTTGATACGTGCGGACCGCAAAGGCAATGATATGGCAATCAACTTTATCAAGCCTATCCATACTCTAATCATCGGTACCACTTCTTCTGGTAAAACTTCGACATTTATCGAACCTACTATGCAACTGCTTTCTATGACAAGTGCAAAACCATCTTTTGTCGTAACCGACCCAAAAGGTGAGTTGTTTGAGTTTAATAGCGAAAAGTTAAAAAAAGAAGGTTATGAAGTAATTGTTTTGGACCTAAAAAACACTTTTTCATCTGCTCAATGGAACCCACTTTCTCACGTATATGATGTTTATCACAGAGCGTTTAGTCTAGAAAAAGAAGTCAAAGTCCACTCTGCTGGCGACAATCCGCAAGGGCACAAGTTGATGATAGAGCAACCATTTGACTACAACTCAACCAACTGGTATGAATTTAACAAAGTGGCTTATGTGTCCAAGCAAAGTTTGGAAAGGGATATGAGAGTTTTGCACGGCAAACTTAAAGATGACGCCATAGCGGAACTAAAAGATATTGCTCAAAATATTGCACCAGTCAAGAACAAAAATGACTCTTCTTGGGAGACAACTGCTCAAAACTTAATTCAAGCAGTCTGCCTTGCAATGCTTGAAGATAGCCTAGACCCAGCACTAAATCTCACAAGAGACAAATACAATTTTTACAACGTAAACAAAATTGCCAACTATGTTGACGGCGGAAGAGAGCCTTACAAGAGTATAAAAACATATTTGTTCAACTATCGTGACAAGTTTTCAAAGGTAACAGGGCTTGCCAATACAGCACTCAACAATGCAGAAAGCACAACCAAAAACTATATGGGTTTTGTGTCAGCAGGGCTTAATATGTTCAACGATTCAGGTATTTGTTATTTGACCAGTGGCGACACGATAGATATTATGAAAATTGACGAAAAGCCAACCGCAATATTTATCCGTATTCCAGACGAGTTGGAAGCAAGACATCCACTTGGGACATTGTTTATTTCTCAATTATACAAGCGTTTGGTAGAAAAAGCCGACAGTCAAAACGGCAAACTAAAACGTCACGTATATTTCCTACTTGATGAGTTTGGAAATATGCCACAATTCACCAACTTTGGAGCCACTCTTGCAGTTGCGCGTGGACGTGGAATTTATTATGAAATTGTCCTTCAATCATATTCACAACTAACCAGCAAATACGGTGAGCAAGAAGGAAAAATCATTAGAGACAACTGCCCAATCCAAGTTTATGTCGGCTCGGATGAATATGGCACCAACAAAGAGTTTAGTGAACTTTTGGGCAACAAAACAATCGAACTTACCAACGTGTCAACATCCAAAGGCCCAGACGGCAAAGAAAACAAAACAGAAAGCAAGCAAATTCAATCAATTCCTATTGCTGCTCCACACGAGTTGCCTACGTTTAGAAATGAAAAGTGCTTGATTATCAAGTCGTTCTCACCAAGCGCGGTTTACAAAAACAGATTTATCCCATCCGACTTTCCAGAAATGGCTCCATTCTATGACAGAACAAGAGCAAGCGCAAGTTATGCTCCAATGCACGAGTTTGATGAAAATAGAGTTTTCTACGATTTGTTGGAACGTAACAAAAAAATGCAACAACGTAGCGGTGATGATGACGATGATGACTTCGGTTTTTAATGAAAGAAGGAACTATATGTTCCTTTTTTGTTGCAAAAAAATATGCTCAAATTGTTTACAACTTAATGTTTTTGTGCTACAATACAAACGCTAATAAGGAGAAAATATGAGAAAAGACGAAATAAAAGGCATAATCAAAAATGTGAGTGAAAATTTTAATATTTGTATTGAATATTACAACAGCAAGCGATATGATATAGCATTGGCTTTTTACACAGCAAATATGAAAAGTCTAGAACATATTGTGTTTGCAGACAATGTGGAAAGCATTGACCCGGATGATTACAAAAATGCCAAAAAAGTGTATAATAGAGGTCGTGCAATTTATAGAATGATAAAAGATACAATAGATGAAGAAAATAAATCACTTACAAAATAAAAAAGAAAGAATATTCTTTCTTTTTTTGTTGGTAAAATTTATTTTTTTTGATATAATTTTTGTATGAACAAATATCCAGTAATTTTAGATTTAGACACAGGCATTGATGATGCCGTTGCTTTGGCCGTTGCCTGCTATTTAGACAACCTTGATGTCCAACTTGTAACAACTGTTTTTGGCAATGTTGAACTTGACAAAGTTGTAAAAAACACTTTGACAATTTTAGAAGATATTGGCAAAGATATTCCAGTTGCGATAGGTGCAAGTCGACCAATAAAAATGACCGACTTTTCTGTTTCTGCTCACGGCAAAAATGGATTGGGAAATTATGAGCACGAAAATAGCACTGCTCCTATCAAAACAAACTATCTAAAAGCAATGCACGATGTTGTCACAAAAAACGATATGACCTATATTATTTCTTGTGGGCCGGTGACAAATGTTGCCAAGTTTATTTTGAAATATCCAGAACTTAACTCAAAAGTCCATTTAATTTTGGTTACTGGACTTTTGGATATGGACAAAAAACATCCATACTTAAATTTCAATATTGCAAAGGATGTTGATGCTTGCCAAATTGCTGTCACCAAATACAAAAATTTGACTATTGTGCCAAGCGATATGGGGCATATCTCATATATAGCACGAAAAGACTTCGAAAAGACCAAAAAATGCGGAAAGGTTGGCGAGATTTTTGCTCAAATGTATCCATATCATATGGACAGAACAGTGAAAGATGGCGCCGCTATGCACGATATGTGTGGAGTGGTGGCATTGTCCAACCCTGAAATGTTTGAGTTTAAGCCTTGCAAGGTTGGTTTGAAGTTTACAAAGGGTGGGGGATATTTGGATTTTAATTTCAATTCAAAAAGACCTAATGCAAAAGTTACAACTAGTGTAAATGTCCAAAAAATACACAAATTATATTATAAGTGTTTCAAGAAAATGGGCTAGGGGGCGAAAACCAAATTTCCCAAAGGGAAATTTTGATTGCCCTGCGGGCAATCTGGTGCACGTGAGTGCACTGTTTTCGCCCCCACCTAAACACCAAAAGGAGCAAATTATGTCAAAATGGTTAAACGACACATTCTATACACTTGACCACTCAGTCGCCAAGTTTTTTCACGCCATAGCCGAAAAAGGCGGAAGCGTCACAACTCACCTTATGGAGTTTGTGTCAATTCTTGGCAAAGCAGGGATTTTTATGTTGCTGGTCGCAGCGATATTGTGCATATTTCCAAAAACTAGGAAAATGGGAGTATGTATAATCTTTTCACTCGCAATATCTGCCCTAATCACAAGCATAATCATAAAACCAATTGTGGCACGTGCAAGGCCTTATGATGCTGGTGGCGATTTTTATTCTTGGTGGACTTATACAGGCAGACATATGGAAGACAGTTATTCTTTCCCAAGCGGTCACTCAACCGCAAGTATGGCTTTTGCATTTTCTATCTTTGCTTTTAGCAAAAAGAAAAGCGTATCTTGGCTAGTATTTGTATTCCCAATCCTAATGGTTTCAAGCAGAATTTATCTTGGTGTTCATTATTTTAGTGATTGCCTATTTGGGCTTGTCGTTGGTGAGATTTGTGCTTTTGCATCATACTTTCTTGTCAATTTGTTGTTTGACAAAACCAAAGGCAAATTCCAC
>CAYQCO010000022.1:10912-12491 GCA_964416085.1 uncultured Lachnospiraceae bacterium | reverse complement strand
AACAAACCAAAAAGAAACTAACCAAAGAAGAAAAAGAAAAACAAAAACAAGAAAAGGATGCCAAACTTAAAAAATTTGAAAAAGGCGCCAAGAAAAAATTTACCACATTTTTTGCGGATTTCAAAAAATTTATTGCCAAGGGCAATATAATAGATTTGGCAGTTGCAGTTGTTATTGGTGCCGCATTCAACAAAATTGTGTCCAGTCTTGTCAATGACATCATTATGCCACTGATTTCGCTTGCTACTGGCGGAGCATCTGTCGCTGACTGGAAGTGGGTTATAAAGGATGCCGTATACGATAGTGCTGGCAATCTTGTTACGGCCGAAACCGCTTTGAGATATGGTGTGTTTATTCAAGCAATGATTGATTTTTTGATTATTGCATTTACAATATTTATTGTGTTGAGAATAATTGTCAACTCTCAACGTGGAGTGACAAAACAATGGAAAAAATTCCACAAAGACAAACAAAAATCAAACGGCAAAGAAGAAACAACAGAAGAAAAAACCGAAGAACCAGCGCCACCACAATCAATCGAAAGCCAAGAAGATATTTTGAAAGATATTAGGGAACTCTTAAAACTTCAAACCGGCCAAAATATAACAACAAATTTAGATGATAAAAAATAAAACAAAAAATAAATTAATTAAAATTAATAAAAAAATAAAAAATATTAAAAAATAATAAAAATATTAAAAAAATACTAAATTTAAGTATAAAAATTGATTTTTAATAAAGCATTATTAATTATTAAATAAAAAATCAATAAATAATTGTTGTATAAAAAATTAATAATTAAAAAAACAATAAAAACAATAAAAACAATAAAAACATTAAAAAATAATAAAAAACAATAATTAAAATAAACAAAAAAATAATAAAACTAAATAATTAAAAAACAAATAAAAAAATAAACAAAATAAATAAAAAATAAAAGGTGAATAATTATGAAAACAATTCCTATTACATTAATTACAGGTTATTTGGGTAGTGGCAAAACTACTCTTATGAACAACATTTTGACAAACGACAAAGGATATAAAATTGCCGTTATTGTCAACGATATTGGCGAAGTGAATTTGGATGCTGAACTTATCCAAAAAGGCGGAGTCGTAAACTTGAACAACGACAGCCTTGTGGCACTTCAAAATGGGTGTATTTGTTGCACATTAAACAAGGATTTAATCAAACAAATTTTGCAACTCAGTCAAAGCGGAAAATTTGACCACATTATGATTGAAGCAAGCGGAATTTGTGAGCCAATGCCAATTGTTCAATCAATAGTTGCAATAGAAGACGAATGTGCAAGACGTGGAATTCCAAAAGTGTGCAAACTTGATGCGGTTGTGTGTGTGACTGATGCGCTTAGACTCGCCAAAGAATTTGGTTGTGGCAAAGATTTGCAAAAAGACAATATTGATGAAGAAGATATAGAAAACTTGCTTATTCAACAAATTGAATTTTGCGATGTTTTGCTCTTAAACAAGTCAAACGAAATTTCAAAGGAAGAACTTGCGGCTGTCAAAGGTGTGGTAAAACAACTTCAACCAACAGCAACAATTTATGAAACAAATTT
>CAYQCO010000022.1:0-10812 GCA_964416085.1 uncultured Lachnospiraceae bacterium | reverse complement strand
TCAAAGGTGTGGTAAAACAACTTCAACCAACAGCAACAATTTATGAAACAAATTTTGCAAAAATTGACCTAGACAAAATTGTCGACACCAATCTCTTTGATTTTGAAAAATCTTTTAATGGTGCGGGCTGGTTGAAAGCAATGGATAGCGAAGTGGAAGATTCTTCTCACCACCACGAACACGAAGAACATCACCACGAAGAAGAGCACGAGCACGAAGAACACGAACACGAAGAAGAGCACGACCACGAACATCATCACGAGCATCACCATCATCATCACGACCACGATGACAGCACAAGTGAAGAGTATGGAATTTCTACCTTTGTGTATTTTAGAAGAACTCCAATGAATAGAAACAAGTTTTTGAAATGGGCCAACGAAAATTGGGGCAAGCAAATTATCAGGTGCAAAGGTCTTGTATATTTTGAAGATGACGAAGATATGAGTTATCTTTTTGAGCAAGCCGGCACACAAAAGAATTTGACAGAGTCAGGACTTTGGTATGTCACAATGCCAAAAGACGAACTCAACCAAATGCTTGCAGTTGACCCAATGCTAAGACGTGACTGGGATGAACAATATGGCGACCGAATGATAAAACTTGTGTTTATCGGTCAGCATATGGACAAAGAGCAAATTGTGGAAAGACTAAATAATATTTAGAGAGAAAAAACGACCACTGCTTGTCATACCAATATTTTGCGAATAGCAAAATGTTGCGTATCCGACTGAATAGCGAACAGACCAATAAAATGTGCAAAATCAAAAGAACTGTCATACCGAGCGAAGCGAGTGTATCTGGCCGAATGTTTTATGCAGCAAGGAAAATGTGCAATATTAAATCATTAGCCAGATACACAACAGTTGACGTGCTAGCGCAAGGTCAACCGTTGGTATGACTAGCGGTAAGATTAACTACTTATTCTATATGACACAAAAATTGAAAATATTTGCTAGAAATAGTAAATATTTTTTTGTTTTTTGCATTTATATTATTATGAATGAAAACAAATTTGTAAACAATATAAAAATCAACAAAAATATTCTAAAAGTAACTATGCCAAAAGCATTGTTGTGCTACAATTTTGCGGATGTGACCAATTTTTTTGTGTCTTATGGATTGTGTTATCAAGATTTTAAGAATAGACCAAATTTTTTTGATGTATATTTTTCTTCCACAAAAAAGCAAGACGAAAACGCTTGCATACAAATGGAATATGACTTTGCATCAAAGTTTGGTGCTGTGATAAAAATTGCTCCAATGAGCGAAATTGTTTTGTCTACAAACAGTGCTGATGATACACAAGAAGTGTATTATCTTGCCAAAAACCTTTTGAATAAATACGGCAAACAATTTGATTACATTTATTTGCATCGCAACCTTGCAGTTGTTGTTCCGACTAAGGAGTTGAAAAAAATTTATAACATCATTTTGGACAATATTGTCAATTCTAAAAACAATGAAAAGAAGTTGTAGGGGGCAGAAGCGCACGCTCGCAAAAAGCCCTTACACCGCTTTTTGCGAGCGTGCCCCCTTGTCCGCACGCGGACAAGTCAAACGGTCACAGGGTGACCGTTGCTTCTGCCCCCGTAGTCAGCGGTAGAGTATAAAAAAAGGAAGAATAAATCTTCCTTTAAGCACCAGTGGTTCCGCTCGTTGCTTTGTTTGCAAGTTCAATAAGGTCGCTAATCTTCATTTGTGCAACTGTTGCGTTAGGTTCTTCTTCAATCAATCCTGCTGTATACAATTCACCAACAGTGCTTGATTTAATTTTTGCAACAAGTCGGTCTGACAAGTTGTCAACAGTAAGTTCTGCTTTTTCGCTGTCATTAAACAACTTCAAGATAGGTGAGTCAGCACTAAGCACATCCACAATTTTGATATTGTCAATAGCATCAGTAATGCCGTTTAATGTTGAGCCAGCAAGTGTTGCCATAACACCAGTAACTTCGTTTGAATAATTTGCGTCAGTATAGTATTTGTCGCCTTGCTTGTAATATCCCATAGCATCGGCAACTTTTAAAGTGTTAGGGTCAAGTTTTGAATTTAGGTCAGTGATTTTTTCATTATAAAATTTTCTTACAATTCCAGTTGCGTCACTTTCATCAATTCCAAGAGCATCGCCAACAGTCAAATTTTCAATGTCAGTTGTCAAACTGTCAATAGTTGAGTTGTTGTTATATATAAACTTCAAAACACCAGTTTCAGTTCCGTCAAGTTCCAAAACGTCTGCAATTTTTATTGTTCCAACATTTTCGCTCAAATTTCCAATAGTAAATCCAGCAATAGATTTCATAACACCACTAACTTTGTTGTTACCAGAATAATAATCATTGCCAACCTTGTCATAGTCCATAACTTCATAAATATAAATGTCATTAAAAGCATCGTCAGCACTTAGTTCTTTGATTGTTTTTTCGGCAATAGAATTGATAATTCCATTTACTTTTTTGCCGTTTTGATAATAATCATCACCAGATTTTGTAAGGTCAAGCACTTCAACAATAGTCAAGTTGTCGATAAAATCTTGGTCAAGTTCTTCAATGGTCTTGCCAGCAATAGTAGCCATAAGTCCAGTTACTTTGTTAGACTCTGTGCAAGCCTCGTCAGTATAATAATTTCCGTTCTTTTCATAATATCCCAAAACTTTGTAAATTTGAAGAGTTTTGGTGACTGCCTCAAAATCGTTGAATGATTGCTTGATAGGGACATTTCTAAACGCTGCCACAATTTTCCCGTTTGTAATAGTGTAGGTGAGTGTGCCCATTTTTATTTTGCCGTCATCTGTTAGTTCATACAACTTTTCGTCAATAGGGTCACTATAAGTGTCATTGTTGAAAGTTACATATAATTTGTTGTCAGTAGAATTGAAATAATATTCAACTTCTGTATCCATAATTGTGTCAAAAAGTCCCAATTCTGTTGCTTCACCCAAATTTTCAATAACTGTCTGCATTGTTGCAGTGCCAATAATGTCTTGAAAAGTTTCTTTCAAAGTATCTTTTGTCGCATTTTTTAGCGGAGTCATATCAAGTCCATACATCTTCTCTTCAATAAAACCGCCCTTGCCAACAATAACAATATCAAAGTCTTCTTCCATTTGTCCAATAGTGTAAGTGTCAATGTTTTTCATAATTCCAGTTACACTAGATGCAAGTTCTTTGATAGTCTTGTTTTCAACTGATTCACTTCCAACTTCTATGCCAAGTTTGTCAAGAGTAAGATTGTTGTAGGCCCACAAACCAACCCCAGCAATAGCCGCAAGTGTAAAAAGTAGTCCAAAGAACATCCCAAACAAGAATATCCCCACAGGTTTAAAACCTTTTTTTCTTTTTGTTTTTTCGATTTTTTCCATAATATCTCCTTGATTTTATTATACCCCATAAAAATTCAAATTCCAAATATATTTTAAAATTTAATAAAAAAAATAAAAAATTCGACATAAAGCCGAATTTTTTGCTATTGAGGTTTGACTTCAATGTTTTCTTCACTATTGATTTTGTCTATATTCTCATACATATATGGATGTGCAAGTTCGTGGAATGGTGTCAAATCAAATTCTTTATTGGTTATTTTGTCAAGTTGTTCTGCTAATTTATTTTTGTATTTTTCTGCCAATTTTTGATTTTTTTCTGACATAACATTATAATAATTATCCAATTGCTCAATCAACATTCTTATTGAATTGATGACTTGATTGCTGAACAAATCAAGGTCTCTGCTTGGCTTTGAGTTGATTTTGTGCATACTCAAATCTAATTCCCATCTGTTTAGATCTTGATCATAAACTTTGTAATTTTTTATTGATTGTTCGTTGCGTGGGTTGATTTTTAGTGCTAGATAAAATTTTTGAGCATAATACAATGTCAACATTGCTTCAACTTTGCTCAATGTTTCAAGTCCAAATTGTGCCATTAATTCATTTGTTCTTGAATATATGTGTTTGTTAAAATTGAGATGCCACTTTCCGTGTGAAAAATAAAAATTTGGAACAATTGCCAACCCAATTTCTTCTGGTTTAGATGTGCCTCTGTTCTTTCGTGCAGCCTTTGTTGCTTCGTCACGTTCTCGTTGTGAGGAATAAGTAAATGGAGCACGATATTTATGATTAGGGAATAAACTATTATACATAAAAATCTCCTTAGTGTTAATTTGCTCGTGTGTCACGTGCTTTTTATAATAACATAATTTTTTGCAAATTTCAATAGATAATGCAAAATTTGTCGAATTATTTTATTTGTTCTTAAAATATAAAAAAATAATATATATAAATAAAGTGAAAAGGAGATAATTGTGGAAGAAAAATCAAATCAAACAATCACATTGGAAAACAGAAACAAATTGTCAGTGTCAGGGGTGGAAAAAATGATTTCTGCAAAGCCCGACCTAATGCAAATGGCAACAAGCCAAGGCAACTTGCAAGTTGTGGGCACAAATATGGAGATGAGCAAACTTGACTTAGAACAAAAAGTTGTTGAGATATCAGGCGAAATAAGCCAAATAAGATTTGTCGACAGCAAGCAACCAATTTTCAAGCGAATTTTTAAGTAATATGATATTTGTTTCTTTCAATCAACTAAAAGCAGTTTATGCAACTTTGATTTTTGGAGTTGCAGTGTTTTTGCTTGTGTTTTTAATAAAAATTTTGTTGCAGTTTAATCGACAAAATTTGATTGGCAAAAATATTTGCTGGGGATTGTTTTTGCTTTGTTATGGGGCCTCTTTTGTAATAATAATCAATTTGTTTAATTTTGGCAAATACAACATATCTTTGACAATATTTTATTTGGCCGAAGTTTTTGTTCTTAACAAAACAAGTCAAAAATTGCTTGATTTTTTTTCCGCAAAAGTGTATTCTATTTATAGAATAATATTTAAGCGGGGGAAATACTATTTTGCAAGAAAAATCAAATCGCTCGAAGATTAAAGTTATTGCTGTTGTTGTTTTGGTTGTGTTGTTTAGTTTGACAATGCTGATTTGTTCGTTTGTTCAAATTGCAAAAATCAACAAACTCAACGACAAAATTGCTCAGCAAGAAAGACAAATTGACGAGCTGAACAAACAGTTGGAAAACTTATAAGGAGAAACATATGATTATTACAATAGCAGGCAAACCTTGTTGTGGCAAAAGCACAACGGCCGAAATTTTTGCAAACAAATACAACTTTGCACGTATCAACACTGGGGCAATTTTTAAAGAGAAAGCAAAAGAAATGGGCAAAAATGTGTTGGAACTTGTGTCAAGTGATGATGCAATAAAAATTGACTATCAAGTTGATGATGAGTTGAAAAATATTTACAAAACAAGATTTAATGAAAACTTGATTATTGAAAGTCGCACATCTTGGTCTTTTATGCCAAAAGCATTCAATGTGTATATTGATGTGGATGATGACGTGATTGCTGAAAGATTGTTCAATAGCGACAGAACAGGCAAAGAAAAGGCTACATCCCTTGAAGATGCCAAAAATATGGCAATGGCAAGATACAAGGCCGATTGCGACCGTTACAAACGTATTTATGATATTGATTGCACCAATTTGGACAACTATGATTTGGTGATTAACAACTCAAACCTTTCGGCCGAAGAAACTGCGGATATTATTTATGAAAAGTATTTGGATTTTTTAAAGAAGTAATTCGTTGCTTCTTTTTTTGTGTGGGGGGGGGCATAAGCGCACGCTCGCGAAAAGCCCTTGCACCGCTTTTCGCGAGCGTGCCCCCTTGTCCGCTTGCAAGCGGACAAGTCAAACGGTCGCAAGCGACCGTTGCTTATGCCCCCCCCAAATAAATTCACAACAAAATGAGCAATAACTATTGCAAAAAAAGTGAATTTGATGTATAATCAAAATATAATTTTACTAGGTGGTTTTTATGGAACAAGTTTTAGAGTATATCAAAGCACACAAATTAATTGAAAGTGGAGAGATTATTGGAGTTGCGTGCAGTGGCGGTCGTGATTCTATGGCACTTTTGCATTATCTTAATTCAATCAAATCTCAACTGGATTTTCAAGTTATAGCAATCAACATTGACCATTCGATTAGAGAAAACTCTGCAATGGATAGCCAATTTGTTATGGATTATTGCAAAGAAAACAATATAAGAGCATACAAGTTTAAGGTAGAAGCATTAAAGGCTGCCAAAGAAGAAAAAATGTCAGTAGAACAAGCCGCAAGAGTGGTTAGATACAAGACTTTTGATGGCCTTATTCAAAAAGGTTTGGTTGACAAAATTGCAACCGCTCACCACTTGAATGACCAAGCAGAAACAATTCTTCTCAATCTTCTTCGCGGATGTGGACTTGGTGGCGCCAAAGGTATGGAACCAGTGCGTGACAAGGTGTATATCCGTCCATTCTTGGAAGTTGAAAGGACAGATATTATGGAATACATAGACGACAACGCTATTCCTTATGTTGAAGACGAAACCAATGCTGACAGTTCTTATTCTCGCAATTATATTAGAAATGTTGTTATGCCAACGATTAGAAAAAAGTTTAAGTCAGTTGACAGAAACCTTGTCAATTTTGCACATATTTGTAGCGAAGATGATGAGTTTATCAACGACCAAATAGAAATGGGTGGAGTGGTAAGAAACAAAGACGTCACCAAAATTCCACTATCATATTTTAGTTTTAAACCATCCATAATCAACAGAATTCTTATGAAATGCTTGCAACACTATTCTTTGCAAGATATTGAAAAAAAGCATATAATGTTGATTAGGTCTTTTGCTTTGGAGAGCGAAAATGGAGCATCAATAGACCTTCCGTTTGACATAAAAATTCACAAAGAATATGACTACATAACTTTGAGTTTAAAAGGAAATTCAAAGGTCGAAACAGGTTATACTTTTGCAAAAGGCAAAACAAATATAGAAGGCTTTGGCACAATTCGTGTCGTGTCATCAAAAGTGTTCAATGAAATCAAACCTCACAGCCACGTAATTGATGCTGACAAGTTGCCAATGGGTGCAGTGTGGAGATTTAGACAAACAGGTGACGAGTTTGCTCCATTTGGTGATGCAGGCACAAAACCTCTCAAAGAATATTTTATTGACAAAAAAATTCCACAACGTTTACGTGACAGAATTCCAGTTTTGGCAGTGGGCAACCAAATTTTGATTGTCGCAGATATAGAAATAGCCGACAGTTTAAAGGTTGAAGAAAATTCAACACATTTGTTCAAAATCCATTACGAAAAAGATTTGTTTTAACAAAAACGGACATTTTATCTTTTGATAAGATGTCTTTTTTCTTGAATAAAACTTCCGCTATCGGCAATAAATGTTGAAAAAATCATTGATAAACTTCCGTTATCGGCAATAAATGTTGAAAAAATCATTGATAAACTTCCGGTATCGGAAGTTTTGGGATTATTTTGGTGTGGAATATTAAGGCGTAAATTGGGGAAAATTTAATTTGCTCAATAAATTATTTGCCTATTTTTTTGCACTGTGATATAATGATAACACAAAATAAATATTCACATATTATATTATAGGAGTTTTTATGGAACAAAAAAAGGTTAATTTGTCACTATTATTCTCTTTGATTGCTTTTGCTTTGGGCATTGCGGTCAAAGGATTTGCAAATTATTTTGGGGCTAGTTTTGGCATCCCATTTGTCGCAGTCGTGACAATGATTTTGCTTGCAATGTTTTTTGCATTTTCAAACAAAGAAAACAGAAAAAGACTTACAGATGTCATCGTTTTGGATGTTGTCGTGTCTGTCCTTTGGATAATAATCTTTTGCGCTTATGATTGGGCAATGGACATCACGACCGAACTTGTAGATTTTGCACAAGTTTTGATGAATGTTATCTCTGTTTTGTCATTATTATTTGCTGGCTGGACAATTTTTAGATTGTTTTGCGAACTTGCGGGCAAAAAAGTAAAATTGATAGAAGTTGTTTTGGGCAACGAAAAAGTTGAAAGAAAGCCAAAAGAAAAGAAACAACCAAAAGAAAAACCTGTTAGGAATTTAAAAGAAGTGGAAAACGGCGACCTTCTTGACAAGCCAAGTCGTGATGCGGAAAACGTTTCTGCACAAGAAATTGACTCAACTGAAACTTTTGAAGAGCAAGCAGAAGTTAAAGAACCAACAGAAGAAGTGAGCCAAACAAGCGAAGTTGCTGAACAAACTGAAAATGTGGAAGAATTGAGCCAAGAACAACCAGTTGAAGAGCCAGCAGGCGACACAGTTGAAAATGTTGAGCCTGTTGAGAACGTGGAACAAACAGAAAACACTGAACAACAAGTGGACACAAACAGTGCTCAAAATGGCAACAATCCGTTCAATTCGGACAATTTTGACAGATATATTTCTTAAAAAAAACAAAAAAACTTAAAAAATTTTAAAAAAAATGAAAAACATCGTTGACATATTGTTGAATATGTGTTATATTAAGATAACACCAAAGCGGTGTTTTTTTTAGGAGAAATTTTATGAAGAAGACAAAGAGAGCAGTGCTTACATTGCAATGCACTGAATGTAAAAACAACAATTACAGAACAAGCAAAAATACCCAAGAACACCCAGACAGATTAGAAATCGTTAAGTTCTGTCCAAATTGCAAAAAGAGAACTACACACAAAGAAACAAAATAATAGTGAGGTGTTTTGATGGAAAACGAAAAGAAAGAAGTTTCAACCAATGAAAAAGTTGAAAATGCACAAGTTGAACAATCTAGTCAACCAAAGCAAGAGACATCAAAAGTAGCAAAACAAGACAAGAACAAACAAGACAAGAAAAACAACAAAAAGAAAAAGGCAAAAGAAAACAAGGGCCCAGGCAAAGTTGCCAAAACTATGTCAGAACTCAAAAAAGTTTCTTGGCCAAGTTTCGGTGAAGTTGTAAAAAAGACTTCTGTTGTATTGGTAGTTTGTTTGGCATTTTTGTTGGTTATTTTTGGACTTGACAAACTATGCAGTTGGTTGATGGGACTTATTTGTTCTTAATTTGAAAGGAGAATTTTATGCCTGTTGTAGACAAAAATATTGATAAAGAACCAAAATGGTATGTATTAAAGACTTTTAATGGTTATGAAAATGTCGCCAAGGACAACTTGCAACAAACAGTTGAAAAATATGAACTTCAAAATCGTATTTTTGACATTGTAATTCCTATGGAAGACGTTTTGGAAGAAAAACGTGGCAAAAAGGTCCTTGTTCCAAGAAAAATGATGCCAGGATATATTATTGTAAAAATGATGTATGGTGACGACATTTGGCACGCAGTTACAAGAACACAATATATAAGTTCTTTTGTTGGCCCAAAAGGTCGCCCAGTGTCTATCACTGATGATGAAGTTGCTCGTCTTGGACTTGGCAAAGTCGTTGTTGATATTGAAGTAAAAGTCGGCGATACAGTAGAAATTTTGGACGGACCACTTGCAAGTTTTACTGGCAAAGTGAAATCTGTTGACAAAGACAACTTGAAGTTGACTGCTGTCGTAGAAATGTTTGGAAGAGAGCAAGATGTAGATTTGCAATTTGCTCAAATCCGCGTTGCAAACAATTAACAATTGTGGAAATTCATCTGCCCTTAAAGTGAGAGTGGTGTCGACCAAAAACGAATTGTGGGAGATAGAAAATCTCAGTGTCTATCGAAAAACCACAGCCATATAGGAGGAGAATTTTTATGGCAAAGAAAGTAAAAGGCGTTGTAAAACTTCAAATCCCAGCAGCGAAGGCTACCCCAGGACCACCAATTGGTTCTTGTCTTGGACCTTACGGAATCAACATTGCTGGATTTGTAAAGGAATTTAATGATAGAACAGCGCAACAAGCAGGGTATATTATCCCATGTGTTATCACAATTTTTGAAGATAGAACATTTACGTTCATCTTAAAAACACCACCTGCTGCAACATTGATTTTGAAAGAAGCAGGATTGGAAAAAGGCTCACAAAAAGCCAAAGACGTTGTTGGACAAATCAAAATGTCACAAGTTAGAAAAATCGCAGAATTAAAGATGCCAGACCTAAATGCTGCAACAGTAGAGACTGCTATGAGTATGATCGCTGGAACATGCAGAAGTATGGGCATCAAGGTAGTGGAGGACTAGTATGAAGAGAAGTAAACAATATATTGAAAATTCAAAACTCGTAGAAAAGTCCAAAGCGTATGCTCCAAACGAAGCATTAAATACAGTTGTTTCAACTGCAAAAGCAAAGTTTGATGAAACAGTTGAATTGCACGTTAGACTAGGTGTTGATGGTCGTAGTGCAGACCAACAAGTTCGTGGTGTAGTTGTTCTTCCAGAAGGAACAGGCAAGAGTGTAAAAGTTTTGGTAGTAGCAAAGGGTGACAAAGCAGACGAAGCAAGAGCAGCCGGCGCTGACATCGTTGGAGATGACGACATTGTTAAGAAAATCACAACAGAAAACTGGTTGGATTTTGACGTATGTATCACAACTCCTGATATGATGGGAACAATCGGCCGTTGCGCAAGAATCCTTGGACCAAAAGGCTTGATGCCAAACCCAAAGAGTGGCACAGTTACAACTGATGTTGCAAAAGCAATCAAAGACGTAAAGGCTGGTAAAGTTGAATATCGTCTTGACAAAAACAACAATGTTCACGTAATTTTGGGCAAAGCAAGTTTTGGCGCTGAAAGACTACTTACAAACTTCAATGCTGTTATGCAAGCACTTGTAAAAGCGAAACCATCAGCAGCAAAGGGAACATATTTGAAGAGCATTTATCTTGCATCAACAATGGGCCCAAGCGTAAAAGTAAACTATTCAGAAATGTAACAAAAAATAGCAACTTTATGTTGCTATTTTTTTGTTTTTATAATCCCA
>CAYQCO010000021.1:0-14824 GCA_964416085.1 uncultured Lachnospiraceae bacterium | reverse complement strand
GTGCGGACCGGTCGCCCCCGCCTATCATTCAATTTATTGAACAAGCCTATTTATCCAGCAATACTAATAAAATCTATTTTTACCACTATATGTCAAGCCAATTTAAAACACGGACTATGGGTCAAGTCTATCTGGACCACGGAACAAGAATTGTGCTTCTTTTAGTGATGCAAGATTTAAGAGCAACATAGTAAGTCTATCTACACCAATAGCAAAACCGCCGTGTGGTGGCATACCATTTTCAAAGAAATGCAAATAATATTGCACATCATTTGTAAGGCCTTTTTCTTCAACATTTTTCTTCAATTCTTCAATTCTATGTTCACGTTGAGCACCAGAAGTGATTTCAATACCTTTCCAAATAAGGTCATATCCTTGCAAAATGCCGTCTTTTCTCATATGATAGAAAGCACGTTTTTGTGGTGGGAAGTCAGTAACAAGCAAAAACTCGTGACCAAATTTGTCCATAGAAAGTCTTTCGCAAAGTCTTTCGGCCTCGGTAGTCAAATCGGTTTTTTCTTCTTCTGGAACAGTATATCCATATCTTGTTTCCAACTCGTCATAAATATCTCTTAATTTCATTTGTGGGAATGGAAGAGTAGGAACAACAATATCCACGCCAAACACTTCTTTGACCTTGTCACCAAATTTATCTTTGGTTTTTTGAAGGCCATAAGCAATCATTTCTGCTTCCAAATTCATAACATCTTGGAATGACTCTATATAACTAAATTCAACGTCAAAACTTGTAAATTCAGTTGCGTGCTTTTTGGTGTAGGATTTTTCTGCTCTAAAACAAGGAGCAACTTCAAAAACTCTACCAAAACCGCCAGCCATTGCCATTTGTTTGTAGAATTGTGGGCTTTGAGCAAGATAGGCTTTTCTGTCAAAATATTTTACTTCAAAGACTTCGCTTCCGCTTTCGCTAGCGGTTGAAATAAACTTTGGAGTATGAATTTCAATAAAGTCATTGTTGAGCAAATACTCTCTCATTGCATTCACCAAATAACTTTGGAATTGGAAAATCAAACTATTTTTTTCTGTCCTAAGGTCAAGCCATCTATGTTCAATTCTTTGGTCGATAGTGCTGTCTTCTGCGATTGGATTTGGTTCAGCATAAGATGTCACTTCAACTGAGTCAACCAAAATTTCTCTTCCGCCCATTTTTACATATTCGCTATTTTTAAGTTCGCCAGTAACTTTTACTGTTGCGCCTGGAACAAGGCGTAAAAATGTTTCGCCAATTTCTGGATATTGCACTTTGTCAACAAAGAGTTGAATTTTGCCACTAAAATCTTTTAGGACAATGAATTGCATATTTTTTTTGTCCCTAACTGTGTCAACCATTCCTTGAACGGTTACTGGACCTTCTTGTAATTTTGAAATTTGTGTATTCATATTTTTCTCCCTAATATGTTAATTATATAACTATGTTGATTTTTTGTCAAGAAATCAATTATATTTTACATCCAAAAGATACAAATTTTGACTTGGTGCTGTCCATTTCATTTTTTTGTCGCCAAAAGCGTATTCTTCAAATTCTTTTTCATTGATTTTGCCTTGGCCGACCTGCAAAAGTAATCCTACAATATTTCTCACCATTTTATACAAAAATCCGTTGCCTGTGACAAAAAATTCCAAGTCACAGCCAGTCTTTTTAAATTTGCAAGAATAAATTCTTCTTGTAGTTGTTTCTGCACCGCTATTGGATGCGCAAAAGTTTTTGAAATCGTGCTTGCCAACTAAAAGTTTTGCACAGTTTTTCATCTTGTCTATATCTATATTTTCGTCTATTCTCAAACTTTTGAATTTTAATGGGCGGTCAATATTTGACAGATACATTTTGTATAAATATGTTTTCCTTTTGGCAGAAAATCTTGCGTGTATGTCGCTTTCTTCAATATTCAAAATCTTTATATCGTTGTCCAAAATTCCGTTTAACGAATAGGCGAGTTTTTGGGTGTCTATTTTTTTGTCAATATCAAAGTGTGCAACTTGGCCGAGTGCATTTACTCCTGCATCTGTTCTGCCTGAGGCTATCACATTTGTTTTGGTTTTTGTGGCAACTTCTATCGCGTGCTCAATTTCTCCTTGTATTGTCTTTTTGTTGGGTTGAATTTGCCAGCCCGAGTATTTTTCGCCATTATACTCTATCGTCATCAAATATCGCATATCTCTCCTTTGGGGCGGGGGCAGAAGTGCACGCCACAAGGCGTGCCGGTCGCCCGCAAGGGCGACAAACGGTTGCTCCGCAACCGTTACTTCTGCCCCCTTCTTCCCCTAGTATAGCATATTGAATAAAAAATTGAAAATAAAATTAAAATTATTTGACTTTATCTGCATAAAAATATTAATATAAAATAAAAGGGAGATAACATGAAAAAAGTAACAATAGACGGCAATTCTGCCTGTGCGCATATTGCATATATGTTCAACGACCAAGCAATAATCTATCCAATCACACCAAGTTCCACAATGAGTGAATTGTGTGACCAAATGAGTGTTGCTGGCACAAAAAATATTTTTGACCAACCGCTAAAAGTCACACAAATGCAATCCGAAGCAGGTGTTGCTGGTGCTCTTCACGGAGCCTTGTCAGTAGGCAGTCTCTCAACAACATTCACATCAAGTCAAGGCCTGCTCCTTATGATACCCAATATGTATAAAATTGCTGGCGAACTTCTTCCAACAGTTTTTTATGTAGCATCAAGAAGTCTTGCGACCCACGCATTAAATATCTTTTGTGACCATAGCGATATTTATGCTTGCCTAAAAACTGGCTTTAATATTATATCTTGTTCATCCGTTCAAGAAGTCAATGATATGGCTATTGCTTGCCAACTTGCAAGTTTAAAAAGTGAGACACCTTTTATTTGCTTTTTTGACGGATTTAGGACTTCTCACGAACTAAACACTATTGAGCAATCAACACTTGAAGAAGTTAAGTCTATTGTAGATTTTGAAGATATAAAAAGATTTAAAAATCGCGCTATGTCAAATGTAAATCCTTATGCAAAAGGAACCAATCAAAATCCAGACGTGTTCTTCCAAAACAGAATTGCTTGCAACAAATATTACAAAAATGTTACACAAATTGTAAAGAATAGTTTTGAAAAGCAACAAACTATCACTCACAGAAGTTATGACACAATAGAATATTTTGGCGACCCACACGCAAAAGATGTTGTTGTTGCAATGGGCAGTGCTTGCGACACAATAAATCTTGTGTCAAAAAATTTGAAAAAGACAGGCCTAATCAAAATAAGAATGTTGAAGCCTTTTGATGACCTAACTTTTGTTGAAAAATTGCCAAAAAGTGTAAAAAATATCACCGTTCTTGAACGTAACTTTGACCCTAACGGTGTTGATGTTATAAAGAGTTGCGTTCTTAATGCGCTTGCAAAACATAACAGGCAAGCAAAAGTCCTTGCCGGAGTTTATGGCTTGGGTGGAAAAGAACTCACACCAGATATGGTTTATGCTTGCTATGAGAATATGAAGTTTAAGCAAAAAGACGACTTTACTTTGGGGATTTATGACAACGTGACCAACACAAGTCTTGAAATAAAACCTATCTATAAATCCGATGATGAATTTGCTCTTAGGATTTATGGATTTGGCAGTGACGGAAGTGTCAGCAGTGCCAAAAATATCATCAAAATTTTGGGCGAAAAAAGTTTTGCGCAAGGATATTTTGATTATGACAGCAAAAAAAGTGGCAGTCTAACTATGAGTCACATCCGCACAAGCCAGTCCGCTATTTCAAAGCCATTCAACTCAACTTCTTGCGACATTGTTTTGTGCAACAATGCAAGTTTTTTGACAAAATATGAAATGACAGATTGCTTAAAACAAAACGGCAAATTTTTGATAAATTGTCCTTATTCAATAGAAGAACTCAACGAAATTATGCCCAATCAAATGAAGCAAGATTTTTTGAACAAAAATTTGAAAGTTTACACTATTGATGCCAACAAAATTGCAAGAGAAAATTCTTTGAACGGAAAAATCAACACAATTATGCAAACTTGTTTGTTCAAAATTTTGGACATTATTCCATTTAAGCAAGCGGTTGCAAAAATCAAGCAAGGAATTGTTGCAACGTATTCAAAAAAAGGTGACGAAATTGTCGCTAGCAATTTGACAGCAGTTGAAAAATCTGTCAAAGAACTAAAACAACTTGACACTTCAATATTAAAAGAAATTCCACAAGAAAAAAGAGTAGAAAAAAGCGAATATTATGAAAACATTATCCGTCCAATCTCAAAGCAAGAAGGCGATTATATTGCTGTGAGCAAATTTTCGCCAGACGGCAAAATGCCTATTGGAACATCAAAAGAAGAAAAACGCGGAATTGCAAGTCAAATCCCTGAATGGATACCAGAAAATTGTATTCAATGTGGAAGATGTTCGGCTGTTTGTCCACACTCTTGTTTGTCTGCTGTTGAGTTTGAAAAGAGTGAAAATTGTTCGCTAAAAACTCGCAAAGCATTCCTGACCCAAAAAGATTATCGCATCCAAATAAGTCCGCTTGATTGCACTGGGTGTGGAGTTTGTGTTGAGGCCTGCCCTGTCAAGAAAAAAGCCTTGCAAATGAACGAAAGTCTTGAATTTAGAAAGCAAGAAGAAGCCAATTATCAAGAATTTTTGAAATTAAAATCCTCAAATCCTGCCAAAGCGAACAACATAAAATCCCTTCAATATTATCCATCATATTTTGAGTTTAGCGGTGCTTGTGCTGGTTGCGGCGAGACACCTTATCTAAAACTTGTTAGCAAAATGTTTGGCGACAGGATGATTATTGCCAATGCAACTGGATGTTCTAGCATTTATGGTGGAACATTCCCTACTTGCCCTTACACAATGGACAAAGAAGGTCTTGGACCTAGTTGGGCCAACAGTTTGTTTGAAGACAATGCTGAGTTTGGATTTGGAATGGCTTATTCATTGAAAAATGAAAGGCAAAACTTCATCGACTTACTCAAAAAGCACAAAAACAAATATTCAAAAGTAATAAAAGAAATTGTGTCTACTTTCCTTGCTGACACAGAAAACCACACACAAAATAGAGAGTTGATAAATCGCTTGAACTTTTATAAATGCACTCACATAATTGAAGAACAAGACAAAGAAGTCTTTGAAAACACACGTCTGTTTGTTAGTCCGTCTACTTGGATTATTGGTGGTGACGGCTGGGCATTTGATATTGGGTTTGGCGGACTTGACCACGTTGTAGCAAGTGGCGAAAATGTCAACATCTTAATTCTTGACACAGAAGTGTATTCCAATACTGGCGGTCAAACTAGCAAATCTACTCCACGCGGTGCATCGGCAAAATTTAATGTTGCTGGAAAGTCGACTATGAAAAAAGACATCCTTAATATGCTTGCAAGTTACAAAAACGTTTATCTTGCGCAAGTGTCTCTTGGTGCAAATCCTGACCAATGCACAAAAGCATTTGAAGAAGCCGAAAAATTTGACGGACCAAGTGTTATTCTTGCATATGCTCCTTGCATAAATCACGGTTTTGATATGTCGAAGAGTCAAGTTCATTGTTCTGATGCTGCAAAATCTGGCTATACTACCTTATTTAGATATGACCCAACACGAGAAGAAAAGTTGATTGTAGACAGTCAGCCTAGTGATTTGACCTATCAAGAATTTGCTTTGAGTGAAAATAGGTTTAGGATTGTAAAAAAGACCAATCCAGAAAATCAGGAACAACTTTTGAGTCATAGTGCTCTTGACGCTGAAATGAGAAGAAAAAATTTGAATATTGATGAATAATGCTCAAATTTTTGCACATTATATCTATGTAAGAAAAAAGTGTGAGCCGATTTCTTACAATAAAAATGCAGTTCCTTAGTTGAAAATGTAAAATGATTATTTAGGTTTTTATCCCCTTTTACTAGACTATTTGAACTGCTTTTTTTATGCACGGGGGCAAAAGCGCCCGCGGTTTCGCGCGGTGTAAGGGCGCGAATCCGCGGGCGGTCTTGTCCGCAGGACAAGAAAAACGGTCGCCTTGCGACCGTTCTTTTGCCCCCACCCTATTTTTTTGACTTTATCTCATTTACAATATCATCAATAGACTTCATATCTGCATTTTCCACCACATATTTTGAAGTCTTTATCAAAAACTCATTGATATTGTTGTTTATATCCATTGCTTGTTGAAGTTTTAACCTTTCATTTTTGTTCTTGACAGTTGACAAATCAATATTGTGCATTTCTGTTGACAGATAAACAATCTTGCAATCATTGAGCAACACACTATTGTCATTGGCGAGATACAAATCAACAGATATAGAAAAAACGCAACTCTCATATTCCATTACACGAGAAATACACTCTCTCTCAATTTTCTTCAAAAACACATCGCCACATTGAATAGCAACTTGTTTTCGACTGATGAGTTCAAAGTCAACAAGTTCATCCACATCAAGATAGTGCATTTTTTTTGCATTGGCAAGTTGTTTTGCTGTTTCTTTTCTTAAATAGTCATTAAGACAAATGATTGCAATATTTTTTTTCAAAATTCACCTCATAAGCAATATTTTAAATAATTATACAAAATTGTTCGACATTTATCAAGCAAATTTGCCCTATCTTAATTTTTTGTTGTCAATTTTTTGGTTTTTCTTCTATTCTCTATTGCTATTGGGACAAATTTTATAACAATAATTAAATCCACGATTTCCACAACAATACACAGCAGACCCCAACTTAGTGGAATTCCTGTCAAATAATATGTGTCAGTGAGCAGTTTTTCGTCTATCATTTTTATTGCCATATCGCCCTTTTCGTCCGTTCTTAAAACTTCTGCTCCAACGTCTTCCAAATTATTCAGCACAATACTTGTCGGATGCCCAAATCTATTGCTCCCAACACTTATTATTGCATATTTTGGTTGCACACAAGCAACGAATTCGGCTGATGTGGAATATTTGCTTCCGTGGTGAGCAATTTTTAGATAATCACTCTTCAACTCTTTTGCGTGCTCTGACATTATATCTTCTTCAACAGTTGTTGATGCGTCACCTGTGAACAAAAACGATTTGTCTTTATACATCATCTTTAAAAAATATGAATAATCATTTGAGTCTTCATATTGAATGAGTGGACTAAAAAATTTTAACACCACCCCGCCAATATTAAGTTTCATTTCGTCTGTAACCACATTTAGATTGATGTCTTTTTCTATTATTGCAGAAATTCCGTTGGTATACGCTTTATTTGTGGCCTCATATCCAAATTGAATTGGGTCTTCAAAAGAAGCATATTGTCTAGGTCTATACACATTTTTGACGTCATAATTATTTATTATTCTTGTAAGACCGCCAGTGTGGTCACTGTCACAATGTGAAATAAAAATATAGTCGATAACCTTGTCCTTTTGGTCATTGATTACATTTGTGTCAATATATTCCATAACAACATCCGCCGTATCTTCAAGACCAGTATCAATGAGCGCAACTTGTCCGTTTGGAAAATTGACCGCCATTGCATCACTTTCGCCAACATCAATAATATGCACAACAAGGTTGTCTTGTTTTATGACTATTGACAAATTGTTCATCAACTTTTCTATGCAAATATTTATTGAACTTTCTATTGCAAAAGAAAAAATCCCTAGCACTGCCACTAGCAAACAAACTATCAATTTTATCTTTTGTGATTTTTTCATATATTATTTAATCTTTTTTCGTTTTAATAATTCCAAAATTTTTGGCATTGCTTTTATGCAAGCGGAATAACCTTCTTCTATCATTTCGTCAGCACCTTCAACCTTGGTTGACTTGTATTTTTTTGTATCTGGTTGTATGACAATATCGCTATATGTATAACCTGCTTTTGAGTTGTTTTTCATCATTATTCCAAAACTTGCCATCAGTCCGTCAATGGTTTTTGTGCTGGTTGTTCCACCACCACGTGTGGAATTTACGTCAATAGTAATCACCACATCGCAACCGCTTGCTCTCAACAAATTGGCGGGAATATTATTCATAACTCCGCCATCAATAAGTCTAAACTCTTTGTATTCGACCGGTTGAAAAACGGCAGGAACAGCACAACTGCCTGCAACTATTTTTTCTATTTCGCCAGTTTCAAAATCTTGTTCTATTCCAGTGTTTAAATCCACTGCAACTACCCAAAGTTTAATCGGCAGGTCCTCAATTTTTGTATACTTAATGCTGTTTTTTACGAAATTTTGCAGTCCGTCAGTCGCGCTGGGCATAAAACCAAATTTGCTCTTTCTTATATCTTTTGGAACAAGGTTTTTGGATAGGGCGTAAATGTCGTCAAACTTCAATCCTGCACAATACATTGCTCCAACAATACTGCCAACACTTGTGCCGGCAACTTCGTCAAATTTTATGCCATACTCATCCAATGCTTTTAGTGCGCCTAGGTGAGCAAAGCCACGTGTTCCACCACCGCCTAAGCATAGGCCTATTTTTTTCTTCTTTTTCTTGAATATCTTTAACATAATTTTATTATATCACAAGTTTTTAAAATTACCAATAGTTATCTCAAAATTTGTTGGGTTTGTGGGGGCGCAAGTCTGTGCTGCCGCACAGGTGTTGCCCGCAGGGCAACACAAACGCTCACCTTTGTGAGCGTTGCTTGCGCCCCCCTGCCTATTAACCAACAAAAAAAGAGCGACATAAGTCGCCCCTTAAAAACTAGTCTTCGTTTTTATCTCTCAAAATTTGCAATTCTTTGTTAAGTTGAGCAATATCTGCTTCCAAATCTTTTATGTTATTGGCAAGGATGATGTGAGTGTGTTCCAAGATTGGATATCTTTCTTTGTTGTTGTTCATAACTTCTTCGCAATGGCTTACACTCAATCTCAATCCGTCAAGGAGTTCAAGTTCGTGTGCAAGTTTTTCTGCTTTTTCTTTGTCAATGTCAACATAGTTGTTTACACCATAAAGTGCAACTTTTTTCTTGGCAGCAATTGCTTCTTTTCTTCTAAGTTTTGCTTTGTCTCTGTCAAGTGTGCGTTTTACTTTTTCGAGTGGTTTGTATTCTTTGTCATTCAATTTCAAGTCTTTTTTGGCAAGTTTTAATCTTTCTTCCAAAACTTCAATACGGTTCAAGTATTGTTGTTCGGTTGAATATTGCATTGCAACCACTTCTGCCACACTTTCTTGTTCAATAATTTGCTTGTTGGTGATTTCTTCAACTTTCTTTACAAGTTCGCTAACTTCAATAGTTGTTTCTTCAAGTCTCTCTTCAACTTCGTGAACAACTTGTTCTTCGTGAATTTCTTCAAGCACTTCTGGTGACACGATGTCAACCACTTCGGCTTCTTTTTCTTCTTTTACTTCCACAATTTTTTCTGGTTCAACTTTGGCTGTCTCTACAACTTTCCAGTTCATAGAACGTTCTTCTTGAAGTTGTTTGGTGAGTTCTGCAAGTTGCAATTTCAATTCGTGAATTTGGTCAAAAGATTCATTCATTGTTGTATGTATAGAAGTTTCAATTTCTCTGTTTTGATTTTGAAGTTGTTCTACCATTTCTTTGTTGATTTGGTTGTATTTTTCTTCCAAAGCCGCTTGTTCGTTCTTGGCATTTTCTACTTCTGTTTCTTTTTCTTCCAAAGCACGTTTCAATTCTTCAATAACTTGAAGGTTTTCGCTCAACTTTTCGTCAACACGTCTTGCAACTTCTTCGCTGATTTTTTCTTCTTGAATGGTTTCTTGTTCTTTGTTGTTTTTCATTTCTTCAAGCATATTCATAATATCTGCTTTGATATTACGCATTTCTTCAACATTTTCGTCAACTTTTGTTTCGTCTTCTTGCTTTGTTCCTTTGAGTTCTTCAAGCATTGTCATAATGTCGGCTTTTATGCTACGCATTTCTTCCAAACTTTCATCGTTGGCGCTTGGCTTTACTTCAACTTCTTCGTCATCGTCATCATCTTCAACGTCAGCAAGGATGTCGTCAATAGTATATTTGTTGAGCATAGAAGAATTTGATTTGCTAAGTTGTTCTTCTTTTTGTCTGTCTTCTTCTCTCTTGTCGTCAATAACATCGTTTGAGATTTCGTCAATCATACTCATCAAATCTAGGTCGTCAGGTTCTTCGTCTTTTGCCAAAGTCTTTTTGTAATCAGCAAAGAAGTCATCAGAATTGTCCACAGGTTTTGATGCTGGGGTAGAGTTTTTGATTTCTCTTTCCAATTCTTCTCTTTCTCTTTTGGCAACGCTAGCATCCACATCTTGTGCATAATTGAAATCTTCATCTTCAAAAGATTTTGAAGGTTTACTTTCAACAGGTTGAGGGTCAATCCTGTTTTGTGTTTGATTGTAGACGTTGTCTCTAATGTTTACAATTTCTTGCTCAGAATCGTCTTCTTTCTTTCTGTCAAGAGTTCTGTCGGCATCAAATATGCCAATAATGACCTTGCCAAGATATGCAATTATTACACCACCAACAATAACAATTGCGATGATAGCAAGGACACAACCTAATGCTGTTAAATAACTCATAAATATTCTCCTATAACCTTTTGTATTTTTTTACTACCATAATATACACCAAAATGAAAAAAAATTCAATACCTTTCTTAAAAGTTTTTTGAAATTTTTTGTGTTTTTTATTAAAATTTATTAAAAAATGTATTTTTTTATAATTTTTTTGTATTATTTTCTATTTATTTTTAATTATTTTTATTTTTTTATATTTTTTCCGATTTTTTATCTATTTTCTCAAACCTTTGGGATAATGGTTCTTAACAAGCCCATTTACCACCTTGCCACCACCCAAAACCACGCTATCAAACAAAACAGCACACCAGCCGTTTGGCACGTCTTTTGATATTGCCTCGCCTTTGAGATACTTTTGAGTATCAGTCCGTTCCAATTCCACTTTTGTCTTAAAGTATTCGCCAAAAGCAGTCCAAAGATTGTGACAAGGTTCAAAGCGGTTTTTGACAATCACTCCCAACTTGACACCATAACTTATAACCCCCTTGCTTCTTGTCAACAAGCTTGGGTCGGGCGAATAATATATTGCATCGTTTTGAGCAACCAACTTGTCTTCAATTTGATTTGTTAGACCCATTGTATAGTTGGACAAAAACTCAACAACAAGTTTCTTGTATGAGTTGCCAAGTTTTTCTATTGGTCTTTCTTTGGCATAATTTGGAGCACTTTTTGTGCATTTTTTTATCACTCCAACAAACTGCCCTTCGCCAAACGAGTTGTGAAAATAAAATCTTTTGCAAAAAGATGTGTCGCAATCGTCAAGTTTTGCGGCAGGACTTTGGCCTGCAATATATCCAACATCCACCAATTTGTAGCCCTTGTCAATAAGCATTTTTATATTTTCTTCATTTTCTTCTGTTGAAAAAGTGCAAGTGGAATAGACAAGATATCCGCCGTCTTTCAACGTTTTGTCAGCGCAGGCAAGGATTTCTTGTTGCATTTGTGCACACTTTTTTGTATATTCTGGGGTCCATTGTTCTTGTGCATATTCTTCTTTTCGAAACATACCCTCGCCAGAACAAGGTGCATCCACAAGCACACAATCAAATTTGCTAGGATATAGTTCACTCAACTCTTTTGGTGAAAAATTGGTGACAATCGTGTTGCTTAGACCCAGTCTCTCGACATTTGAGAGCAAAATTTTGGCCCTTGTATAATCAATTTCGTTGGACACAAGTGTTCCGCTTAGCCTTCTTGCAATTTGAAAAGTTTTGCCACCTGGTGCAGCACACATATCCAGCACCTTGTCACCATTTTTGAGCGGTAGGACAATTCCAGGTATCATTGCTGACGGCTCTTGAAGATAAAATGCGCCTGCCCTATGAAAAATTTCGCCACCAAGCGACTCTCCGCCAATTTCATAGCAAGCATCACCATAGGGGAGTTTTTTGAGACTATAAGTTTGTTCAAGTTTTCCTTCACTCAATTTCTTTTTGTTTAGCACCAAGCCACGTTTGTATGGTTGGTTTAGTGCGTGCAAAAACTTGCCATACTCATCTTCTGGCAAGATTGACTTCATTCTTTTTAAAAACTCTTCTTTTATCATACTATTATTTTTACAACGGTCAACACACCGGCGAACGCAAACAGGAAGCAAATTAATCCAATGCCATAAATCAAATACGCTTTGTCCACAATTTTGTCCAACCAGTTAAGTTTGCCTTTATTATACAGGACAACCACCAAAATTGCAATAGCAATACACAAAATACACACAATAATTGACGGCCACAAAATTGGACTCTTGTAATACACAACAACCGAATTTTGTCCAGCGCTCAAATTTAGCCCTACAAAACCAGTCGCCACATCTTCTACTTTCACTTTTTTGCCATTGATTTTTGCACTCATTCCCTTGATATTGACGTTTGAAACAAACAATTTTTTGTCTTCTGTTAGGTCAATATTAAACTTGCAACCATTTGAATAATACTCAATCTCAACTTGATTTCGTTTGATTTTTTCAAATTGTTCAGCATAATTGTTCAAATCCAATTTGGCAATATGAACCTTGCTCAAATCAAGTCCGCCGTCACCGACCTTAAAACTAACATCTCTCATTTGATACACTGCATTTTTGTTTGGCACAGCATTTATTGAAGATTTTTCTATATATTCATAACAATCTTCATCAACCGTCAAATAGAATATTGTATTTTCGCCAGATGTCAAAATTTCTATGCGACCGGTTTTGCCAGAATACGCAATATAGACACCATTTTTTGCATAAACACTCATTTTGTTTATGGTAACATTTGCGTTGTCAGTGCCACTAGCAATGCTGTTTAGGTCAAATATTTCAAATATATCATTTTCAGCCCCCATTGCACGTGCAAGTTGGTTTTGATTTTCAAAAACATTTTTTGACCAGTCCCATTTGTAGTCTTTGTCAATCAAAAATGCTCCTGTTGTTGCAAAGTTGAATTTTTGCAAATTGTAATATCCGCTTTGGTCAATAGTTGTCCACATATCGTCTTGTTGCCAAGTCGTCACCCTATATTTTGTCCCTATCAAACTGTCCGCAAACACTGTGCCCACGTCTATTGGTGTGTTGACATAATTAAATTTGGTGTCATAGCCGAGATAAGAATATGTGTCATAAGTCTTTTTTGGCAACATCGAAGTAAACACGCTTGAATTGGATGTGTCATAATATGGCCCTATATTTTTTATCGGCCCATAGCCTTTGTCATAATCGCCATAATATTCGCTCACCATTTCTGTTCCATTGTTTATATATTCCATATCAAAATTCATATTGGCAAAAACCACTCCGCCCAAAACCGCTTGACAACCAAGCAAAACACAAATCGCAATTTGCATTGCCTTGTAATGAATTTGTTTGAACTTGAACAACACAAATATAATTAAGAACGGAACAATCACAAACAATGCAGCATTGATAATAGTGAAAGCATCTTCTTCAACCTCATTGTGCAACACTACTAGGCGCGCAATTTCTTTTACATTAAACTTGTCACCAAAAACCATTGTCACAAACACTATTGCAAATATAACAATAACGCTTGTTGCCAAAATATTTTTCCAATTTCTCTTTATCCACGAACTTTGGTTTTCTTCTGCCTTAACTTGAACAACGCTATTTTGCATATCCGCAAAAAGCTTGCAAATTGCAACGATTGCAACCGTCAAAAGTATAAAATTTAGACGACAATAATACCCATTGTTTATTCCAAAACACAGCAGCATCAAGCAAGCATCAACAAAATGGATAAACACAAGGGATGCCAAAACTATTGACAAAAATTTGTTGGTCTTGTCCTTTTTGTTGCTAAAAATTGCAAACAAAACACTGATAGTGCTAAATGCAAAATCCAAAATCACATACATAATCTTTTTTGGCCAGCCGCGGTCAATTTTGCTTGTAAACACATAATCAAACAGTTGCCCTGACCTTGTGCCCAGCCGTGCAGACAACCAAACAGGAACAATGATTATTGAACTCAACAAAACCGCAAACAGCAGTGCAATAGTAAGTCTTGTGAGTGTCTTTTTTTGTTTGTCCTTTTCCACACACAGCAGCACATAGAGATAAAATATCCCCAGCAACACAAACATTGTGGTTGTTCCAACACCAAAGCAAGAAACAATGTATCCAAAAATCAAGAATGAAAATGTGAGATATTTTTCTTGTTCGACAAGTCTTTTGAAAGCAACCACAATGAGTGGCATAAGCACAAGATAATTTAACCAAACAAGATAAGTATAATTTTGCAAAATATACCCACAAAAACAATAGCACAATGAAATAATTACTTGAAAAGGTGTGTTTAGTTTAAACAATTTTTTCATCATATAATTGATTGAAATTGTCATACAAATAAAATACGCCACAACCACCAAATTGATTAAATAAATCATATTGCTTCGTCCGCCCAAAAACATCAACAAATATAATGGCGAAACAATAAAATATACGAGCGATGCAAAAGTATTCATCCCTGACGCCAGTCTGTTGGAATAAAACAAACTTGCCTTGCCTTCAAAAAAATCATACACCAAACTTGCAAGCGGAATTATTTGGTTGCTCAAATCAAATATGCCAAAAGTGTTTTTGCCAAACGGCCAAATATGTTTGGTCGCAAACATAATTAACAACACAAAAAGCACAACACCACAGGATATGTATGTTGCTTTGTTGTTTGATAGATGTTGTTTAATCTTTTGCATATTCTTTTTCCTTTTAATTTTTGTTTATTTTTTGTTTTTTTATTTGTCTTGTTTTTTTATTTATTTAATTTTAATTTGATTGTAATTTAATTTATTTTAATATTTATTATTTATTTTGGTGTAAAATACTGATTTTT
>CAYQCO010000020.1:0-15030 GCA_964416085.1 uncultured Lachnospiraceae bacterium | reverse complement strand
GATATTATTAAGGAGAACAACAAATGATAGAAATTAAAAAAACTAACAATATTAAACACCTAAAAAATGATTGGCAAAGACTATACAAGGAAAATCCGAATCTTGTAAACAATGCTTCTTATGAGTATGTTTGTGAGTTTGTATCAGGTTTTAAACAAAAACTAAAAATATTTTTAAAGCCAAACACAAAACCTGTTTATTATTATTTTGTTGAAAATGGGAAAGTAAGAATGATTTTGCCTATAACAAACAAAGACAATCAATTGCACACATTATATACTTTGGACTATTTTGATATTCCGGCAGACGCACAACTTACTGGCGAAGAGATTTTGACTTATCTTCAACTTCTTGCAAATCAAGAAAAAAAAGAAGTTTTTGTGGATAGATTAAACCAAAAATATAACACCTACAAAAAAGTTGATGGATTGACTCAATTTATTCCACACACTCCTTGTGTTGAAATAAATTTTAATGATAATTATGATGAATATTTTGCGAGTCTTTCAAAACATACAAGGCAGAATTTACGCACTGCTTACAATAGGGCTAAAACTGACAATTTTTCTATTGAATTTCATACTTATTATGGACCACTTGATAAAACATTGGCAAAAAAATTGCAAAAAATTTATTTAAACAGGCGTGTTGGGAGATACAAAATGAATCCAATAAAAAAATTGCTCTTTTCTTTCTCAGACCCAATAAAAAATGTGTGTTTTTGTCGTGATGACAGTTTTACTTCGGTTGTTTCTTTCGATGGAAAGCCCGTCGCCTTTATGGGTGGAAATATAAAGAAGAATGAAATTATGATTCCTAGACTTGCTATTGATGAAAAATATTCGCGTTACAGCACTGGAATGATTTTGGTTAATGAAACAGTAAAATATATGACACAAAATAATTATAATTGCCTTGACCTTACCAATGGAACAGAAGATTATAAATACTATATGGGGGGGGGGGACACCACTACCTACACCATATATTGTGGGGTAAATTATGAAAAGAATAAGACAGATTTATAGTTTAATAAAATTTTTGGTGGTGTACCCTGTCGCGATGTTGTTTAAAATTTTTATAAACGAGAGCTGGCTTGTGTGCGAAGATAGATATGAAGCAAGAGATAATGGTTATTGGTTTTATAAATATGTAAGAGAAAACCATCCTGAAAAACTTGTTCACTTTGCAATCGACAAAAAATCCAGTGATTATGAAAAAATCAAAAAACTAGGCTTTGTTGTTCAATACAACTCCTTAATGCACTGGTTTTGGTATATTTTGTCAAGTCACAACATTTCTTCTCAGGCCTCTGGCAGACCAGAAAACGGCATCGCAAAATATCTAGACAAATGGGGAATAATTAAATCAAAGTTTTGTTTTTTGCAACATGGGGTCACCATTAATGATGTAAAATGGTTGTATGCTCATCGCAACAAAATCGACTGGTTTTTAACTTCGGCAAAACCCGAATATGACTTTATACAAGAAAAATTTGGTTATCAAAAAAATCAGGTTCAACTTTTGGGGCTCCCCCGCTTTGACAATCTTCACCAAAATATTGTTGACCCTGACGAAATTTTGTTTATGCCAACTTGGCGCACTTGGATTAATGGTCCTGAATGCACTGTAATGAATAGTGCTGGTGTGCTAAAAAAGGAAAACTTTGAGACTTCGGATTATTACAAAACTTTGAGTAGTTTCTTAAACAATCCAAAACTTGATGAATTGCTAGCAAAATACAACAAACACCTTGTGTTTTATCCACATAGAAATATGCAAACATTTATGGAAAAATTTGTTTGCAAAAGTGACCGCATAAAAATTGCCAAGCGTGAAAACTTTGATGTGCAACAACTTCTTAGAACTTGCTCAATACTTATCACTGACTATTCGAGCGTGTTTATGGATGTTGTCTATATGCAAAAGCCAGTTTTGTTCTTTCAATTTGATGAAGACAAGTTTAGAAAAGGCCAATATGATGCCGGATATTTTGATTATCATAACAACCCATACAGTTTGTGGGCAAACAATCAAGAAGATTTGTTGAAAAATATGGAAAAGATATTGTCCAATCCAAAAACAATTAGTTATGACATCCAAGAATTGTTTCCACTTTATGACACTGAAAATTCCAAGAGAGTTTATGATTCAATATGTAATATGAAATAGACAGGGGGGCGGTCGGACGGCTGGTGCAAGGGCCGGGCGGTCGCCCTATAATAGCAAATTGATATAATTTCACAATTATTTTGACAAAATGTGACAGTTTTTATTAAATTTAAAAAAAATTAAAGTATAATAATCAAAAATTAGTATACTTTTATTTTTTATTTTTGCTATAATTAGTTAAAGGGGTGTAATGTGCCGATTTACAAATCTACATTAAATACAAATTCAAACAAAAAACCAGAAAAACAACCGAAGCAGCCAATGAGCAAGGATAAAAAGAAAAAACTTGTTTGCTTGTCAGTTATTGCTTTTTGCTTGCTATCATTTGTTTTGTTGATGTTTGACAATTTCGTTCAAAGATTTTATTTGGGGGTCTTTGGAATTTTTGCTTATCCACTTTGTCTTGCAACTTGTGTGTTTATGATTGCAATTATGTCAAACAAAAAATACACTCTCAACAAACGTTATTTGGTGTCTTTGTCTTTAAGTCTATTTTTTGCGCTCGTTATTTTGCACCTAATTCTAACTCACAAAATTTCCACCACAAGTTATTCAAGTTATCTTGCGGATAGTTATCGCATCAAAACTTCTGGCGGTGGGCTTCTTTTGAGCCTTCTCACCTATCCAGTGGTAAAATATTTGACCGTTGTTGGTGCATATATTTTCAACATTATTGGGCTGGTTATTTCCGTTTGGTTGGTGATTGACAGCATAATTGTTGCACGCAACACACCTGTCAAAGACACCAAATCCAATTTTAATTTTACAGAATTTAAAACATTGAACGAAAACACAAACGACATAAACATCACATTTGAGCACAAGCAAGAAGATTTGAAGAAAAAAATTGCCAAACAAAAACTCGGGCTTGAAAAAAATGAATCATCAATAATTAGTTCTAGTATGCACATTGACAATATTAGTGAAAAGTTGCCAAAATCACGACCAATGTCCAAGCGAGAATATATTTTGACTCCGCCAGAAATTGTTATCCCTGACTACAAATACGAAAAACCATTCCAAAGTGTAAAAAAACCTAGCGATGACGTAATTGTTGACAACACAAGCGACTTTGATGACGCAAAAATTATTGAAGGGAAAGACTTGACCCAACCTATTGAAGACATAAGAGAAGTTGAAGAAAACATCAAAGAAGAAATAAAAGAAGAAAGCAATTTTGATATATTTGATGCCCTAACAAATGAAGAGCCTATTGAAGAAGAAAACGAGATTGACATCCCTGAGCCTATTGAAATTAAGGAAGAAACTCCAAAAACTTTGGACACCAAATTCAGTATTCCATTTGGAAATAGTGTTGACTCAACCGAAATTAGACCTATTGCAAAATTTGATGACAAACCAATACTCACAAAAGAGATTGTTGAAGAGCCAAAACCAAATCCACTTGGCCGACCAAAAAAGCATCACCCACCTTATGTTAGGCCACCAGTTGACTTATTGAACTATATTGAAAACGTTGAAGTTGTGACCGATGAAGAATGTCAAGAAAACATAGAAAAATTGGAAAAAGTGCTTGACGACTTCAAAATTCCTGCAAAAGTTAAGGCTGTTCAAGTTGGACCAGCGGTTACACGTTATGAAATTGGAATGCCAACTGGCGTTAGTGTCAAAAAAGTGCAACTACACGCAGACGACATTGCAATGGTGCTAGCATCAAATGGTGGAATACGTATTGAAGCACCTATTCCGGGCAAAAATGCAGTTGGTATTGAAGTTCCAAACAAAAATGTTACTTCGGTTGCAATGAGAGAAATGGTGGAAAGTCTTGACTTCCAAAAGCGTGCAAATCCTATGAGTTTTGTGCTGGGGAAAGATATCAATGGCACAATTCAGTTTTGCAATCTTGACAAAATGCCTCACCTACTTGTTGCAGGTTCTACTGGAAGCGGAAAATCTGTGTGTCTAAACACTATGCTTGTGAGTATGCTTTACAAGTCTAGTCCAGAAGATGTTAGACTTATCCTTATTGACCCAAAAACTGTTGAGTTTTCAGTCTATGCTAATCTTCCACATCTTCTTACTCCACACATTATTACAACCAAAGAGCAAGCAATCAATGCTCTAAACTGGGCTATTAAGGAAATGGAATATCGTTATTCACTCTTGAAACAAAACGAAGTGGTGAATATCAAAGACTACAACAATCTTCCAATAGTTAAAGACGGCGAAGTTGACAAATTGCCTTATATCGTAATTGTGATTGATGAGTTGAACGACCTAATGATTGAAACAAAGCGTGAAATGGAAGAACGTATTATGAAGTTGGCCCAAAAATCTCGTGCGGCTGGTATTCACCTTGTTATTGCAACTCAACGTCCTAGCGTGGATGTCATCACTGGAACAATCAAAGCCAACCTTCCATCTCGTATTGCCTTTGCTCTCACCAACTTTGCTGACAGCAAAACTGTGCTTGATATGGGCGGTGCAGAAAAATTGCTTGGGCGTGGAGATATGTTGTTTAAGCCAAATGATATGCCTGAGCCTAGACGTGTGCAAGGTGCATATATTTCTAGTCAAGAAGTTAGTGCTGTTGTGAAGTTTATCAAAGCAAACAATCCGACTGATTATGACGATGAAACAACCAATGCTATTGTCGCCGAGCCACAAAAAGAGACAAATAATACTGCTGGCGGTGGGCAAGCCGAAGCCTTTGACCCAATTATGAAAGATGCTCTTCGTTGGTTTATATCTGCCAATCAAGCAAGTATCACTATGATACAACGTAGATTTGGTGTTGGTTATGCGCGTGCTGCTCGTATTATTGACCAAATGGAACAAAATGGATTTATTTCTCCACAAGACGGAAGCAAACCAAGACAAGTTTTGTTATCTCTTGATGATTACAATACTTTGTTCGGTTAATATGACGGGGGCGGAATGACCCGTTGGCCGCAGGTCAACGGGTGGAATTGCCGACAGGCAATTCAGTCGGCGGCTGCCGACAATTCCGCCCCCACCCTAATACACAACAAAAAAGACGGTTTATAGCCGTCTTATTTTTATTTTACCAATGGGAAGAAGATTGTATCTCTCAACGTTAGTTGGTCAGTAAGCATTGCAACAAGTCTGTCAATTCCAAATCCTAATCCAGAGATTGGTGGCATACCGTGTTCCATTGCTAGCAAGAAGTCTTCATCAACACCAAAACTCTCTTCATCTCCGTTTGCCCTATTTCTTGCTTGTTCTTCAAATGCTTCTCTTTGAACAATTGGGTCAACAAGTTCGCTATATGCTTTGTCAATTTCCCAACCATTGACAACAAATTGGAACATATCTATACGTCTGTTGTCGTCATCGTTTCTCCTTGCAAGTGGAACAAGGCAAGCAGGATAATTGTATACAATAACTGGTTGAATAAGTTTGTCACGCAATGTTCGTTTGAAGAGCAAGTCAATAGTTGCAGAAAGAGATTTTGCACCTTCAAGTTCACCTTCATCAAGCAAGTGCTTTTCGCTGACAACTTTTTTCAAATCTTCCATATTTTCAAAATCTAGGATATTTTTTCCAACAATTTTGGATAGTTCCGCACAATAATCAAGTCTCTTGATGTCGCTAAAATCAAGTTCTGTGCCTTGATAATCAAATTTTAAACTACCTTTGATTTCTTTTACTAGTCCTTGGAACAATTCGGTAGAAAATTTGATGTTGTCTTCAAAATTCCAATATGCAGCATACCATTCAATAACAGTAAACTCTTGCAAATGGCTTGGGTCCATACCTTCGTTACGGAAGTTTTTGCCAATTTCATAAACCTTGTCAAATCCGCAAGCAATAATCTCTTTCAATGCCAATTCTGGTGCAATTCTAAGATAAAAATCTTTGTTCAAAGCATTGTGCTTGGTGATAAATGGTTTTGCAGCGGCACCTGATGCAACTCCTTGCAAAATTGGTGTTTCCACTTCCACAAATCCGTGACTATCCATAAAGTTACGAATAAATTTTACTGCCTTTAATCTATTTTTCATTGTTTCACGAGTAGATTCATTGGCAATACAATCCAAATATCTTTGGCGATATCTCAAATCGTCATCTTTAATTCCGTGGAATTTTTCTGGCAATGGGCGAAGTGCTTTTGACAAAATGACAAAGTCAAAACATCTAACAGTCAACTCACCAACTTTTGTATGGCAAATTTCACCTTCTACTCCTACAAAGTCACCAATATCCATATATTTTTTGATTTTTGCAAATTTTTCTTCGCCAAGATTGTTGAGTGTAACTTCTAGTTGGATTTTGCCATAGACATCAAATAGGTCCAAAAACATAAGTTTGCCAAATCCACGTCTGCCGACAATACGTCCAGCAATGCGACATCTTTCGCCGTCAGTCAAATTTCTTGCTTCCAAAATTGTGTGACTTCTTTCAAATCTATCTTTGTAAGGCAAAAGTCCATTTTCTTTCATATCAAGAATTTTGGCTCTTCTTGCTACTACTTCGTCTGCTTCTCTTTGTTCTTGTGTAATTTCATTATTTTCCATATCTTTATTCCTTTTTGTTTGCATTATATCATACTTTTTTTGTTTTCACAAGCAAAATAACGTATTTTATGGGCGGGGGCGGAATTGTCGGCGACAGCCGACTAAATTGCCTATCGGCAATTTCACCCGTTGGCCTGCGGCCAACGGGTCATTCCGCCCCCTGCCTATTTACAATATTTTTATATTGTCCTTATCAATCAAAGTTTCAAGTTCATAAATCAACGATTTTCTAAGGTCAACCGAATATTTTGATTTATATTTTTGTCCAGTTGCAATATTTTTTAGATACACTTCGCTATCACCCGGATACTCTTGCAACATTTTCATAACCCCATTGTGCACAAGCGGATTGTTCATATCATAAATAAGGCACAGACGCTCCTTTTTGTCCACCACTTCTTCCACTGTCTCTTCTTCAACAGGTTTTTCTAGCAAATCAATATACTCAACGTTGACACTTGGTTTCATTCCGTCACGAATACTGATTTTTCCTTTGACTTCAACTAGCGCGTCTTCTTGCAAAACATTTTTTACTCTCTCATAACATTTTGGGAAGAACACGAGTTCAATCATTCCTGTCATATCTTCCAATTGTGCAAAAGCCATTTTTTGACCAGACTTAGTGAACAGTGAGCGGACTTCTGTCAAAACTCCGCCACAAGTTACTGCATCGTCATTTTTAAATCCTGCAATGGTGTTGGTTTCTTCTTGAACAAGGTTTTCCATATCGTCTTCATCATTGTATTCCAACATTGAAGAATTGAGTGTAAATGTCTTCATTTTGTCAGCAAAATTGTCAAGCGGATGACCGCTAAGATATGTCCCTGCAATTTCTTTTTCCATTTGGAGTTTGATTTTTGGAATAAACTCTGCCTCGTTTGGATAATCCAAATCATTGGCTGAAGCATCGTCTGCAAGCAAACTTCCAAACATATCAATTTGACCAGTTGCTGCACGTTTTTTGGCTTCGACTGCGCGGTTGATAGCAATCATATACACACCCATAAGTTGACTGCGAGTTTTGCCAAAGCAATCAAATGCACCAGACTTAATAAGACTTTCTACACAACGTTTGTTGAGCGCTTGACCGTCAAGACGATTGGTAAAGTCAACAAGGTCAGTAAAGTCGCCGTTTTCTTTTCTTTCTTTGATAATATCATCAATAACCGACACACCAACATTTTTGAGAGCCGCAAGGCCAAAACGAATTGACCTGCCGTCTGTTGAAAAATATGTTTCACTCTTGTTTATGTCAGGTGGAAGAACAGGGATTTTCTTTTCCTTGGCATAAGCGATATAATATTTAATTTTGTCAATATTAGTAATTCGGTTGTTTAAGATTGATGTCAAAAATTCTGCAAGATAATAGTTTTTTAAATACGCTGTTTGATAAGTGATTAGCGAATATGCAGCGGCGTGAGATTTGTTGAAAGCGTAAGAAGCAAAGCCTTCCATTTCTTTCCAAATTTTTTCGGCCACATCAAGTGGAACACCTTTTTTGAGTGCACCAGTAATCTCTGGATTGTATTTTCCACGTTCATCAGTCCACGCTTCCTTGCCATACAAAAAGTCGTTTTTACGTTTTTGCATTTCTTCAAGTTTTTTCTTGCCCATTGCACGTCTAACCATATCCGCTTGTCCAAGAGTAAATCCGCCCATTTCTTGACAGATTTTCATAACCTGCTCTTGATAAACAATACATCCATAAGTTACATCCAAAATAGGTTTCAAAATTGGATGCGCATAAGTCGTGTCTTCTGGGTGATGCTTGTTGTGAACATAAGTTGGAATGCTATCCATAGGGCCCGGACGATACAATGACACTGCTGCAATAATATCTTCTAGGCAAGTTGGTTGCAACTCTTTCATAAACTTTTTGAACCCAGCGGATTCAATTTGAAAAATTCCATCTGTGTCACCACTTGAAATAAGTTTGTAGACATTGGCATCATCATAAGTGCATTTGTCAAAATCAATATCCACATTGTGATTTTTTTTGATATATTTGATACACTCTTTGATATCAGTCAAGTTTCTTAGGCCCAAAAAGTCCATTTTTAAGTGGCCCAAGTGCTCCATTTCAACACCTGTATATTGAGTGGTGATATCATCACCATTTCTGGACAATGGAACGTGGTGGTCAAGAATATCTGCACCAATAATAACTCCGCAGGCGTGAGTTGAGCATTGTCGTGGAAAATCTTCAAGTTTGACAGCCAAGTCAACAACTCGCTTGATTTCTTCATCATCATTATACATATCCACAAGTTCTTGAACAACCCATTCTGCTTTGCCCTTTGGGTCAAATCCAAAACATTTTGGCAAAATAGGTGCTTTTAGTCCTGGAATATTTTTGGTAACCTTGTCAAGTTTTGAATATGGCACACGCAAAACTCTTCCTACGTCTTTTATAGCATTTTTTGCAGCCATTGTTCCAAAAGTGATGATACGTGCAATTCTTGGTTCGCCGTATTTTCTTTTTACATAATCAATAACTTCTTCACGTCTGCTATCTTCAAAGTCTACGTCAAAGTCTGGCGCTGACACACGCTCACTGTGCAAAAATCTTTCGAAGAACAGTTGGTATTTTAACGGGTCAATATTGGTAATTCCTATTGTGTAAGCAATCAAGCTTCCTGCACCTGAGCCACGACCCGGCCCAACCGAAATACCCATTTTTCTTGCCGCATTGATATAATCCCAAACAATCAAAAAGTATTCAATAAATCCTTGTTTTTCAATAACTGCAAGTTCACTGTCAATACGTGCTTGAATTTCGTCAGTAAGTTTTCCGTATTTTTTTTCTACCCCAGCATATACAAGTTTCAACAAATAATCTTTTGGATTGCTTCCGTCTTCTGGTGTGTAGTGTGGAAACAAATATTTGCCATAAGTAAATCCATAGTCGCATTTGTCGGCAATTTCAAGAGTGTTTTCGAGCGCGTCAAGATTGTTGGGAAAACGCTCTGCAAGTTCGTCATAAGTCTTAAAATAAAACTCATCACATTCAAACTTCATTCTGTCTGGGTCGTCAATAGTTTTGCCCATTTGGACACACATCAAAACATCTTGCATTTCTGCATCATCTTTCTCTATATAGTGTACGTCATTGGTGATAACACACTTTATATTGTGTTTTTTTGAGAACTCAATCAAAACTGGATTGACAATTTTTTGGTCTTGAATTCCGTGGTCTTGAAGTTCGAGATAAAAGTCTTCACCAAACAAATCCTTAAACCACAAAGTAAGTTTTTCGGCTTCGTCAATTTCACCTTTTAGTATCAGTTGTGGAATATCTCCCGCAACACAAGCCGACATACAAATAAGCCCTTCGTGGTGCTCTGCAAGAGTTTTTAGGTCTATTCTTGGTTTGTAATAAAATCCGTCTCTAAATGCAATAGCATTGAGCAAGCAAATATTTTTGTAACCTGTTTCATTTTTAACTAGCAAAATTAGGTGGTGATATTTTGATTTGCCTTGCTTCACTGTCAAGTCATCGCACACATAAAACTCGCAACCAAAAATTGGTTTTATCCCTTCATCTTTGCACGCGTCAAAAAACTTGACCGCCGCATACATATTGCCGTGGTCAGTGATTGCAACTGCTGGCATCCCCAGCGACTTTGCTTTTTTTACAATACTTTTTACTCTCGCTGCTCCGTCTAGCAAACTATACTCTGAATGGACGTGCAAATGAACAAAGTTTCCCATAACTACCTCTTTTGTTAATATATATTTATTTTGCCAATTTGTCAATAGATTATTTGTTGAGTGATTTGTAAATTTTTATTATTTTGTCAAGTTTGTATTTTAGTCCTGCACGAGTAATAGGCTGGCTGTATAGTTCCACCATTTCACTCAAAGTAATTTCTTCATTGGCAAGTCTAAGCAATGCCACTTCTTGCAAACTTTCTTCCAAATAATCTATTCCATAATTTTTTATGATATAATCTATCGCCTTGACCTGCTCTCTGCTTGCATTGATTGTTTTGTTCAAGTTGGCGTCAAAACAATTCCCTTGTCTGTTGGTGTCGTTTCTAATTTCTCTTATCATCAAACTATTTTGAATGTCTATTGCGGTCCCCACTGCATTAAGTTTGACAAAAAAGTTGTAAATTGCATCGCTATTTTTGATATAAATAACTATATTGTTGCCACGTTTTGTCATTCCAATTTTTAGGCCCAAATATTTTAGCAACGCTTTTGTGTCATCTGCGAGTGCATAATTTTTGAACAAAAATTCTATTGAATAACCAGAAGACTTTTCAAAATTGTCTTTGGTGTAATAAAAATTGCCACTCACCAAATATAATGCCTTCAAAAAACTTATTTTGCAACAATCAGAAATAAGCATTTCTTGATTTATTCCGCTTATATTTATCGCCCCGTTTTCTATTTGAATGCCGCAATCAAAAAGTAGTTGTTCAACATCACCTTCGACCGTCAACTTGTCCATATATCTAACTTTTAGATTTGGGCACATTGTATTGAGCATTTTTTTGGTTGCGAGCGCAAGTTGTTCGTCCAAAAAAATTTCCAAGCAATTAGGTCTGTATTCGCATTTTGCATTTGAAAAAAGAGAATTTAAAAAAGAATAACTGCAACACGAATTGACAGGTATAGTTTTTAAAATCTCTTGTTTGCTTGCTTCTATCATTATTTCTTTTTTGCCCTTTTTTCTGCTTTAAATGTAGGAATGTTGTTGATGTTGACAACGGCACTGTCAGGAATTCTAAGTCTCAAAAGCGCTTGCAACCCTTTGTGGCAATCACCTACTCTTTTTGGAGCGTGAGCGTCACTGCCCAAAATAAACTTTGCTCCTTCTTTGTAAGCATCCAAAATTTCTTGGTCAGTCATCCCAAGTCTTTTGCCGTTGAGTTCTATATATGTGTTGGTTTCTTTGGCAACTTTTGCAACTTTTTTTACATCCACCTTGCAACCGTGATTTAGGTGTGTCAAAACATCTATTTGATATTTTTTCATTGCGGTTATATATGCATTGGTGTTTCTTTCTATTTGTCTTTTTGAAGTAAAGTGGAAAAAATTACACAAGATATTTTTGAAAACAAAATTCATCTTGTCTCTAAATCTTGTTGTCTTGACCAATTTGTGAAATCCGCACAATACAACGTCCAAATTTTGATAATCTTCATCCACAATATCAATTTCGCCAGTTGAAGAAATAATATTTGCTTCTACTCCCAACAAAATTTCTATTGGATATCTTTCTTTCAAATCATCAATTTGTGCTCTTTGTGTGGCAATTTCTTCACGTTTGACACCAAAAGTTTTTTGGTTAAATCCGTGGTCTGTGATTGCAATTTGTCTAAGGCCACGTCTAACTGCCGCCTCGACATTTTCTTCAATCGTGCCTTTGCCGTGATTTTTATGACTAAATATTGTGTGTGTATGATAATCCCCAATTAGTGCCATATTTTTCTCCTAATTTTATTATAACATCCAAAAATTCAAAAGTCAATAATCAAAACTATTTATTATTTAATATATTTAAAAATTACAAAAAAATTAAAAAATAAACAATAAAATAATTGACAAAATTATTGTATAAATTGAAAAAATCATCAATTTGTTGTTTTTTACAACTTTTAGCATAATTTTTATTGACAAAATTGCAAACAAAAAAGACGACAAAAATGCAACCAAAAGTGGAAAAAACTCAATTTTTATTGACTCGCCTATTAGTCCAAACAACTCCCACACTCCTGAGCCAATAATTATTGGAATACTCATAAGAAAAGAATATTCGCAGGCATCCTTTTGGTCCACACCTGCAAGCATCCCAACTGCCATTGTGCTGCCGCTCCTAGAAATCCCAGGCAAAATTGCCAACCCTTGCATAAGGCCCATAAGCAATGCGTTTTTTTTGTTTATTGGTTGGTTTTGGCTCTTTTTCAAATCCGCAATGGTCAAAAGTATCCCAGTAATCAAAAATCCATACAAAACAAATTCCATTCCATAAAGTTTGTCCACAACACCTTTAAAGAGCAAAACAATTATTATCGCTGGCAAGGTGGATATTATTAAATTGAGATTGGTTTTTTGAAACGGTTTTTTTATTAACGGCTTCAACTTTTTTCGCATACAAATTATAACCGCCAAAAGACTTCCCAAATGCGCAACCACGCTAACTAATATTATGTCGCAATCAATATTAAGGAGTTTGCTAAAAATCAAAATATGTCCGCTGCTCGACACTGGCAAAAATTCGGTCAATCCTTGAATAAGTCCTATCACAAAATATTTAAAAAGCATAAAATCCCTTGATTATTTTTCCTTTTTGTTATATTATAATATGAAAACAAAAACTTATTTAGAAGGACAAATTATGAAACTAGGAATTGTAGGTTTGCCAAATGTTGGCAAAAGCACATTGTTTAATGCTATCACAAAAGCAGGCGCTATGAGTGCCAATTATCCATTTTGCACAATAGAACCAAATGTTGGAGTTGTGGATGTTTATGACCCAAGGCTAAAAGTTTTGGGAGATATGTATCACACTCAAAAAATCACTCCTGCACAAATTGAATTTGTGGATATTGCTGGACTTGTAAAAGGCGCCAGCGAAGGTGCAGGACTTGGCAACAAATTTTTGAGCCACATAAAAGAAGTTGACGCAATCATTCACGTGGTTAGGTGCTTTAAGAATGAAAAAATTATTCACGTAGACGGCTCAGTTGACCCAATAAGAGATATTGAAACAATCAACCTTGAACTTATCCTTGCAGATATTGAAACGGTGGAAAAGAGACTCACAAAAGTGGACAAACTTGTTCACGGCGGAGACTCAACTGCCATAAAAGAAAAAGAACTTCTCGACCGCATTTATTCCACTCTCACCAAACAACAACCAGCAAGAGTGTTGAGTTTTGATGAAGAAGAGCAAAAAATTGTCAACGGTTTTTTCTTAATCACTACCAAACCAATAATCTATGTTGGAAACACCAGCGAAAATCTTGACGATTTTCAAAGAGAAAATTTGAAAAAAATTGAAGATTTGGCTCAAAAAGAAGACGCAAAAATGATTCACTTGTGTGCAAAAATTGAAGAAGAACTTATCTCGCTTCCAGACGATGAAAGACAATTGTTTATGGAAGAATTAGGACTTGACTGCTCTGGTCTTGACCGACTTATCTCTGCAAGTTATGACTTGTTGGGACTTATGAGTTTTTTGACCGCAGGCGAAAAAGAAGTCCGCGCTTGGACAATCAAAAAAGGAACACTTGCACCACAAGCAGCCGGCAAAATTCACACAGATTTTGAGCGTGGATTTATTCGTGCAGACGTGGTCAAATATGACGACTTGATTGAAGCAGGCGATTATGCAACCGCTCGTAGCAAAGGCAAAGTAATCAGCGCTGGCAAAGACTATATGATGCAAGACGGCGACATTGTTGTGTTTAAATTTAATGTATAACATTTTAAGGGGGAAAATGTGGATAACAAAGAAATAATCCAAAACCAAGAAAATTCTCAAACGGATTTGACAAAAAATTCTAATTTGGAAAATTCTCAAAATGAAAATTTAAATTTGGAAAATTCCAAACAAGAAAAAATTAAAAAAGAAAAGCCACAAAAAGTCAAAAAGGAAAAGAAGAAAAAAGAAAAAAAGATTTTGGGCGTGCCAATAAATATTGATTTGGGCAAAAAAATCAAAGATATTGAAATGGACAGTTCAAAATACAAAATCGTCAACTTACTTCTATTGATTGTGCTAAACGTTGTTTTGATTGGAGTGATGACATATTTCTTGACTTTGATTTATAATGCAATGATTTTGCTCATCGTTATTTTTACAATAACTTTGTGTGCTGTTTGGAGCGTTTGCACCTATATAATGAGTATCATTAAGATAAAATACACCATATATGAGCACGCGATAATAAAAAACTTTGACACTTCTCAAAACATTGGCGAATTTTCAAAACTCATTTCTTGCAAAAAGAAAACACGTTTTATTGACCTGTTTGGCAAGAATAAGACATCTAGTATTATTTTGAAATTTTCAAACAAATGGTGTCCAAAAATTACGTTGTCTTGCATAACAGAAGATGTTGATGCACTGATTGAGCAAATCAATCAAATTGCCAAAGAAAATCCACCAAAACCTAAAAAAGAAAAAACTCTACGCCAAAAAATCGACAAAATAATTGCCGACTCCCCAACCCAATCCAAACTTGCAAAAGAGATTGAAAAAGATAAAAATAATAACAAAAATAGCGACAACGACAAAAATAATAACAATGACAATAAAGATAAAGACAAAAAATAAAATTTGAAATATTTTTGAATAATAAATGTAAAAAAGCCTTCCATTTTGGAAGACTTTTTTAAAACTCAA
>CAYQCO010000019.1:10403-16294 GCA_964416085.1 uncultured Lachnospiraceae bacterium | reverse complement strand
TATCATCCGCCTCGCACCAAAGGATGCTCGGCACCTTCCTACTTAGGAAGGCTTACACTGTGGTTGTTTTATATGGGGGCGCCGCCAAGTCCTTACACCAACTTGCCGACCGCCCCTAAAAACCCCCACACAAAAATTCCCTAAAAAAATTTAAAAAATTTACTAAAATCGCTTGACTTGTGGCCCCCCCCCCCCTGTTATACTATATATAGTGGTATTAGGAATGAATTATTGATACAATTGTAAATTCTACCACACTGTCATACCGAGCGAAGCGAGTGTATCTGGCGGATAGTTTAATATCGCAACTAAAATGGGCGGTATTTAATCGCAAGCCAGACATACTCACACTACGTGTTCGATGTGACACTAGTGGTTAATTTTCACAAAATATCACAAAATAAATAGGGGAAAAAATATGAAAGAAAAAAAGGACATAAGGACACAAATAGCGGTTGTGTTTTTTGTGCTTTTTATATTGATTGTTGCGATTTCTACTTTCCAAAATACTATGGGCACAACCACAAGTTATTTTGGAGTGCGTGGAAGTGTGGCTCTTGGTATAAAGGTTAAAGATGGGCCCAAAGAAATTACAATTTATGACCCTGACGGCAATGTTATTCAGCAAACAACTCTTGAAGAAGAGCAAACAACCATCAAACTTCCTAGAATAACTTATGAAAATCAAACAGTCGATGGCAAAACTTTGTATTTTCAAGGTTGGATAAAAAACGGCATCGTATCAAGAGTATATGGCCCCAACGAAACGGTTGAGGTCTCAGGTGGTGAAACTTTTACACCATATTATGCTGAGGACCCAGATTATTCAGATTTTACTTTTGCGATTGATGAAGAAACAGGAGAGTATGTCCTTGCTGGTGCAGATAGCTCAATAACAGATGCTACAATTCCGCCTTTAAAAGAAGGCCAAATCGTGTCAGTAGTGGGGGATCAAGGCTTTTATTCTTACTCTTCACTTCAAACAGTAACTTTGCCACAAACAATAACAAAGATTGGTGATCATGCTTTTTGTCATTGTGAAAGGTTGACTTCAATCACGATTCCAAATAGTGTTACAAGCATAGGAAACAGTGCTTTTCAATCTTGTTCTAACCTGCAATCAATCACAATTCCAAAAAATGTAACAGAAATTGGATGTCAGGCTTTTTTTATTTGTCCAAATTTAACATCGGTCACCTTTGAAAACACAACAGGTTGGTATCGGACAAACGACGTTTTTACAGAAAGTATTGACGTATCCAATCCTACAACCAATGCTCTTAATTTAGGAGATAGAGGTGATTATGATTGGTGTTATTTTTCTCTATCGCGTAGATGAATAGGAAATTGCCATAACGAGCGAAATAAGCACCACCACTTGCCATACCGAGCGAAGCGAGTGTATCTGGCTGAAAATAGGGCAGGCTTATTATTGGTTGTGCACTTAATAAACGCAAGCCTTCCTTAGTAGGAAGGTGGATGCGAATGGAATGAGCAGACGGATGATATGGCCAATCAAACCCCACCACCTTGTCATACCAATATTTTGCGAATAGCAAAATGTTGCGTATCTGGCTGAAAGTCTAGCAGGTCTATTCAAAATGTGCTTTCCAAATCATAAACCAGATACACAACATTCCGCAACAAGTAGGCGGAATATTGGTATGACAATAGGTAGTAGTTCAATATGATAAAAAGCAAACAAAACTCGAAGTAGCAAGTCTACTTCTTTTTTTGTTTAAGTTGTTTAAAGACTTCGACCGCTTGCCAAATACCGAGCAGAATAAGAAAAACAGCAAAGAATTTTTTTAGCACACCATTTTTAAGATTGGTAGCAATAAGTGCGGACAAAAAACTCGTCATCGCACCAAACACGGCAAGCAACCAACTTTCCTTAAATTTGACAAGTTTGTTTTTTGAGTGGACAATAAGGGCGACAACAGACATAGGTATAAATGCAATCAGGTTTATCCCTTGTGCTTGCAGTTGCGAAAATGACAAAAAAATGGTAAGAATAGGTATCAAAAGCGTGCCACCGCCCATACCCATTCCGCCAACCAGCCCACCGACCAAACCAGCCAAAATTCTAAACACAATTTTCATAATCCACCCCCAAATTTAATGCCTTGAATACAAACAATTCCACAAAATAGTCTTAAATTCAAATATCAATTCAAAATCCATTAACGACAAAATTCAAGTTTAAAACAACAAAAAAACTCCGCCTGCAAGCATAAGGAGAGTAAACAGCCCTTTTACAAATAAGTTGTTGAGTTTTTTTAAGAGCAAGGCCCCCAAAACTCCGCCAGCGACAACCCCTACAATAACCGACCAGCCGACCGCAAAGTTTATTGAGTTTTTGGTTATATAAATTATTGAACTGGCAATACTTATTGGCAGAATAACAAAAATTGCCGTTGCTTGCGCTTGCTTTTGGGTCAAGCCAAACTTTTCGGTCAAAAGTGGCACAACAATCATCCCACCACCGCCGCCAAAAAAGCCGTTAATTATCCCAATTAGCGCCCCCAAAAGTATAATTTGGCTATTTTTTAATTTTTTCATAAAGTTATTCTATACTTTTTGGGCAAAAATATTTGCAAAATTCTTATATTTGTATTATAATAAAAACGTCTTAAAATTTATTAGCGAGAGGTTATCAATGAAATTACTATTTAATCGTTGCAAAAAAGTGATAATAGGATGCGTGATGTTTGCATTTGTTGTCACAGCAAGTTTGGGCTTAATGTTGACAGGCAAAAGTGTCAAGAATGTCAGCGCAAGCATTTTTACTGTTGAGGATGATTTGAGCGTCACCAACAAGAATTTTACCAATTATGACTCAACCAGCGGATTGCCATACAAAGCAAGCGATTGGACTTTTAGTTCCAACAACGTCAATGCAAAATACGGCATCATCAACATAAGCGACACAACGTTCAAAAACAATTATGAAAAATATGATTTGGGCAAAGATGACAATCCAGGCAAATTTGACGAAGATGACGACAACTATTGCTTGATGATCAATTCAAGAGAAGCAGAGTCAAGTTGTGGCTACACTTCAAAAGATATTACGTTGAGCAAAAATTCTCATTATTATTTGTCAGTCAATGTTTATACGGACAGAAAAGACGGCAGCGCAACATTATATTTGTTTAATGGAAGCGATGTTTTTGCATCAATCCCAAATGTCAACACAAATGGCAGTTGGCAAAGATATTATTTCTTTGTTTCAACCAATGAATATGAAGATTTGACACTCAATCTTGGTTTGTGGCTCGGCTCAAAAGAAACAAGTTCAAAATCTTGTGTTTTCTTTGACAATATTTCAGCAGGCAAAATTCGTGAGTCCACAATTAGAGAAACAATCAACAATTCAAATATCAATGGCAAGGACAATTTCTTGCATAACAACACATATTACAAAAATCTTGCTGGCGAAAACACTATCCGCCAATATGATGTGACAGAAAGCAACTTCAAAGTTAGTGAAGACGGCAACAACAATGCAGGCAACACAAATTACACAGAATATCATTTCGTGCAAGATAGCGCAGATGCAAAAACTTATAATGTCTTAAAAATTGAAAACAAACAAGAAAATGCTTCAAAATTTGAGTCAAAATTTAACTTTGAATTTGAAACAAACAAAGTATACAAAGTGTCAATGAAAGTCAAAGCAACTCTTGACTCTGGCAGTGCATATATGCAACTTGTAGAAGACAAAGATGACGGCAAAGACTCTGACAAATTGACAATTTCTTCAACATCCAACAAGTTTGAAGATGGATATGCAGAATATTCTTTTGTAGTCAAAGGCGACACACTTCAAGACAGAACATACAAAATGGTGTTTGGACTTGGCTCAACTGACACAAGTGCAAAAGGTGTTGCATACTTCAAGGATTTCAAAATTAGTTCTGTTCCTTACAGCGAATATGAAAACACAAGTTCAAATCAAAAGACTTTTGACTTAGATTCAAGCAGTTCTTCAAGTTCTCAACCAGTATCAAACTATGCTTTCAATTCAAGCAAGGCAGAGTATGTTGCAGGTGAAGGACAAATCCAACTCAACACTCCAAACAACTGGACAATCAACAAATCAAGTTCAACATTCAGCCAAAGTGCTGGTGTGTTCAACACAAAAGATTATGAAAAACTTGACAGAACAAATTTGACATCTCTATACAATCCAAACTTTATCACACACATCAACTCAAAGACCAACAATGTTTTGATGTTGCACAACGAAATGAGTGATTGCTTGACCGCCACAAGTGACGAGTTCACTTTGACACAAGGCAAATATTATGTCATAAAAATTTGGACAAACTCACAAGTATTTGGTGCAAGCGAAACTGGTGCCAATATTGGATTGTTTGTAGGTGACACCAATATTGCAACAATCAGTAATATAAAGACAAATGGTGAATGGAAAGAATACACTTTGGCAGTAAGAACAGCCTATGAAGACATCAAAGCAACCTTAAAATTAGGCTTGGGTGAAGAAAACAATGGCTCAAATGGTTATGCGTTCTTTGACAACTGCTTGGTTGAAGAGAGCGAAAACGCATACAACCTATGCGACAACCAAATAGATTTGACCAATTTGTTTATGCACAAAGATAATGACGGCCAACCAAAATATTTTAAAACTTCATCAAAAAATAGCACAGATGCAACATCAAAATCAGTAAACCTAAACGATGATTTAAGTTTTGATTTCCACTCAGACTTCATTCCAAGTTTGACTGATTATCAAGGCGAAAACAAAGATATTTTGTATATCAGTTCAATAGTAAATGAAGATTATTATTCACTCACAAGCACTTTAAATTATGCTTTGACAGCCGACAAATATTACAAAATTACTGTGGATGTTTGGACAGGTTATCTTGCAGGTGACAAGGCTGGCGCAAGCATTTCTTTGAGCGGAATTGAAGATAGCACGTTTACCAAAATCACAAGCAACAAGGCTTGGACAACTTACACATTCTTGGTTTGCCCAGACGAAGACGTAACAACTCAAATTACTCTCGCACTTGGCACAACTGACAATGTGTGCAAAGGTGTTGTGGCTTTTGCAGGCCTAAACTTTGAAGAAATCAGCGAAAAAGCAGACTACACTTCAATGGTTGCAGTAGCAGACAACAACACAAAAGTCGTTGGAACTGTTGAAAAAGACGAAGAAGAAACAACTGACGAAAAAGAAAAGAGCGACATCAACTGGGTGCTTTTGACATCAACATTGACAGCAGTTGCAGTTATTATTGCAGTTGTAGGTGTGGCATTCAAGAAGATTATGAAACCAGGCAAAAAACACGCCAAAAAGTCAAAAGTTGAATACGACAGAGACTCAACAGTTATGCACCAAAAATATCGCAAACTTGCATATTTGAAGAGAGACAAAGATGTTCGTGCATTAGAGAAAAAGGCCGAAGCAATCAAACTTGACAGAACAGAAAAAGAAGAAAAATACAAAGAATTGTTGAAGAAAATCCGTGAAGTAAAACTCCACAATCGTGACGGCAGACTCAACGGTGAAATTGCGGTTTTGAACAAAGAACTCAACCACGCAAGCAGAACAGTTGCCAAAGTCGGCGTAACTTTGAACAAAATTGACAGCGAAATTGCATTTATGAAGACCGAAGGTTATTTGCAAAATCTTGAAAAGAAATTGAGACGCCAAGACGAAGTCGCAAAGCAAAATGGCACAAGCATTGAAGAAATCTTAAAAAATGAAGACATTGATGTGTCAGTTGCAATGGACAATGGACTTGACGAGGCAATCAAAAAGGCTGACGATATCATTGAAGCCAAAAAAGAAGAAGCAAGACTTGAACAAGAAAGATTGGAGCAAGAAAAAGCAGAGCAGGAAAGACTAGAAAAAG
>CAYQCO010000019.1:0-10303 GCA_964416085.1 uncultured Lachnospiraceae bacterium | reverse complement strand
GAAAGACTAGAAAAAGAAAAGGCTGAACAAGAAAAACTTGAAGCAGAAAAGACTGAGCAAGAAAATGTAGAAAACGTTGAACAATCAACAGAAAATACAGAAAATGTTGAACAAACTGCACAAGAAGAAGCCAAGGCAGAAAATAGTTCTGAACAAGCAGGCGAAACTGAACAAAAAGCAGAAGAGACAACTCAATCAACAGAACAAGACAATCAATAAAACCAAAAAACACCAGATTATCTGGTGTTTTTTGTTGCCAAAATTGAACAAATTTGCAAGATTTTCAACAATGGGATAGACTAGAACAATTTTTTGTGATATAATAACAGAATGAAAGAAAAAAAATTCAAAAAATGCCCAAGATGTGGGATGAAAACATTTAGCCAAATGGAAAACTGTGGCAACTGTGGACTCAATTTTAAGAAGTTTGAACAGGCAACCAATTATGAGGGCAAACTCGCACTCCGCAAAAACGAAAAAGAGCGTGTCGTTTGGACCAACAAACTTCCTAGTGATGTCAACAAATGGAAGTTGCTTTTCCTAACATTGTTTTGTTTTTGGACAGGTGCACATCTATTTAAGGTTGGCAAATTTAATCGTGGAATTTGCCATATAATAGGGCTTGTTTTGGGCGCTATTTATATTATTTTGTGGCAATTTCCGCTTAACGTGTTTACGTATAATTTAGGCAATATTTTTGGTGCATTTTGGGTGGTTACTTTGGCACTTGCATTTTTGGATATATTTGAGATTTTGTTTGGCTGGTTCAAGGTCCCAGTGTCCTTGCCTTACAAAGAAAAGGAGTAAAATATGAAAACAGTTGTAGTTGGTCTTAGTGGCGGTGTTGATTCTAGTGTCGCAGCGCTACTTTTAAAACAACAAGGATATAATGTAATAGGACTTTTTATGGTGAATTGGGAAGAAGACGACCCCAATGGTGTTTGCTCGGCCGAAAAGGATTTTGAAGACGTAAAACGTGTTGCTGACAAAATAGGAATTCCATATTATACAGTCAATTATGCCAAAGAATATTATGACAAAGTGTTTAAGGAATTTTTGGAACAATACGAACAAGGACTAACTCCAAATCCAGATGTCTTGTGCAACAAAGAAATCAAATTTGGGCCATTTTTGGACCAAGCAATAAAGTTGGGTGCTGATTATGTCGCAACTGGTCATTATTGCAAAAGAGTAGAAAAAAACGGCAAAGTCTATCTCTACAAATCTTTTGACAAAAACAAAGACCAAACATATTTCTTAAACCAAGTGTCACAAGCACAAATTTCCAAGGTTTTGTTTCCACTTCAAGATATTGACAAGCCAACTGTTAGAAAAATTGCAGAAGAAAATGGACTTGTAACTGCTGAGAAAAAAGACAGCACAGGAATTTGTTTTATTGGAGAGCGTAATTTCCGCAAATTTTTGAAAGGTTTTATTCCAATGCAAGAAGGGGATATTTGTGACCTTGATGGGAATGTGGTTGGAAAGCACGATGGAGTGTTTTATTACACATTAGGTCAAAGACGTGGACTTAATATTGGTGGCAAAAATGGTTATGAGCAAAACCGCTGGTTTGTGGTGAAAAAAGACGTAAAAAAGAATATTTTGTATGTAAATTCTGGCGAATGTGATGAGATGTTTTCAAGTTCGCTTGTTGCCAAAAATATGAATTGGATTGCAGAAAAACCAGCACAAGATTTTGATTGTTTGGTGAAATGCAGATATCGTCAGCCAGACCAAAAGGCACATTGCCATTTGCTTGAAAATGGTGATATTGAGTTGGTGTTTGAAGAAAAACAACGTGCTGTAACTCCAGGACAATATGCTGTGTTGTATGCAGAAGATGGGATGTGCTATGGTGGAGCACTGATTGTAGAAACGAAATAGGGGGCGGAAGCAACGGTTGCAATGCAACCGTTTTTCTTGTCCGCTCGCGGACAAGACGGCGCGCTTTTCCCTTGCCCTTGCACCGCAAAGAAAAGCGCGCACTTCCGCCCCCGTCTCGGCAACCATCATATCGTGAGCATATCTCTACCACTTGTCATACCACATTTTGCGATTGGCAAAATGTGAGTATCTGGCTGAATAGTGGGTGGGTCAATAAAATGTGCAAAATCAGGAAAACTGTCATATCGAGCGAACATATCCGTCTGAGTAGATTTAAAAATAATAAAAAGCCAAAAACATTTGCCAAAAACAATCTAATTTGTTATTATATAAATATGTCAAGAAAATCATTAGAAAGAAATATAAAAATATTCCCATATTATCGTGCATTTTCGTATGATTTTCTTTTTTTGTGGACAATTTCCATAATGTATTTGACGTGGAAAGGATTGAGTTATTCCCAAACAATTTACCTAGATGCAATATTTATGTTTTCAGCATTTGTGTTGCAAATTCCACTCACCAAATTAGTCCAAAAAATAGGTCGTGGCAATGGCATCCGCATTGCAGGTGTGTGCAGTGTCGCTTTCTGTGCCATATATTTGCTGTGTGACAATTTTTGGCTGTTTGCATTGGGCAATGTGTTTTATGGAATGTCAGCAAGTATAAAGAATGTCGCAGATGCAGAAATTTTGGCCTTGTCATTAAAAAAACTTGGCAGAAACAAAGAGTTTTCAAAGATAGAGGGCAAGGGCACTTTCTGGCATTACATTTTTGAAAGTGTCGCAGCAATTTTAAGCGGTTATTTGTTCTCTTATGTTAGCCCATACGCACCAGTCGCTTGCACCTTTGCTTGCTCAGTAATTTTGGTTGTGCTTGCTTGCCTTATGAAAGACCCAAAAGACGATGTGCTTATTGAAGAATTGCGAATGGAAAAAGACGACAAAAAAGCACCAATAATTAAGAATACAGAAGAAAAAATTGTAGCAATCGAAAAACCAAAAGAAAAATTGAACACAAAGAAAAGAAAGAGCAAAAAAGAACTAAGTTATTCTCAACTTATGAAAGACAAATTTATCATATCAATGATGATTTTCTGCTTTTGTTATTATGGAATTATGAGCGTGTATTCATCCCTTGCCAAAATATATTATCAAGACATTGGCACAAAGGCGTGGATGTTTGGTTATATCTTCTTTGGATTTAAAATTGTGACTGCACTCGCTAGCAAATATCAGTTTAAATATGAACTTAAACGTGGGGTAAGAAGCCTTATCATATTCGCATCCCTTACAATTTTTGCATTTGGAATGAATGGCATAATGGCATCCATAAATCCAACCGCCGTTGTGTCTATTGTGATAATTAGTTGTATGTTTGTAATACAAAATGCAATACGTTCACCATATAGAATTTTTGTCAAAAATTACATAAATATTTCAAGCGAAAAAGAAAATTTGACCAAAGTTTTGACCTTGTATAGTATGGCGGAATATTTGGGGTATTCATTTATTACAATTATCGTTGCAATAGTTTTGGATATCACCAACAACAGTTTTGCAAAAACCAATTTGATAATAACAGGAATAATCGCTATTCCAATGATAATCTCAATAATAATTTTTGTAAAAGAATTAATCAAAAAATATGCAAAAAAACAAACAATAATAAGAGAAGATATGCTTGACGATTTGTAAAAAAATATCTTTAAAATTTTAAATGAAATATTTAAACAAATGTGAAAAAATATACTTAAATGGATATAAAGATAACTGAATAGATGTAAAAAAATATACTTAAATGAGTATAAAAAATAGGGGGCGACCGCATTGCACGTTTACGCAATGCGACCGCCCCTTTTTATTTATCCACTTTGTCATACCGAACACGTAGTGTGAGTGTATCTAGCCAGCGATTGAGTATCACTCATTTTACCCATTGTATTAAACTTTCAGCCGGATATACTCGCTATCGCTCGATATGACAAAATGGTCGTTATAAAAAAGGGGCCGACCGCCAGGCCCTTACACCAGCCTGCCGACCGCCCCCAAATATTATTTTTTCTTCTTGCTTTGTCCAAGGTCAAAAGATTTCAAAATTTCTTCAAGACTTTCACTTGGGTGAAGTGCCTCGTTTATATCAAAACCAGAAGACGATGGGGTAGTGGCAAAAGCCGAAGTGCTTGTGGCAGCCGCTTTTGAATAACTAGGTGCAGGGATTTTGATTTTGTCCGCACGCCTAATTGTTTTTACATCTTTTTCGTCATCAATATAGTTGATAATATTGTTTAAGAGTTTTCTTATAGGGTCTTCTTTTACATTGGTTTGGTTTACGCCACTGTCCGCGCCGCCCATATCCACTTGACTATAAACCGCTTGCTTAAACTTTTCACTCATATCGGCCAATTTTGCGTCTTTTTTGAGTTCTGGATAGCGAAGATAGAGTTCGTTGATAACTTGCTCCATACGCATATAAAGTAGCCTAGAACGTTGAATATCGAGTTGATACAATTTTTTTCTGCTTGCTTCCAACTGATTGCTACGTTCAACCGCAAAGACAATAGCGGAAGAAATGCTTTCTTCCTTGGCTTTGTAGTCATCAATAACCTTGTTGAGATGAGAGATAGTATCTTCAAGTTCTTGAATTTTAAGTTTTAAAAGACTATTTTCTTCTGCAATTTGATTATTACGTTTAAAATCCATAACCCACCTTTAACTTTTTTTTATTTTTTTGTGTGATTTGCCAAAGGACAAAATTGCCACAAACAGCAACCACACAACCGCCATTATTATTAAATACCAAAATGAAAAATTTGTCAAGCAAAATGGCAACAAGAAAATAACAATTTCGCCCAAAAACACAAAAAATATTGACTTGTGTCGCTTGTCTTTGAAGTATTGCCACATCACAAAACTTGCGAGAGAAAGAATGGCGAAAATACTCACACAATAATACCAATAAAAATGTATATCAAAGTATATCAAAATTTGAATGATAGGTGAAACAAGAAGCAACAGCCCAAAATAAAGATTGGTGTCAATTTTGTAACAAATTCCACGAATAATAAGGAAAACGGCAAGGAAACAAAAAATTGCAAAATATGCCAGTCCTAAATAAGAAATTGTGGACTCTATCAAGACATCAAACGCAAGGCAGGTGAGTAGGCCAAGTATTAAGATAATGTATAGCAAATTAGACTTCATTTTTCTTTTTCCTAAAATAATTGTTGACCAAAATAGCAATTCCTATAATAACCATAACAATACTTAATGCTTGTGAAACACGGATAGAAGTGTTCCAAAGATACAAAGAGTCTGTTCTGAGTCCCTCAATCAAAAACCTGCCTGTTCCTTCATAAACAAGATATGTGGCAGTGGTTGTTCCCACCATTTTTGACTTGTAAAATGTGATTATCAAAATAACTGTTCCAACAAAATTCCACATACTTTCATAAAAGAAAGTCGCCAAATGCCATTCGGCACATTCTTCTATGTATACGCCAAAAGGGAACCATTGAAAGTTTTCGTTGGTGATGAGTGTGCCATAGGCTTCTTGGTTGAAAAAGTTGCCCCAGCGACCGCACGCTTGTGCAAAAATGAGAGCAGGAACAATGATGTCAAAAAGCAAGGGAATAATCTTGAAATTTTTTCTAATAGCGCAATAAATAACCACACCAATAATTCCGCCAATAATTCCACCAAAAATTGCAAGTCCGCCTTGCCTAATGTTCCAAAAAGTTTTGAATGTGTAACTAGTGTCACTAAAAATGCAATAATAAATTCTAGCGCCCAAAATAGCAAGTGGCAAAATAATAATCGCCAAGACAAAAATCTCGTCTGGGTCAATGTTTTTTGCACGACACAACTTTCGGCACATAAAAATTGCAACAAGCATCGCACAGGCAATGATGATGCCATAATATCTAATTTCAAAACCAAAAATTGTAAAACCGTTGTTTATTAAATATTGTTGAAAATTCATATTTATATTATATATCAAAAAAAATAATTTGTCTAATGATTATGGGGGAGGGGCAAACAAAAAAAGCAACCTAAGTTGCTTTTTTGCTAAATTTTGTGGCCATTATTATATTCATTAACAGCACTCTTAATTTCTGCCAAAACCATTTCGGCTTCATCAATTGTAGAGATTTTTGATATATCACTATAATCAAGTCCTACAAATTCATTAAATATAGCACCAACAGGTTTTGCAGAAGAATAACTAATTGCACTAAGCACAGGTCTTGCACATTCCATTTCGGCTGATTTATAGATGAATTTTGTAGCACCACTTAGTGAACTCCATTCAATAGATGTTTGTTTTGTTTTCTTTGCCCAATAAATTAGCCTTGCCCAACTCAAAATTTCTTTTATTGATTTTTTCAATTCAAGTTTTTGAGGGTTAGATTTGATAGTCTTGATTTCTTCAACTTTCTTTGTCAAATTGTCAAGTTGTTCACTCAAATCATCGAGCACAGAGTCATTGCCAGTCACTCTATTGAACAATGTTTTGTCAGTTTCAGCAATTTTGTCTCTCAAAGTTCTTAATTGCGATTGTGACACTTTGCTTGTTTTAAGTTTTTCAATCGCATCTTTTAATGTAGAGATTTCTTGTGACAAAGCAGTCAATTCTGCGGATACAATTTTGCCGTCAAAGAATTTGTCTTCAATGTTGTCAAGTCTTTCTTCAATAGAACTATATTTGCCACGTGCCTTGCTATAATGTTTTTGCATTTCATTAGCAATGCTTTCTATTAATTCAGCATTTTTTTGTGCATTTTCAGCAGATTTTTGTGCGCTTTCTTCTGCATTTTTAATGTTTGTTTTAGCAGTTTCAATTTCTTTTTTGCTATCATCAATATATTGTTTCAAAGTTTCAAGGTCGCCACGCGCAATTTCACCACTTTCTTTTAAAGTGTTGTAATTATTGATAACAATTTTTAAGTTTGTTATTTGTGTATTGAGGGCTTCTGTAAGTTTTTCGTGTTCTGCAATATCAGTTTTCTTAATATCCTTTGCTTCTTTGGCAATTTTTCTAATATTTGAAAGAATTTGATTTGCACTATTTTCCAATTGAGACATCCTGTTACGAATTTGCTCAACTGCTTGTTCGTGAGAACGTGATTTCTTTGCAGATTCAGTTGCTTTTTGGTTTTGCTCTTCTGCATTTTGAGCAGATAGGGTAGCAGATGCAAGTTGTTCATCTATGACTTTTGCAACTTTTTGTGCATTTTCAAGAGTTGTTTTTAGCGAACCAGTGATTTGAACACCTTCTTCTTTCAAATCTTTGATTTGATTGATAACCGCTTCAACTTTTGCCTTGTTGTCTTCAAGTGTCTCAATATATTCAGTCACACCATAAGTGTAATTGACAAATCTTGTGTATTTGTTCTTCACATCACTGGCAATTCTAGAAACTTCGGTCTTCATTTCGCCAACTTCTGCAAGAACATCTTGCACTTTGCCAGCACTAACTTTTGTTTTTGCGTATTCTTCTTCTGCTCCTTTGCGTGCAGTTGTTGTTCTTTCGTATTCTTCTTCTGCCAAGCCTTTAATTTTTCCAGTTACTTCGGCATAATCAGCAGCAGTCAAACCTTTTTTGCGTATTGCTTCAAGTTCAGCATCGCTCAACTCATTATTTTTTCTCGCAGCATTGGCATCTTTCTTAGATTTGGTAGCATTAGATTGTGCTTCACGTCTATATTTTTCTGTTTCAGCGGCACGGTCACGAACAGTTTTGGTCATTCCTTCAACAATTTTTGCACCAGTAATCGCTTCGTCAGCAGCAGTAGTAGCCTTGTCTCTCAAACCGCTGATTTCAGCAGTCTTTGTTTTGCTTGTTTCCAAGTTTTCAACTATTGACTTAATAAAACTGTCGGCAACAGTAACTTTAACTCCAATTTCAGCAAGTGCATCCTTAGCCTGTTTTACGGCTTTTTGCATTTCTGCTTTTGAGTTGTTGGCAGATGTCAAAGCATCTTGAAGTTGTGTTGCAATATCTTGCGCAGTTGCAAGAACATTGCTAGTCTTGTCAGCATTAGATTGTGCTTTTCTTCTTGATTTTTCAGTATTAACTCTTGCACGATAAGCGCGGTCAGCATCATCCATTGCACTTCCTGCGTGATAATATGCTTCTTCGGCAGATTCTTTTGCTTTTTTGGCAAAGTTTGCAGATTTGTCAGCATTTGATTGTGCTTTTCTTCTTGATTTTTCAGCACCCTCAGCAGCAGACATTGCTTCTGTTTCCAAATCAACAATTCTTTGGCAAGCAGATTCAGCATCTTCTTTTGTCACACCAATTTCTCTCAAAAGTCCAACTGCTTGATTGTAGGCTTTGTTAATTCCTTGCTTTTTGTTACGAGCATTGCGTAGAGTTCTCTTCAAAGTGTCAAAGATAACATAAGCATTGCTTTCAACATCTTTGATATTCTTCAAACTTGTATTTGAAGCATCAAGATTTAAACGCATATCTCCAACAATAATTTCAGCCTGTCTTTGAAGATTGGATATTTCGTCAGCACTTCTTCGTGCTTGCACTCTTGAAGACTCAATATCAGTTAGCCCCAAATGAGCAATTTTTCTTGCGATATTTTCACTAACATAAGTTTTTGTGGCAACAATTTCATTTTCACTTTCATTATAAAGTGCTTTTACTATGTCTTTTACTTTTTTCCTTTGAACAAGAGCGTTGTTGACTTGTTCAGCGATAGTAGGGTCAGCAACATCAGGCACAAGATAAATTCCGGCCATAGTTGTTGTTTTGTTAATCTTGTCAATTCTGTGTTTTTTCACTTGTGCAATAAGAGTTGTTACAAATGGGTCAGTGTCATCAACCTTGTTCAAAATGCTCCACAAATATTCTTGAATCATTCTCATTTCACGTTTGCGGCTAGCAATTTCTTCTGTGGTCATTTGTTGCAAACCAGTGACAGAATTGTATTTTTTCCATTTGCGGTTTTGAAGTTTGCTAAGTTCAGCAAGACGATTGGTGAGTGTCACGATAGAACGTCTAACAACATCTTCTGCAAGAGTATATTTTTCTCTGTATGCCGCCTTTTTGAAAGGATTTTTTGTTTCCTTATATTTTTGACGATATGCAAGTGCTTGTTCAAGATAAGATGCCCCCAAAGTTGTTGATGGCAACATAGAGTTTACGATTGCTTCGGTTTTTTGCAACTCTTTGTCATAAGCAACACCTTCACGCACCAAATCTTTTTGATATGCAAATTTTTGTGCATTTTTATATTTGCCATAAGTTATTGCATTTCTAATCCCAGCATAAGCGACAGCAGGAGCCACAATAGCAGCACCAACAGCAGTTCCTTGTGCAAGTAGATATGCACCATTTGCAATGGATTGCCAAACATTGCCGTTAAGGATAGCACCTTGTGGAAGGTCGCCCAAAATCCCAGCGCCCAAACCAGTTGTGAGCCCAGCAATATTCAACCCCAAAAATATAGCAGCAAATGCAAGATAAGCCCAAGGCAATTTTTTTGCTTTGGTTCTAGATTGAATTCCAAATGATTTTTCTTCAAGTTTTACATCAGCCATAATTTTTCCCCTTTTGTTTTTAATTGATATTGTATTATATCACACTATTTTTATATTTTCAATACCTTTTTGCAAAAAAAATCCCACTTTTTCAAAAGTAGGAAATTTTTTCTATTTCATCTTATTATAAATCTCAACCACCTTGTCGGCGACTTCTTCGGCAGTCATATATGATGAGTCCAAAACATAGGCATCCTTAGGACAAACAAGTGGGGCAAGTGGGCGAGTTTTGTCAAGAGTGTCACGTTCAATAGTTTGCTTCAAAATATCGTTAAAATTTACTTTTTCGCCTTTTTCAAGCATTTCTTTGTAGCGTCTTTCGGCCCTAACTTTTGGGTCGCAGTCAAGATAGATTTTCAACTCCGCATTAGGCAAAACAAAACTGCCCACATTTCTTCCGTCAATCACAAGGTTGTAATTTTGAGTAGGGAGATAGGTGAGTTGGCTTGCTTTGATAATTATGTTGTCGTTTTTTGCAAAGCGAGAGACATTTTCATTGATAATATTGTTGTGAAGAAGGTCGGTCACGTTTTTGCCGTTGAGATAGTTGTATTGCTTTTCACCGTCAAAAGTAACATCAATATCAATGTCGTCAAGCAAGTCGTCAGTAATTGGCATATCAGGTGTGATATTTTTGCCCAGCAAGTGCATAGTAATCACGCGATAAAAATTGCCAGAATTAAGATGATGAAAATTCAATTTTTTTGCCACAAGGTCAGCGACTGTGGACTTTCCAGATGACGATGGTCCGTCAATAGTAATAGTAAACATATTTTTCTCCTTTTTTTTAAGTTGTTATTTTTATAAAGTAAAGTGAAATAATTTTATTCACTTTGTCATACCGAGCGATAGCGAGTGTATCT
>CAYQCO010000018.1:0-16348 GCA_964416085.1 uncultured Lachnospiraceae bacterium | reverse complement strand
TCAAACAACAAAGTCAAAGCAATTTTGGTAGACTTTAAGAGATTGATTTTGGCAACAATTTCTTGATTTTCTCCATCAAGCACTTTGGTTGATGTATAAAATTTGTTGAGCAGTTTGCAGATGTCCATAGATTTTTTTACCACAATACTTGGGTCACGTTTTTCAAATGCAAGTTTTATAGTATTGCTTACACTATTCACCGCTTTCAAAAGTTCAAAAGCATCCTGATTGTCAAGTATTGAATAATCTGGTGTTGTGTTGATATTTTTTTCATTAAACTTTCGCAAAATGCTTTCAATTCTTGTATAACTATATTGCATATATGGTGCTGTTTCGCCGTCAAAACTAAACGCCTTGTCAACGTCAAACAAACAATCTTTGCCAACTTCAACTTTTATTGTTGCAAAATTCAAAACTCCCCTTGCAACCTTTCTTGCGACTTCATCTGGATTTTCAATAGAAAATGTCCTATCTTTGATAACTTCTTGTGCCTTTTCATTGGCAAGTTGCATAAGGTCGCTCAAAGTTGCTTGCTTGCCTTTTCTTGAAGAAATTCTTCCAGTTGGCAAACTAAACAATCCATAATGAATGTTTTCCAAATTTTTGCTAAACTCATAGCCCGCAAGTTCAAGAACTTTGAAAAATTGTTTGAAGTGAAGCATTTGCTCGTGGCCAGTGATATAAAACATTTTGTCAAAATGATAATTGTTGTATCTATCAATTGCGGCCGCGATATCACGTGTTGCATAAAGGCTTGCACCGTCACTTCGTCTAACTAGGCAAGGTGGCATATCAAATTCTTCTAGGTCAACGATTAGTGCCCCTTCGCTTTCTTTAACAAGGCCTTTTTGTTCAAGCATAGCAATAATTTCTGGCAGTTTTTCGCTGTAATATGCCTCGCCACGCCAAGAGTCAAATTTTACACCCAATATATCAAGTAGTCTTTCGGCTTCCTTAATTCCTATTGAGATAATCCATTTGTAAATTGAGTAACTATCTTCTTGTTTGTTTTCGATTTTTTTAAACTCAGCCCTTGCCATATCGTCAAGTTTAGGGTCGTTTGCTGCTTCTTGATTAAATTTAACATACAACTCTTGAAGGGCATCAATTCCACGTTTGTCCACATCTTCTTTGCTACCCCAAAGTCTCAATGCTGCAATCATTTTGCCAAACGGAGTGCCATAATCCCCAATGAAATTTATGCGGACAACCTTGTAGCCCACTGCTTCACAAATTCTTGCAATGCTTTCACCAATTATTGTGTTTTTAAGGTGTCCAACGTGCATATATTTGGCAAGGTTTACGGATGAATAATCTATGCAAATTGTTTTGCCTTCACCAATATTTGACTTAAAAGCATTGTCTTGTTTTTCCAATATTTCTTCAACAACAAGTTGGCTGATTTGAGTTTTGTTGAAATAAAAATTGATGTATCCAGCCACGACTTCTGTCTTGTCGATGTAATTTGCTGGTTTTAATTTTGACCTAATATCTTCGGCAATAGCAATAGGCGCTTTGTGCAAAGTTTTGCTAAGCGAAAAACAAGGCAAACAATAGTCACCTTTTGAATAATCTATTGATTCAGTTACTAGATTGGACAAATCTCCAAATTCTTCTGGCAAAATGTCAGTTATAAATTTTTTTAAGTTCATAATTTTTCCTTTTAATTAAATAGCGTGCTTGCGGATTTTGAATATGCTCTCAGCAGTCCGCCCGCGCCAAGTTTTGTTCCGCCAAAATATCTCACAACAATTATTGCATAGTTTTTAAGATTTTTTCGCTTCAAGACATTCATAATAGGAATCCCAGCAGTGCCCTTGGGCTCTTTGTCATCAGTGCATTTTTCTTTGTTGCCATTGTCGTCAATAATATACGCATAACAAAAATGGCGGGCTTTTTTGTGTTCGTGTTTCAGTTCATCCAATCGTTTTAAAAAGTTTTCCACACTTTCGACATCAAAGCCATAAGAATAAAACTTGGATTTTGAGATTTCTAGATATCCTGTCTTTTCCATAGCAACAATATATCACAAAATGCAAATTAATTCAACAAAAATTTGAGTTTTTGGTGTAATAAAATTGCAAAAAGCGACACAAAATAACCAAAACACAAAAAAATTGACAAAATTTGATAAATTGATTTGACTTTACTCTTGTGTTTTTTCTATAATAGATTAGATTATAAATCATTAGGGGTATATTATGGCAAAAAAAGGAATATCAAAACAAAATATAGCGATAATAGTTTTGAGTATATTGCTATTGTTGTCTATCGTATTTGGTGCAACTTATTCATACTTCAACGGCAGTGCCGAAAACAAAATTGCAGGTAGTATCACAACTGCTACACTAAAAGTTCATCTTAGCGGACCAGACACAAGCGACAGTTCTTCATTCAGTTTGCATACTGGCGACAACAATGTCGTTCCAGGACAAGCATTGTATAACACAGAACTTCGTATCAAAGTTGAATCTACAATTGAAACATATATGATGGTTACTTACACAATGACTATCTACAATGACAAAGACAAACAAGAAGTCAACACAGATATTGACCCTACTGTTTGGGATATTTTGGATCTTAATCCTGATGCTGCTGGCCAAAATTGGAAAATTTACAACCACCTATGTGAAGACGGCAAAACAAAAATTTGTTCTCTTGTATATATGGGTGACGACTTGTCTGGCGTGTTTAATCCAAATGTTTCTCACTATCCAGCATCAAAAAACATTGACAACAATGTTTCTATCGTTTTGCAAGCAGGTGCATTGAGAGTCCCTACTCCTTGGACAAACGACTTCCAAGGCAAAACTATTGCAGTAACATTCTCAGCATATGTTGTTCAATCAACTGCTTTGTTTGACAAATACCCATCAATCAACACATCTGACCCAGACAATAGACGTGAAGCAATTGGAGACGCAATTATTACTGAGTTTGACCTTGACAAAACGACAAAGGCTGCCTAACAACCTATAAAAATCTCCCATAACAAAAAACGGACTGATGTCCGTTTTTTTGCTGATATATTTTTTATTTTGCGACAAAGTGTTGTTGATACATTATTTGCTTTGCGACAAAGTGTTGTTGATATATGTGAACAAAATTGATAAATTTTTTGTTTCGTAACAAAATTGTTGACTTATGCAAGCATTTTGGATGTTGGCAACAAATATGTTGGTCAATTTATTTCAAACATCTTTTTGATTGCTTTTTCGGCCGTTTTGGTCATCTCTTGTATCAAATTGTGTGAATGGAAAGAATAAAACTCAGTTTTGTTGACAATTATGTGGTCAAAAAGTTTTACGTGGTGCAGTTGACACATTTGCACAATCTCTTGTGTGGTTGCCAAATCTTCACTGCTTGGCACAATTGACCCATAAGGATGTGTGTGAAACAATATCAAATGCTTGGCGCCTGTGACTGCAAACAGTTTGTAAATTCTGTCTCTGTCAAGTTCTATATCAAACGCGCCACCTTGCGAAAATTTTTCTAGTCTAAGGAAATATCCCTTGTCGTCAGTAAAGACCATAAAAACTTCTTCACGTCTACCTACATCAAAATTATTTCTAAAATATTTCATACACTCGGTTACACTTGCAAGCCTTGTGTGAGATATCTCTTGCTTGTTTTCGTTCAAATAATCGTGTAATTGCCCAATCAGGTTTAGATAAAATGCAGTTTCTTCACCCACTCCATTAAAAGACTGCAATTCTTCTCTTGGAACATAAAACACATTTTTTATATTTCCATAACTTGAAATAAGTCTGTGAGCAAGTTCGTTGGTGTCTTTGTATGGAATGGGATACATCAACATCAATTCCAATATTTCGTGGGCGCTCAAAACTTTTAAACTGCTATCTTTTACTTTGCCTTTTACTCTTTGTCTATGGCCTTTGTGTATAGCCCCGTTTTTCTTTTGTATTTCCGCCATAGCAACACCTATTCGTTTTCGCTATTTTCTATCTCTTCGACTTCTTCGTCCTCTTGTCTTGCAACCACTGCAACACTAACAATCTTTTTGTTGCCTGTCTTCATAAGTCTCACACCAACTGATGCACGGCCAACTTTGTTGATTTGGTCAGCGTGGGTTCTAATAACAATTCCGCCATCACTGATTGCCAAAATGTCTTGGTCAATGCTGACAGGTTTTACTGCAACAATTTTGCCAGTCTTTTCGCTAAACTTTCCGCCCTTGGTGCCTTTGCCACGTCTGCTTTGAAGTCTATATTCTTCAATATCCGCACGTTTTGCATAGCCTAGTTCACTGACGGTCAAAATATCTTTTTGGTTGTCCACAACAAGCAAATCTATGATATTTTCGTCATCTTCAAGCTTCATTCCGCGCACACCGTGACTGCTTCTGCCAAGTGGTCTTATGTCGCTCTCAGCAAAACGCAAAACTCTTCCGTTGTCTGATGCAATAATGAGTTCGTCATTTCCGATTGTGAATTTTACATCCACAAGGCTGTCGCCGTCAAACAATTTGATAGCAATTTTGCCTGTCTTTCTAATATTGTCAAACTCGCTAATTGCTGTCTTTTTCATAATGCCCTTTTGGGTTGCCATAAACAAATATCCGTCAACACCTTTTTCAACTCTTACTATTGAAGCAATCTTTTCTTCATTGGAAATTTGAAGAAGGTTGACAAGTGCTCTTCCTTTGGCTGTTTTTGTTGCTTCTGGGATATTGTAACCCTTCATTGCATAACATTTGCCAGTGTCAGTGAAGAACAACAAATCATCGTGACTGTTGCAAACAAACATATCTACAACTTGGTCTTCTTCTTTGGCTTTGTGTCCAACAACACCACGTCCACCTCTGTTTTGAGACTTGTATTCGCTAAGAGCGAGACGTTTTACATATCCTTGTTGAGTGAGTGAGATAACAATGTCGTGCTTTTCAATCAAGTCACCAATATCTATGTCGTCATAGTCAAAAGAAATTTCGCTCTTTCTTGGAGTTGCGTATTTATTTTTGATTTCTAGTATTTCAGTTTTTATAATGTCAGTAATTCTCTTTGGAGTTGCCAAAATATCTTTTAAGTCAGCAATAGTCTTGCAAAGTTCGGCAAGTTCTTGATTGAGTTTTTCCACTTCCAAACCAGTGAGTCTTGCAAGTTTCATTTCCAAAATTGCATTGGCTTGTTTTTCACTCAAACTAAACTCTTGGCCTAGTCGAGTTATGGCATCATTTTTGTCAGCAGACGACTTGATAATCTTGATTATTCTGTCAATGTTTTGGACTGCAACAACCAATCCTTCAATAATATGCTCTCTTTCTTCGGCTTTTTCTAGGTCATATTTGGTTCGTCTTGTGATAACTTCTTTTTGGAATTCTAGATAATGCTCCAAAACTTCTTTCAAATTGAGTGTTCTTGGATGATTGTCAACCAAGCAAAGCATAATAATTCCATTTGACACTTGAAGTTGTGACAACTTATACAACTGGTTCAAAACAACTTGTGCATTGGCGTCTTTTTTCACTTCAATTACAATTCTAAGTCCGCTTCTGTCACTTTCATCACGAATATCGCTAATCCCTTCAATCTTTTTGTCTTTTACAAGGTCGGCAATTTGCATAATAAGTTTGGCCTTGTTGACTTGATAAGGAATACTTGTGACAACAATCCTAAATCTCTTGCCGTTGTCATAATTTTCTATCTCAGCAGTTGAACGTAAAACATATCCACCACGACCAGTCATATATGCTTCTCTAATCGCGCTAAGTCCCAAAATTTGTGCACCTGTTGGGAAGTCTGGCGCTGGGATAACTGTCATAAGTTCTTCAATACTTATTTCTGGATTGTCAATAAGCGCAACCACACCGTCAATAACTTCACCCAAATTGTGTGGTGGGATATTGGTTGCCATACCAACAGCAATACCATCACTACCGTTTACCAACAAGTTTGGAAAACGTGATGGCAAAACTCTTGGTTGCATACGTGTGCTGTCAAAGTTTGGATAAAAGTCTACTGTATCTTTGTCAATATCTTTCAACAACTCGTTGGCAATTTTGCTAAGTCTTGCTTCTGTATAACGATATGCTGCCGCCTTGTCTCCGTCAACCGAACCAAAGTTGCCGTGTCCGTCAACCAATGGGTCATTGATAGAAAAGTCTTGCGCAAGTCTAACAAGTGCATCATAAACCGAACTATCTCCGTGTGGGTGATAACGTCCCAACACGTCACCGACAATCTTTGCACATTTTCTAAACGGCTTGTCGCTTGTCAAGTTTTCTTCATTCATAGCATAAAGAATTCTTCTATGCACAGGTTTTAGACCGTCTCTTACATCCGGAATAGCACGTGACACATTGACTGCCATTGCATATTCAATAAAGGATTTTTTCATCTCGTGTTCAAGATTTCGGTCAATATATCGTGTGTTGTCTATCTTTTCAAATATCTCATTTTTCTTCATCTCTTTCTCCTTTATTAAATATCCAAATCAGTAACAAGCCCAGCATTTTCGTCAATAAACTGACGTCTAAGTTCTGGTCTGTCGCCCATAAGTGTGTCAAATATTGCATCTGCATCTATTGCATCTTGCATTTTTACTTGCAAAAGTGTTCTTGTTGCTGGGTCCATTGTAGTTTCCCAAAGTTGTTCTGGGTCCATTTCACCAAGACCTTTGTAACGAGAAACTGTTGCACCTTTTGTGCCGTTTGCTTCCAAATCAGCATCTCTTTCTTCATCGCTATAACAATAGGTGGTCTTTTTGCCCCTTTCTATTTTGTAAAGTGGTGGTTGAGCAATGTATACGTGACCTGCCTCAACAACTGGTCTCATAAATCTAAACAAGAATGTCAAAAGCAAAATCCTAATATGTGCACCGTCCACATCGGCATCTGTCATACAAACAATTTTGTCATAACGAAGTTTGCTAACATCACATTCTTCACCAATTCCGCAACCAAATGCAGTAATCATACTTTGAATTTCAAGATTTTCGAGTGCTTTGGCAAGACGAGTTTTTTCAACGTTCAAAATCTTGCCCCTTAATGGCAAAATTGCTTGAAATCTTCTATCTCTGCCTTGTTTTGCACTTCCGCCAGCCGAATCCCCTTCGACAATGAATATCTCGCACACAGCAGGATTTTTTTCACTACAATCGGCAAGTTTGCCTGGAAGAGATGTGCTTTCCAACACAGATTTTCTTCTAGTGAGTTCCCTTGCATTTCTTGCTGCTTCTCTTGCCTTTTGACTAAGCAAGCATTTGTTGACAAGTTCCTTGCTCTCTTTTGGATGTTCTTCCATAAAGTTGGCAAATTCTTCTGTAACTGCTTTTTGTGTATAAGTTTTTATTTCTTCATTGCCTAGTTTTGTCTTGGTTTGACCTTCAAATTGCGGTTCTTCAACTTTTACGCTCACAACAGCCACAATTCCTTCTCTTGTGTCTTCACCAGACATTTTTACATTTTCCTTAATCAGTCTGTTGCTTACACAATAGTCATTGACAACTTTCATAATAGCATTTCTAAATCCATCAAGGTGTTTTCCGCCTTCGTCAGTGTTGATATTGTTGACATAAGTGTGCACGTTTTCTTGATAAGAATCAGTGTATTGAAAACTTACTTCAATTTCACAAACTGCTGGAACGAGATTGCCGTGATCGTCTTTGCGGTTGTAGTTGTAAACCTTGTCAATATAGATAGGCTCTGCAAAGATGTTGCCCTTGCCTTGTGTCAACTCTTGCACAAACTCTTTTATTCCGCCCAAGAAGTGGAAAACATCGTGTTTTTCTTGACCTTCACGCAAATCTTCCATAACAATTTTCAAGCCTTTGTTCAAGAATGCAATTTCTCTAAGTCTGTGTCTAAGAGTGTCATAATTGAACACTGTGTTGTCAAAGATTTGTTCATCTGGCATAAATGTTATGCAAGTGCCTGTTCTTTCAATCTTGCCAACAACTTCAAGTCTGCCAGTAGGGACACCCCTATGATACTCTTGATGAAAATGCTCGCCCTTTTGGAAAATATCCACCAAAAGAGTGCTTGAAAGAGCATTTACGACTGACAAGCCAACTCCGTGAAGTCCGCCAGAAATTTTGTATCCACCACCGCCAAACTTTCCGCCAGCGTGAAGTTTTGTAAGCACTAGTTCGGTTGCACTTATGCCTTCCTTTTCTTTAATCCCAGTAGGGATTCCACGTCCATTGTCCACAACTCTGCACGAGCCGTCGCTTAAAATACTCACAGAAATTTCGTTGCAATAACCAGCAACCGCTTCGTCAACTGAGTTGTCCACAATTTCTGCCACCAAATGATGCAAGCCCCTTTCGTCAGTAGACCCAATATACATACCCGGTCTACGTCTAACAGGTTCCAATCCTTCCAAAACTTGAATATTGTCCGCGCCATAATTCAAATTTTGATTTAAGTTTATACTATCAGCCATATTATTCTCCTATATTATATAATATATTATAACATATTTATTAAGTAAAAACAAATTATTTGTTGGAAATTTTTGAAGAATTTTCAACTTTTTGCACTTTTCCACACTCTTTCGTTGCACTAGCAAGTATCAACAAACACACAATATAATACGCATAATTGTGCACTTTGAAAGTATTTTCACACATTCCGTCTAACATAAAGAAAGCGATTGGCAACCAAGCGCTGATTGTTGGACGTTGCTCGCAATAAATTTTGTAGATTTTATACAAAATAACACCTAGCACAACACATCCAACTATCCCAAATCTCCACAGCAAGAACACATACAAATTGTGGCTTGCTCTTGTTCTGTTTTGGACAGGAATAAACACTTGCTTGGCAAACAATCCTTGCCCAAACAAGATAGAAAACACACTTTCTGACCAAGATGAAAAATATTCTTTCCAAATATCTATTCTGCCTGTTGTGATTGAATTAAGCACATCGTCATCATACATAAAAAATCTATGTATGATTTCAAAAATAACTTTGTGAGCAACAATGCCAATAATCAATGCCAAAGCACACAAAACAAGCGTGAGTTGAAGCCCGCGTTTTTTGTCCTTTCTTATAAACAAAATCAAAAACACAAAACTAAACAATATCAGCATAAAAAATCCAGTCTTTGAAAATGTAAGCAAAATTATTATCGTTAAAATTGCATACAATGACAAAAATGTAAGCATTTTTATCCTATCATTTAAAAACAAATACATAAGATACGTGAGCAAAATTAAAGACATCATATACACATAATTTGGATGAAAAATAAATGCACTAAATCTCTCTGATGCCAAACACTTGTATGAATAATGTGGAAGAACAAAGCATATTGGCGAAATGGCGCAAGACAAAACTAGCCCCACAAACAAATAAGTCATAATTCTTGGCACGTCAAATTCTTTTTTCATAAAACCAGCAAAATACAATCCCGGCAAATAAAAAATATATGCCCACGCCTGAAATCCAACGTCTTTTAAACTATTTAACCCTACAAAAGTTACAATTGTGGAAACAAGCATAAAAATACAAATTGCCCACCACAACTTTTTGTCAAACTTATATTTGTCGTTTTTTACTCCTACAAAATACTTTATTCCAAGTGCTACGACAAAAACGACTGGTGTGTAATTTATCTGCAAGCAAAACCATTTGGAAGAATGTGAAAAACTCATCAAAAACACAAGCAAACACAATCCGTCTTGTGCCGGCGCTATCAAAAAATACACCAGTGATATCCCCACAATCAAAAATTGCAAATATTCACAATATCCGCTAATCAAATAAACAATCAAGCAAAGCAAAGCAATTAATGTTGTTTTGCTCTTCAAAAAATCCCTCGTATAATCCTTTGTCTTTTCCATAGTCATATTATATCATATATAGGATATTTTTTCAATAATAAAAAACAAAAAAGCGAACAATTTGCTCGCTTTAATTCTAATATTCTTGAACGAAATTAATCGGTCCGTCAAGTTGGGTGAAAATTTGCATATGTTCAGCAAATTTGCCAAGTTTCGTTGGGATGTTGTATTTTTCTATCAACTCTTTTTGCAATGCTTTGTAAAGTGTAATTGCGGTTTCTTTGTCAGCCGAAAGAGTAAAGTCAGGACGTGCTCCACCGCTGCCTTTTTTGTCACACAAAGTAAAGTTGCTCACAAGTAAAACCTCGCCACCTATTTGGCTAATATTGTATTGCAATTTGTCAGTTTCTTCATCCTTAAATAGTCTAACTGTTGCAATTCTTCTTGCGACTCTTTCGACATTGTCCATACTGTCGCCTTTGACAACACCCAAAAAGACATTGTAACCCCTTTTTATTTCGCTAACCAACTCTCCGTCAACTTCAAGACGAGAGGATTTTACTCTTTGAATTACTATCCGCATATTATCCCCTTGCAATTTTGTTGACAAGTTGCATATCCACTTTGCCAGCATAGTTTGCTTTGAAGTGCTTCATAATGCTAGGCATTGATTTGTCGTCTAGTGTTGAAATAATATTTTTTATCTCTTCTTCGTTCAACATTTGTGGCAAATATTTGGTGAGAATTTCTTTTTGTTTGTTGATTTCTTCAACTTGTGAGATATTTCCCACCTTTTGATAGTTTTCGGCTTCTTCTGTCAATTCTTTGATGGTTTTTTGAAGAATTGCCACCATATCTGCATCAGTTGTGTCTGTGCCGGCTTTTCTTTTTTCTATGCTAATTAGTAGGTGTTTGTTTAATACTACCCCATATATTGTGCGCGCGGTAGCATTTTTGTCTTTCATTGCTTGAATGTTGTCTTTTTTCATTTCATCAATAATCATAATATTCTCCTTTTAAAATTCACCATTAAAATCATCTTCGATTGGCGTCAAATTGTCTTCATCTTCAACTTTTGTAACTTTTGCATAACTAAACCTGTTGGATTTTGGCTCAACAAAGCAAGTGTTTTCGGCCATCCATTTCAGGTCAATGCTACCCAGAGCACCATTTCTATGTTTTGCAATAACAAGACGGCAATCTTCTCCGTCAACATTTTCTTCTTCATCATCGTCTTTTTCTACTTCATTTGTTCTGTCAATAAACATAACAATATCCGCGTCTTGCTCGATTGCACCAGATTCTCTAAGGTCACTAAGTTGTGGCTTGTGGTCGACACGTTTTTCGATATCACGAGACAACTGTGACAACAAAATTATTGGGCATTCAAGTTCACGTGCTGCAATCTTCAAACTTCTTGTCAAATCTGCAACTTCTTGTTGTCTTGATGAGTCTTTTTTGCTTGAATCCGACTTCATAAGTTGAAGATAGTCAATCATAATAAGGTCAAGGCCTTTTTCCGCTTTTAATCTTCTACATTTTGAAATAATTTGCGCAGGAGTAGTGAGTGACGAGTCATCAACATAGATACCTGCCGCAGACACCTTGTCTTTGGTTTGCAAAACATTTTCCCAAGTGGCAGGATTGTTGGTTCCAGCAGTTGCTTCCGACATAGAAATAAGACCAACACTGCACATTACACGTTGAGCAATTTGACTCATTGGCATTTCTAGTGAAAATACTGCCACTGTTGAATTTGAAAGCAATGCTGCATTGCTACAAATATTAAGCGCAAGCGAGGTTTTACCAATACCAGGACGTGCCGCAAGAAGTATAAGGTCGCCCTTGTGGAAGCCTTTGGTCATATTGTCAAGTGTTGGGAAGCCAGTTTTTAGACCCCTAAACGCATTTTTGTCAATAGAGAGTTTTTCCATTCTATCCACAACTTCCATAAGTCCTTTGCTAATATGTGTAAGTTCGCTCACATCCTGCTCTTTTGAGATGTCAAAAATAGATTTTTCGGCAAAAGCAAGCACATTTTTGGCATCATTGTTTTCAAAACAAAAATTGATACTGTTTTGACAAGCGGAAATAACTTTTCTAAGTATTGAAGTATTTCTTACAATCTCCAAATATTGTTTGTAATTGGCCGCGCTTGGCAAATAATTGGTCAGGTTGACAATATATTCAAGTCCGCCCACATTGTCAAGGTCACCTGTCGCTTGCAAATCAGTTGTAACAGTCACATAATCAATATTGTAGTTTTTTGCATAATTGTTGAGCATTGCCTTGAATATTTTTTGGTGTGCATTTGAATAAAAATCGTCTGGTTTCAACTTTACAAAGCACATTCCTTGCGCTTCCACGCTCATAAAAATGCTTGCAAGCAATGCCTGTTCTGCTTCCAAATTGTTTGGCAAAATCTTTGGTGTGTCCATAATTCCTCCTTATTTTTTAAACACATCTTCGTGTTGTTTTTGTTTTTTTGGTTGGTCTTGTTGTTTCAACTTTCTTTTGGCGTGAATATATTCTTCAATTAAGACTGCCGCAACCAAAATAACAGAAAAAATCAAAATCCTAACAAAGCGATTGATGTTGTCGCCTAGCAAAAAACCAACCAAAATTAACAACGGCAAAGTGCAAAGCACGGTCAATCCGTATCTTTTCATAGTCTTTTTTGCTTCCAATTTTGATTGGTAATCGTTTTTCATTATCCCTCCACAATAGGTTTTCTGCTTTTTGCTCTCAATTGATGGTCAAGAATAGATTTTCTAATCCTTATACTCAATGGAGTAACTTCAACATACTCGTCATCAGCAATAAATTCTAGCGCTGCTTCAAGGCTCATATCTTGAATTGGTGTAAGTTTTAGCGCTTCATCACTGGCACTTGTTCTCATATTTGTAAGTTGCTTTTTCTTGCAAACATTGACAACGATATCGTCACCTTTTGGATTGGCACCAACTACCATTCCTTCATAAACCTTGTCGCCCGGTCTAACGAGCAATCTTCCACGACCTTGTGCATTAAATAGCCCATAAGTAATTGCTTCGCCAGTTTCAAAAGAGATTAGAGAGCCAAAGTTTCTAGACTCAATTTCTCCCTTGTATGGTTGATATTCATAGAATACCGAACTCATAATTCCTTCACCACGAGTATCAGTAAGCATTTGTGATTTGTAGCCAAAAAGTCCACGAGAAGGAACATAAAATTCAAGTCTCATTCTGCTTCCGATTGGGTGCATAGAAATAAGTTCACCCTTTTTGTTTCCCATTGTCATCATAATGTTGCCCACGCAATCTTCTGGAACATCCAAAACAACCTTGTCGATAGGCTCACATTTTACACCGTCAATATTTTTATACAAAACTCTTGGACGGCTAACTTGGAATTCATATCCGTCTCTACGCATATTTTCAATAAGAATACTTAGGTGCATTTCGCCACGTCCACGCACTTTGAATTGGTCGGCAGTATCTCCATCACTAACTTGAAGAGACAAGTCTTTGATTGCTTCTTTAAACAATCTATCTCTAATATGTCTTGAAGTCACATATTTACCTTCCTTGCCGGCAAACGGACTATCGTTGACCATAAATGTCATCTCAACACTTGGTTCACTGATTTTTACAAATTCTAGCGCTGGCATATCTTGTACTTCGCTAATTGTATCACCAATAGTAATCTCAGGCAACCCAGCGATACAAATAATATCCCCAACTTCGCCTGTTGCGATTGGAGTTCTTTTTAGTCCGTCAAAATTGAAAATGTTTACAACCTTGCCAGAATAATATTTGTCTTTTTCGTGGAAGTTCCTTACATAAACAGTTTGTCCAACCTTTACACTTCCGTTTTCCACCTTTCCTACTGCAAGTTTGCCCAAAAAGTCGTTTTGTTCAGTTGCAGAAATAAGCATATTGAATTGAGCATTGCTGTCCCCTTTTGGTGCGTCAATATGGTTTAATATTGCTTCAAACAATGGCTCAAAGTTAGGTTTGATGTCACTTGGGTCTGTTCCGCAAATTCCGTCACGAGCAGAACAAAACAAAACAGGGCTTTCCAACTGTTCATCATTTGCGTTTAGGTCAAAAAGCAATTCCAAAACTTCGTCTGGAACTTCATTGAGTCTTGCATCGGGTCTGTCAATCTTGTTGACAACGACAATAACTTTGAGATTGAGTTCTAGCGCCTTTTCAAGCACAAAACGTGTTTGTGGCATAGGGCCCTCAAAAGCGTCAACGACAAGCAAAACACCGTCAACCATTTTTAAAACTCTTTCCACTTCTCCGCCAAAGTCTGCGTGTCCCGGAGTGTCTACAATGTTGATTTTTGTATCTTTGTAATAAGCAGAGCAGTTTTTTGAAAGAATAGTAATGCCCCTTTCTCTTTCCAAAGCATTGCTATCCATAACCCTGTCTTGCACTTCTTGATTGTCTCTAAAAATCCCACCTTGTTTGAGCATAGCATTTACAAGTGAAGTTTTGCCGTGGTCAACGTGGGCAATAATTGCGATATTTCTAATATTTTGCATAATTTACCTTCTTATATTTATATAATAACAATATATAATACCACAAATTGACGAGATTGTGTAGTAGTTTTTCAAAATTTCTCAAAATTTTTTAATTTTTTTAACTTTCAAACAAAAAAGTTATCCACAAAACCACCGAAAAAATAGTGGAAAACTGCACGTTTGAGACCCAATTTTGCCCCAAAACTGCAATTTTTTGAAAAAAATTTGAAAAAATCTCACAAAAATGCTTAAAATTAGTTGATTTTACGAGTTCAATTTGCTAGACTTTTAATAGTTATAGCGTCAAAAGCTATTGCAATTAAAGAAAAGGAGAAAAAATTATGTCAACTTTAAATGCAGGCGACTTTTACAGAGCAGTCGCAGAACTCACTGGTGCTTCAATCGTTTCTACAAAAGAAACATTCCAAGCAGGTCTTGAAGTTCTTCAAAAAGCTTTGAAAAAGGGAGATAAAGTTCAATTTATCGGCTTCGGCACTTTCGCTGTGAAAGAAAAAGCAGGCGGAACAAAGATTAACCCATTCACAAAACAAAAAATGAAGGTTAAAGCTTGCAAAGTTCCTACTTTTAAGATGAGTTCTACTTTAAAAAATATGCTTAAATAAGATTGAACACTTTTCTTAAACAAAAATACTCTCATCTGAGAGTATTTTTTTATTTGCCATAATCAAAAAGTTCTTCATAACTCACATTTAGCACCTTGGCCAAACGTTTGATTGTATCCACGCTTGGCTCAGTGTTGCCACATTCCCAATCGCTAATTGTTCGAGCAGAAAAACCCAGCAAGCCTCCCAATGCCCTTTGAGATAGCCTTGCCAATGTTCTAAAATACTTCAAATTTTCTCCAAAACTTTTCATCTTTTGCATAGTATAACCAATTTTTCAAAAAAATTTTAGCGGAAAATCCGCCAAAATACTTGACATAGCGGAAAATCCGCTGTATAATAGCAGCGTGTAAAGAAACAACCAAGCTTTACACTAAAAAACTTTTTCAGAGAAAAAAACACATTACTCCACAATTTTAATGTGTTTTTTTCTTATGCAAAATTAAACAATTTAATTTAAAAACACATTTTCTATTGCTTTTTTGCAAGTTTGGGGTTAAAATAACATTATGAAAAAGAATTATAAAATACTTGCTATCGAGTCTAGTTGTGACGAAACCAGTTGTGCCATTGTTGAAGACGGCAGGACTGTTCTTTCTTGCATTATATCCAGCCAAATAGATATCCACACACTTTTTGGCGGAGTTGTGCCAGAAGTTGCCAGCCGAAATCACATCACCGCTATTGACAATGTTGTCAAACAGGCACTAAAACAAGCCAACCTTGACTTTGAAGATATTGATGCTATTGCAGTTACATATGGAGCCGGACTTGTGGGCTGCTTGCTTGTAGGAATTAGTTATGCCAAAGCGCTTGCCTTTGCTCTCAACAAGCCACTCATTGCAGTAAACCATATTCACGGACACATTGCAAGCAATTATTTGACCTATCCAGACTTAAAGCCACCTTTTTTGTGTCTGCTCACTTCTGGCGGACACACTGCAATAATCGAAGTTCCAGAATACGACAAACACAATATTGTTGGAGCAACTCTTGACGATGCAGTTGGTGAAAGTTTTGACAAAGTTGCAAGAGTGCTAGGACTTGGTTATCCGGGCGGACCAAAAGTAAGCAAAATGGGACAAAATGGGAAAAGTGATATTCAGTTTGTAAAAACAAAAGACAATCTTGGTTATAATTTTAGTTTTAGTGGCAAAAAAACTGCTGTAATAAATTACATCCACAATCTTGAACAAAAAAATCAAGAAATCCCAACAGCCGACATCTGTGCTAGTTATGAAAAATGGGTAGTAGACGACTTGGTTGCAAAGACTATCAAGGTTGCACTTGACAAAAAATACGACAAGGTTGTTTTGGCTGGCGGAGTTTCGGCCAACACCAGACTTAGAAATACAATGAAATCCGCCTGTGCAGAAAATGGCCTTGATTGCTATTTTCCTGAAATGCTTTATTGCACAGACAATGCCGCAATGATTGGCAGTGCTGGGTATTATCAAATATT
>CAYQCO010000017.1:8199-16362 GCA_964416085.1 uncultured Lachnospiraceae bacterium | reverse complement strand
TCCAGCACGTCTTTGATTTTGGCTGTGACATCAAATTTGGTGATTAATTGTTGCAGGTCAAGTTCGTTGATATAATGTGCTTGTTTGCCTTGGAAATAAAACACTGTCCACGCGTTTTCTTTGATGTGTTTGTAGCACTCCAACAGGGTTGTATCTCCGTCAATTTTCAGCAAATTGACTTTGGTAACCGCCAAATCTCTTCGCATCAGTTTTTTGTAATACAGGTCATATTGATTATTTTTCTTATTTGACAACATATTCAATATAAAGAAAACGGCAAATATCAGCAAAATGAAATTTGGCTCACTATTGCAACTCAAAACAAACAACACCAAAAATCCAACCACAAACAAAATGTTTATCCCCAGCGAGATTTTGTTGGCCTTATCTTTTGAAATTTTGTTAAGCAGTGAGTTGAGCATAACTCCCCCATCAAGCGGTTGGACTGGCAAAATATTGAAGATTGCAAGCATCAAATTGGCTTGAAAAAATATTGATGTCCAATAAAAACTTTCTGGCACAATCCACCACATTGCACAACAAATTATGCAAAGTGCAAAGTTAAGCGCTGGGCCACAAAAAGCAATCCAAAAGCGGTCGTTTTTGTCAATGTTGTCGCCAATGCTCAATTTCATACCCATTAAGTCAAGTTTTATTTTGTTTATTCTATACCCCTTGCTCCTTGCTACATAAAAGTGTGCCATTTCGTGCAAAATTAATGCCAGTGTATAGTTAAAAATCAAACTCACTTGTCTAAACATTAAGCAACATAAAAAAAATAGTATGTATGAAATTCCGATTTTTATTTTAGGTTTTGTCATATATTATTTTATGCCAATTTATTTTTTATAGAATATGATTGTTGTGATTTGTTGTTGTGAAATCTTACCGCTTTTGTCATACCACGTTTTGCATACGCCAAAACCTAACCACTTTGTCATATCGAGCGACAGCGAGTATATCTGGCGGATAGTTTAATACAGCCAATAAAATGTGCAATACTCAATCGCAAGCCAGATACACTCACACTGCGTGTTCGGTATGACAAAATTGATAAAATAAAGGGGGCGGTCGCGAGGCGTAGACGTGCCGAGCGGTCGCCCCGTATAAACAACAACCTTATAAAAAAGGGGCGGTCGACAAGTTGGTGTAAGGACTTGGCGGTCGCCCCCCTATCTATTGTTTGTCCCTATTTGAATAACCAAATTCTTCAAGCATAAGATTGTCAACACGCCAATTAGATTTTACCTTGACATACAAATCCAAATAGACTGGACAATCCAGCATTTTTTCTATTGATACTCTACTCATTGTAGAAAGTTTTTTTATTTTCTCGCCATTATGTCCCAAAATGATTGCCTTGTGGCTATCCCTTTCGCAAAAGATATCAGCAGAGATATATGTTGAAGTTTCTTTTTCTTCAAACTTTGTGATTTGGACCGCCACCCCGTGAGGCACTTCATCTTCATAAAGTAGCAAGATTTTTTCTCTAATAATTTCAGCCGACAAATATCTCACATTTTTGTCTGTCCATTGTTCAATGGGATAATATCTCATCTCTTTGTCATAACTTGGAAGATATTTTTTTATCATATCAATCAAAACATCAACATTCTTGCCTTTGAGTGCAGAAATTGGCAAAATTTCATCTGCTGTGCAAATTTTGCTCAGTGCATCGAGTTTTGGATACATTTTTTCAAAAGTTGACTCATCAATTTTGTTGATACAAACAATCTTTTTTGACTTGGTGTTGCCTTTGGCTTTTTCAAGTTTGTTGTATTGTTCTATCAAATCTTTTTTGCCATCAATTACATAAATCAACACATCAACATCTTCACTTGCATCATCAATATTTTTTTGCATATACTCGTCAAGTTTGTGTTGTGTTTTGTGATAACCTGGTGTATCAATAAAAACAATTTGAGTGTTGTCATCATTATACACGCCTATTGTGTTGTCACGACTTGTTTGAGACTTGGGCGACACTATCGAAACCTTTTCCCCCACCAGTCTATTAATCAAAGTGCTTTTGCCCACATTGGTGTCACCTATTATTGTTGCAAATCCGCTTTTAAATTCCATATATTTCTCCTAATCTCTTGTAATATTGCATTTGTCAAGAATTTTTCGTTGCATATCTTCCATAACAATTCTGTCGCTCTCTTCGATATGGTCATAACCCAAGCAATGAAGTATTCCGTGCAAAAACAAGAAGCAAACTTCTCTTGTGTAACTATGTCCATATTTTTTGGCTTGTCTGATTGCTACTTGATTGCAAATAAATATTTCTCCCACAAGCAAAGTGTTGTTGGAAAAATCCATATCATACTTAAATTTTTCAAAATCAATCACTTCACCTGCCTTGATATCCAAATTTGGAAAAGACAAGACATCGGTTTTCCTATCAACGTTTCTTTGTTGGCAGTTTATTTGTCTAATTTTTTGTTCGCCGACAAAATATACATTAAAAACAACTTGTTTTATGGGTTGATTGAGAATGGTCAGTGCATTATACAGCACTTTTTCCATATTTTTTATTGTGTTTAAGTCTAAATTTTTTACTTTTGAATTAATATTTAACATTTTTTTCCTTTTAAATTATGCTTCCAAAAAAAGTTATTGTAGTGGTTGAAAACAAAGTGTCATTGGCAACAACTGAATATGTTTTTTCGTCAACAATTTGAATATCGACTGGCAAGTTTTCTCTGGCTGCAAGTTTTGACTGTTGTTCGTTGTTTTCTTGCTCGGCAACCAAGTCATTTGTTTTTACACTCTCAACAAGTTCAAAAAAGACTATTCTTTGCCTAACTATTGGAAGCACACTGCTTATGTAACTATTATACACTTTTGTTTCATAAAACACAAATGGATTGTATGAAATATTGTCATTTTTGTTCCAGCAAATTCTTGAATATTTTTTTGTGTTGCCAGATTTGGTCAAAATTTTTTCTTCACGCGGAAGAGCGATTGTTGCCGAAGAATACGCTTTCCCCACGATTTCACCTTTTGGCTCGACAGAAATATTGTTGCCAAACTTGTCAGTAATATAGGGCAAAATAACTATGTCGCCTTTTTTGACAAAATCACCTACTCGGCAATTTAACTCTCCGCGAACATTGGAAATTTGCTCAACAACACCAGAAAAACTTGCACGTATTGGCTCAAAACTGGCTGGATTGTATACAAGTTTTGGGCTGATGTTTATCATCAAAGTTGTGCCAACAAAAACACAACTCGCTTGTGCAATTTTGTCATTTGAAAGCAAAATTTTTTCTATTTCTTTTTCGTTCAACTTAATTTTTTTGCCAACTTTTATGTCATTAGAGTTTAAAATTTCTATTATTTCTTGTTGGTCAAGTTTTTCACTGCTTTCAATTTTTATACTCCACAAAATGTTGGATGAATAAATTGCAAACAAAAAAATAATCGGCAAAACAATTATGCTGGTTAAAAAACTTGCGACATATTTAATCTTAACATTGTTCCATTTGTCAAAAATTGTATATTCATAATATTTTAAATATTTTTTAATAGCAGGCAGGTCTTTTTTGTCAAGTGAAAAATTTAGTTCGTCATAATTTTTTCGTTCAATATTTTTTAGAGTTTTTATGTTCTTGGACAACTTAGTTATTAGCGGGTCAATATTGAGTCCTTTGACACAGATTTTTATTTCTCTCATAATTCACCTAAACAATTTGAGTTGAGACAATATGCCCTATGACAACTGCGGTTGATTTGTCAAAATATTTGATTGAAAGATTGTCGCCTGAGATTGTCAAATTCTTTTTCTTTAATGCAAACGAAATTTCTTTTTCGCTCATCAAAGTTATGCCTGTTTGTCCTTCAATATACAATGCTTTTCCGCTAATGTTTATTAGCCTATATTCGCTCAAAGTTATGCCATATTCTTTTGACACCCAACTGTCAATTTCTTCTAACAAATTCATATCATAATTTATGCTTTAAAATCAAAAAAAAGACATAAAATGCCTTTTTTAAAACTTGGTATCAAACAAATTGGTGAACAACAAAATTTTTATTTCATTTGGCAAGTCTTCAAGACTTGTGCTTTTTTGAGGTCGTCTTAAATAATCATATTCTTTTAAGTCGTCCTCAAAATTTTGATAAGAATAGTCGTCTAGTGCGCTAAATCTTGGTGTGTCATACGGATGAAGAGTGTTTTCTTGTGTGGTGTTTTGCGGAGTGACACGTTCTTTCAAATAATTTTGAAATTCGTGGAGTTCGTCAAGTAGTGCAACAGAAATTGGTGGAGTTTTTTCTTTGGTTTCTTTCTTTTCTTCCGTTACAGTTTTTGGTTCTTCTTTTGGTTCTTCGTGTGTTTCTTCTTTGACTGGTTCTTCTTTGGGTTGTGTTGTTTTTTTGTCTTTTTTATCTTTTGTTTTTTTCTTCTTTTTTATTTCATACTTAATGAGCAAACTCAACAAATAAACCGACACGAATATTGTCACTATCAACAAAATTGTTTGATTTTTCATCTATTCTCCTTTATTCAAAATCATCTTTTGGGTTTCCACCACGTTTGCCGTCTTTGGTCGTAAACGAATTTCGCATATTGGTGTCTGCCACAATGTTTTGAAGTTTGTAATAATCCATTGCCCCTATTTTGCCTTTTTGAAGTGCTTTGGCCATTGCTCTGTGCACTTCACTTTGCGCTGCCAAAACAACTGCTTTCATCTCTTGTGTTTTGGCTTTCATTTCTTGCTCGTGTGCTATTGCTTGTGCCTTCCTTTCTTCTGCGGCGGCCTGTGCAATTTTCTTTTTGGCTTCTGCTTCTGCAATCTTTAAGTTTGCTCCCACATTGTTGCCTACATCTATATCGCAAATATCTACTGACAAAATTTCATAGGCTGTGTTGTTGTCAAGATTTTTTGACAGCACTTGTCGAGAAATTATTGAAGGGTTGGCCAAAATATCTGAGTGTTTGCTGGCCATACCTACTGCTGACACAACACCTTCGCCCACTCTTGCAAGGATTGTTTCTTCGTCTGCTGAGCCAATGAGTTTGTCCATTCTTGCCTTGATTGTCACTTGGGCAACAACTTTAAGTTCTATGCCGTTTTGCGCAACCGCTTGCATAACTGGTGTGCGGATAACTTTGGGTTTTATGCTTGTTTGGACTGCTTCAACCACATCTCTGTCGGCCAAATCTATTGCTATTGCTTGCTCCAAAGTGAGATTAAGTTTGGCACTGTGCGCTGCTATCAAAGCATCGACAAGTCTGTCTACGTGCCCACCTGCCATATAATGTGTTTCGAGTTCGCTAATCTTTATGTCCAGACCAGCCTTTTGAGCCAAAATAAAGTTGTCAATAATGAGTTTGCAATCCAGTTTTCTCAGTCTCATACCGATAAGTTTTGGCATTGAAATGTGGCAACCGGACACGAGTGTCCTTATCCAGACTTTCATTGGCACCATTCCTAAAAATACTGCCACAAAAACAAGCAACAATCCTAGTCCAATATACAGGCCTATCAAATTGGTCTTTAACAACAAATCAAAATTCATACTCTACTCCCAAAATCTTCTCACAACAAGACGATTGTCTTCAAGTTTGACGATTTTTACATATTTATTTTTATCAATAAAACTATCTTGGCTGATAGCGTCATAAATTTTGCCCCTGACCTTTACTCTTCCTGCAAGGCCTAATTGTGTTGTTGTTTTGCCAATTTTTCCTATCAATTTTCTATACTCTTTGCTGTTGCCATAATCCCTTGGAAGTGCTGTGCCTGTGTTGAACAATCCATTGTCACTCAATGCACCAATTTTGACTAACACAATAAGACAACACACTCCAAAAGCAAACACTCCTGCCAGCATCAAAATAAGTAGCAATAATTGAGAAAGAGTAATTCCTTCAACAAATCTTGCAATCAATCCCACAACGGTTGCAATGCCACCAGTTATGCCAAAAAATCCAAGGCCGGGTATAAAAATCTCTATAAAACAAAACACTATGCCCACAGTCAAACAAATTCCACTGACCCAGCCCATTTCTGTAAATATTTGAACAAATTCTTCTACCATATTTTCCTCTCGCAAGTATTATATCATAGATTTGCAACTTGTCAAGACCACTGCAACAAAAAAAGTCCTTGGGAGGACTTAATTTTTGATTGAATGTAGGATATAAAATCCTTTGTTTCTTCTTAATATTTCGCAGTTGCCAAATAGTTGTGACAAATATTTTTTTAAACTTTCTTCTCCGTGGTCTTTTCGGATGACGAGTGTGAGTGTTCCGCCTGTTTTTAGTGAATTGTGGGCTCCTTGCATTATTTCAAAAAGCAATTTTTTGCCAGTTTTGATTGGTGGATTGGTGACAACAAAGTCATAATCTTTTTTGGCAATATTAGCAAATCCGTCAGTTTTTATCAAATCGCCGGCTGACTTTATTCCGTTTTTCAACAAGTTTGTTCTAGTAAGTTCTATTGCTGTGCCGTTTACGTCTGCAAAATCCATATTTGTTTTTAGTTTTTTGATTATTGCAATGCCGACTATACCATAACCGCACCCAAAATCTAGTCCATATCCTGTTGGATTGACTTCTTCCAGCACTGTTTCTATTAAGGTTTTGCTGCCCAAATCCAGTTCATCTTTGCTAAAAATATTGTCGCAAGAGCGAATGGTAAGTTTTTCTCCTGCGACAACTGTTTCGAATTCAAAATAATCACTTTCTTTGTGAGTCTTTTCTATAAAATAATGTTGCATAATCTCCTAAAATGGCAATGCTATCAAAATCATTCCAATTAGCACTAGGACAAGTCCTGCAATTTTGGTTGTGATGTATGATTTGCTTGACTTATACACTGTGTCTGTTTTGTCAACGGCTTGGGCAACTCTCTTTGCCAACATAAAGCACGCAACACCAAACGCGCACACTGCAATTCCAATAATAACATTAACCTTTGTAATAAATTCACTAAACGTAACACCCAATAACATTTTTTTTTCACCTCGCGCCTATTGTAGCATATTTGTCCGTTATTGTCAATACTTGTCTTATCTGTTTCTTTTAATTTTTTTTGTTTTTTTGTTTTTCTTCAACCAATAATAATACACAAAGTTATATCCTTGGATAACTACAATCACTGCGGCGCACATCAAAAGTGCTATTGTGCCGATAAGGACAAGCATTTCTGTCCAAAATACTACCAATGCTCCGCCCAAAACTAGATACATAAACATTTCGCACGCAAAATTGAGTGCATCAATATATTGTTTGTTTGGCTTGTAAAAGAAGTATACTCTTGCAAGTTCTTCTATTGCCACAACAATAGTTGTAGCGATTGCTAGTGGAAGGTTTAGGTATCCAATCCCTGCCAAAGTGATAAGCACAAATCCTACAACCAGTGCATTGCCTATTGCATCCAAATAAATATGTGAGTGGTTGGCTGGGTCTTTTAAGAGCACCATTGCAAGTTTGGCTGCAATTACCACTGACAAGAAAACTATCATCCACGCCCTTGTCATCATAAAGTGAGCGGACAAAATCATTGGAAGGAAAGCGACTTCTATTGCAAACAATATTTTGAATATCAAGTCCTTGTTCCAACTGCCATCAAAATTTCTTAACATAATTCTCTCCTAATATCCTTTATAATAACCTAAACTAAAATTTTTGTAAAGTAATTTGGGGTGGGTTTTTGAATTTTGTTGCAGGGGGCAGAACAAACGCTCGCTTGCGAGCGTTGGGCTTGTCCGCTTGCGGACAAGCGGGCACGCCTGCGGCGTGCAGTTCTGCCCCCGTCCCAATCCCCCTGCACAAAAAATTCAGTTTTTCATATTATGGACTATAAACGGAGGTAAAATGAAAAAAATTGCTATTTTTATGGTTGCAATGTTATCATTTTTTACGCTTGGACTAACCGCTTGTGGCAAAAAGAGTGATGACAATGTAATCCGTGTGAGCGAAGTTACTCATAGCCTATTTTATGCCCCATTTTATATTGCTATCAACAATGGGTATTTTGAAGATGAAGGCATAGAAATTGAACTCACCAATGCTGGTGGCAGTGATGCTGTTATGACTGCCATAATTAGCAAAAATGCAGACGTTGGCTTAATGGGGCCAGAGAGTGTTGTTTATGTCAACAACAATGGTATGGAAAATGCACCAGTAATTTTTGCTCAACTGACTGCTTG
>CAYQCO010000017.1:0-8099 GCA_964416085.1 uncultured Lachnospiraceae bacterium | reverse complement strand
GCAAGCACATAATTGCCGGTCGCCGTGCTGGTATGCCTGCAATGACTTTGCAATACATTCTAAACGAAATGGGCCTAACAACTGGTGACGAATTTGGAACTGGTGTTGATGTAAAGTTGGATTTGTCAGTTGCATTCAATCTCACAACTGCCACATTTGTTGCTGGAACTGCTGACTATTGCACAATGTTTGAGCCAGTTGCAAGTCAGTGCGAAAAAGACGGCACGGGATATATTGTTTCTGCACTTGGTGATGCTGTGTCAAATATCCCCTACACTTGTTTTGTTTCTTCAAGCAATTTCTTAAACAACAATTCTAAAAAATGTGAATCATTTACTCGTGCATTAATTAAAGGATATAACTTTTTGTTGACCGCAACTGACACTCAAATTTTGGATAGTCTACGCCCATCATTTTCTACCACTAGTGATGACCTAATTTTGTCAGCAGTCAAAAACTATTTAAGAATTGGTGCATACTCTTCAAGTCCAATACTCACAGAGTCTGCTTGGAACAAAATGTTGGATATTATTGACAATGCAGGAGAGTTGAAAGCGCGAGTTGCACACTCAACTTGTGTCAATACAAAAATTGCTCAAAATGCAATAAATAGTTTGTAATTATGAAAAACCTAATTGAACTAAAAAATGTTGATTTGATTTATCACAGCAAAAAGGGTGAAACACTGGCACTAAAAAACTTGTCGTTTGAAATAAAAGAAGGCGAATTTGTGTCTATTGTGGGTCCGTCAGGTTGTGGCAAGACCACAATTTTGTCCTTAATTTCTGGACTTATCCCTGCAAGCAAAGGTCAAGTTTTGATAGACGGCAAACCTCCACAAAAAAAATCTGCAATTTGCGGATATATGTTTCAAAAAGACAATTTGCTTGTTTGGAGAACTATCAAAAAAAATATATTTTTAGGGCTTGAAATTCAGCACAAAAACACAAAAGAAAATAAACTTTATGCTTTGAATTTGTTGAAAAAATATGGGCTTGGCGAATTTGAAAACAAACGACCTGATGAACTTTCTGGGGGGATGAGACAACGAGTGGCTCTTATCCGCACCCTTGCGCTTAAACCACAAATTTTGTTACTTGACGAGCCGTTTTCGGCACTGGATTTTCAGACTCGACTGTCTGTTTGCGATGATGTAAAAAAGATTATTTTGGAAGAAAAGAAGACGGCAATTTTGGTTACTCACGACATCAATGAAGCAATCAGTATGTCGGACAAAATTATTGTTTTGTCCGCACGACCGGGCGGGGTCAAAACAATTCACACACTTGATTTTGACAAAAAATTGACACCGTTTGAGCGACGAAATTCAAAAAACACCAAAAAACTTTTTGACACCATTTGGAGTGAAATACAGACTGATAAAGGTTGACAATTCCTACCACTTGTCACATCGAAATTTTGTGCAACAAAATTGAGTATGTCTGGCGGATAGTTTAATACAGCCCATAAAATGTGCAATATTCAATCTCAAGCCAGATACACTCGCTTTCGCTCGGTATGACAAAGTGGTTGAGTTATATCCAATATATCAACTTTCTAAAATGTTAAAGAGAGAGACAAAATGAAAAATTATTCAAAAGCACACAAAAGATATTTGAGAAATACAAGGCTAAAAACCTTGTTGATTGTTGCTATTCAAGTTGTTGTCCTTGTTACATTTTTGCTCTTGTGGGAGTTGCTGACAAAATATGGGGTCATTGACGGATATTTGTTTTCTAGTCCAACAAAGATTTGGGCAACATTAAAAAAACTTTATTCTAGTGGTGAACTCTTTAAGCACTCGATGATTACTTTTAAAGAAACGCTTTATGCCTTTTTGATTGCAACTTCTATTGGATTTTTGGTGGCAGTAGTCCTTTGGTCAAATGAATTTTTGCGAAGAATTTTGGAGCCATACATTGTGGTTTTAAATTCACTGCCCAAAATTGCTCTCGGCCCCATAATTATTGTTTGGATGGGGGCTGGCAACAAGGCAATTATTACTATGGGAATTTTGATTGTAATTATTGTTACAATTATCAATATATTGACTGCTTTTCTTAACGCTGACAAAAACATTATTTCTACACTTCAAGCAATGGGGGCAAACCGCTTTCAAATCTTCTTCAAAGTTGTGCTCCCGTCATCTCTTCCTGACCTTATGTCAACCTTAAAAATTAATGTTGGGCTAAGTTGGATTGGTGCAATTATGGGAGAATATTTGGTGAGCAAAGCAGGTCTCGGCTATCTTCTAATTTATGGCGGTCAAGTCTTTGACCTAAACCTTGTTATGACTGCAACCATTGTCTTGTGTGTGCTTGCAACAATAATGTATTTTGCCGTAGCAATACTTGAAAAACTTGTCCGCAAATCTCGTGGGCAGTAAAAAATCCGCCAGTATTTTTGCTGGTGGATTTTTGTTGCTTGTTTAATTTAGTTTGTAGCTTGCATTTATTTTGTTATTCTTATTTTTCAATTAAGTTTGTAACTTGCGCTTATTTTACATCTATTCACTCATTCTTACACAAATATTCATTCAACTATTATATTTTATCAAAATATATTCCCCTAAAATTAAAATACGAACACTCCTTGCCTGCCTTATCAAATGTGTTGTTGGAATTGAGGATTTTGGTTACCAAAGATTTTGCACTGTCTGTAAGCAATGATGTGTCTGTAATATCATCATAGTCCACTGGTGTAATATTTTTGTCAATATTCAGTTTTAATACTGCTCGTTTTGCCTTGTTGTCACCCCAACCATTTATAAACCTATTGTTTACAATTTCTATTTGTCTTATTTCTGCATTGCTGTCCTGTCCGCAAAAGAATATTGAATATAATCCAATAGCATCAAATGTATTGTTTGTAAAATATCCTGCCACCTTATCTGTCGGCACAACATTCTCATTTCCACTACCTTGTGAATTTGTGTAAAATATTTCAACACCATATTCACCACTTATATCGCAACTATCTATGACAAAATTAATATTCTGTTTCTTAGAAATCAACCAAAATGAACTAAAATTGCACTTGATAAAATTGATATCTCCATAAACATTAATTGATATTGGAGTCACAGGTTTATACGGAAAATTCAGCCCATATATACAAGTATTGCTAGAATTTTCCAAACAATTTATTCGCATATTTTGAGTTGTTGCGTCACTCCCAATCAGCGACACATTTTCAGCATCAACAACAAATGTTGTGCCATTAAAATCTCCCTGCAAAATATATACCCCACTTTGCGAAAGAGTATATGTATTGCCATCAATCTCTGTGTCGTATATCAGCGTATATTCACTGGTATCTAAAATTCTTTCTTGTTTCTTTTCTCCACACAATGTGCATCTCTCTTGTGCTGATATCACCAATTCATCACCAACACTTTCACCTTGCGAGATAGCATAATCCACCACATAAATATGTTCAGCAGGCTCACCTGTATTTTTCTTGTTATTCTTATTTAAAGCAATTCCAACTGCTACCCCTGCGATTGCGCCAACACCTATCAATGCTATCAATACCCAAACAATGACTTTTATTTTTGCAGTTTTCATTTTTACTCCTTTTTTATTGATTATTATCAATAATTATATTATATGGAACATTTTGTTCTATGTCAAGTATTTTTTGAACATTTTGTTCTAAAATATTTATATGACAAAGTTTCCTATTAGATTGAAAGAAGCGCGGACTGACAAAAATTTGTCACGAAAAGAACTAGCGAAATTGCTACTCATTCAAGAGCGAACAATTAGTTATTGGGAGTTGGGGCAAAGGGAGTGCAATTTGGAGCAACTAGCAAGCCTTGCCAAGATTTTGGGGGTTACAGCTGATTATTTGTTGGGATTGGAAGAATAAAAAAGACAAGATGATTTGATGTTCTTGTCTTTTTTTAAAAGGGGGCGGTCGCATTGCGTAATCGTGCAATGCGGTCGCCCCCCTTATTTTTTTATAGATTGTTTTTCAACTTTCTTAATTTATTATAACCTTACAACTTTTTATCCTAAAAATTTTGATAAGTTATTTTTTCAACTTTCTTAAAAATGCTGGGATATTGCTGTCTTTGAGTTCGACTTTGTTGTTGTATGAAATATCTTCAACGGCCTCTGTTTCTTCATCCTCTTCTATATCTTCAACTTCTTCGACTGGTTGAGGTTCTTCGATAGGTGCGACTTCTTCCATTTCACTCATATCACTATGGTCAAAACCTGTTGCAATTACTGTCACCTGTGTCTCACCCTTGACATCTTCATTGATAGTTGCACCAAAGATAATGTTGCAATCTGCGTCTGCAACATCTCTGACAAGGTCTACTGCTTCATAAATTTCTGAAAGAGTCAAGTCATAACCGCCAGCAATATTAATCAAGATACCAGTGGCACCTTCAATAGAAGTTTCTAGCAACTGACTTGTAACTGCTTGGCGGACTGCTTCAATAGTTTTGTTTTCGCCCCTGCCTTTGCCAATACCCATATGGGCAAGGCCTTTGCCTTTCATAATTGTTTGCACGTCTGCAAAGTCAAGGTTGATTAGGCTTGGTTTTACAATCAATTCACTAACACCTTGAATACCTTGTCGGAGCACATCATCTGCATATCTAAACGCATCCACAAGTGGTGTGTCTTTCTTCAAAATCTTGAACAATTTTTCATTTGGAATAATAACAAGTGTGTCAACGTGTTTACGTAGTTCTTCAAGTCCTAGTTCTGCATTTTTGGCTCTTCTTGGACCCTCAAAAGCAAATGGCTTGGTTACCACACCAACAGTCAAAATACCCATATCCTTGGCCATTTGAGCAATGACTGGGGCAGCACCTGTTCCTGTTCCGCCACCTAAACCTGCGGTTATGAAAACAAGGTTGCTACCTTTGAGCATACGAGTGATTTCTTCTCTACTTTCTTCGGCTGCGGCACGTCCGACTTCTGGCTTGGCACCTGCGCCTAGACCTTTGGTGAGTTCGCCCCCAATTTGAATTGTTTGGTTGGCTTTGCTCATCATAAGCACTTGTTTGTCAGTGTTGACAGCGACAAAATATGCACTGGTTATTCCTGCATCAACCATACGATTGACTGCATTGTTGCCAGCACCGCCTACTCCTATAACTTTTATATTGCAAATATTTGAAAATTCGTCCATATTTTTCCCCTTTTATTTTAATCTTGAAACGAGTTCTGCAAGACCCAATTTTGATGTTTGGAATTTCTCTTTTGAATTGTCGAATGGAAGTTTGAATTCATAAACCTTTCTTCCCAAAATACTTTCCAAAATATTTATGTAGCCTTTAAAGTTGGCAATTCCATCCCCTGTGACATAAACTGGCACATCCTTAAACGCATTGTCAATATCCAGCACATTGGCAATAATTTGTGCCAAATTTTCTATCCTACTGCGGACAATTCCGTTGACAATTTGGATAGATGCGGAAATCTTTTTGCCATTTTTGACCACTTCATATTTTTCGTCTTTTTTTGGATTGATAGTCAGCACAACTTTGTGTTTTAACAATTCTGCTTCGTCATAATCTTTGTTGAGCAGTTGCATCAAATCTGCTGTGATGTGACCGCCACCAAGCGAAAATGAACTAAGAAGTGCAAGGCCTTCGCCTTTTAGTATCGCCACACTTGTTGTTATATGTCCAACATCGACAACGGCAATAGGCTCTATTGAATTTTTGTCTTTGTTCACAAGCAATGCTTGACCCAAAATTGATGACACGTATTCGACAGTTTCTACCCCCAAATTGTGAAGAATGTTGTTGAATTTGCTAACAAAATCATTTTTGGCCAAAATATATGAGCCTTCAAGCACAATTTGTGATGACCTTTTGCCTTCTGGGACAAGGGTTTTAAAATCATTGTCAAGTTCATATTGCATTGGGCTAAGGCTAATAAGTTTGTATCCCTCAGCACCCTTAAAATCGTCTATCCCTTCAAAAAGTTCTCTCACCAATTTCGAATTTAGTTTGGTGGTTTGAAGATATTTTCTTACCTTACGTTTGCAAACACAGACAGAAAACTCACTTGGCACACCAACATAGACTTTTTTGATTTTTGTCTTTAATTTGCTGGTCATATCTAGCATAAGTTTTTGCACTACATCAGGAATTTGACTTGGTTCAAAAAACTCACTGTCAGAAAATCCGTCATAACTTTGTTCACTAGCACACACGACAACAGGATTTGCCTTGTAATTTGTGCAGGCAAATAGACATATCTTTGACGAACCGACATCTAAAATATACTCAAAATTTTTCAAGACTAATCCCCTTAATTATAATATTACACTTCAATTATAAGCGGTTATTTGTTTTAAGTCAAACAATTTTTAATAAATATTAAAAAATTTGTCTTGCAATTTTGAAATTTTGTGATATAATACGCCTAGTGAGGTCAATATGCCAAAAAATGAAGCAAAAAATTATCTTGTAAAGGAATTCAAGATTACTGATGAACAATTTGAAAAAATTGCAAAAAAAACCCCTGCCCTTCCAACTTTCGCCGAAAAAACTCTTAAAAGAAAATTTGAATATTTTTACACTGAATACAACATTGATAAAACCACATATGCAAAAATGATGGTTGGATATCCGCCTTTGCTTTCTTTAAGTATTGAAAAAGTAAAGTCTATCGAAACATTTTTGAAAACAGAGTATGGTTTTACTCATAGCGAATTCGTAAGGATGCTGATTCTTACCCCAAATCTTTTAGGTTATTCTACTGAAAGCATTGTTGAAAAACAACAATATTATCACGACAAATTAGGCTTTTCAAAACGAGATTTTGCAAGAATTATAAGGAATACTCCCACTACTTTATGTCGCGCACAATCGTCTATTGATGAAAAAATTGATTTTTTTGAGAGCGAATTGTCTCTATCTAGGTCCGAAATTGCAAAATTTATAAAAATATCGCCTAGAACAATGAATTATTCTGGACAACATATGTCGTCTGTGATTGATTTTTATACCAACTTGCTTGATATTGACAAAAAAGAACTTGGCAAACTTATCAAAAATGCCCCTACTATGTTGGGATTGTCACCTGAATATGTATTGAGCAAAATTGATTATTTAAAAAATCAATTTGGTCTTAATGAAACGCAAGTTTTGGCAATGATAAGAAGGCTCCCAGCAATGTTGCATCGCACACACGAAGCCATTGAGAGCAAAACAGACTTTTATTGCAAAAGGTTTAATATTTCAAAGCAACAATTAGCGAAATTAGTTGCGGCAATGCCTTCACTCTTTTGCTATACCGAACAAGACGTTGAAGACAAACTTCAAGCATTCGCAAAGATAGGATTTAACTTTAACATCCTAGAACACTATATATTCTTGTCTGTTCCTAGCGAATCTTTGCTAATTAGATATTTGATTTTAAGACAACTTGGCACAAAAGAAGAAGTTTTACAGCATCCAAAATGTTTTATGCTCAATCAAAAAAAATCATATGCTAGGACACAATTTTTGACTGGCAAAAGTCGAAATTTTAGCACTTTGCGTTTGACGGCAAAACAATTCTCTGGCAGATTTAAACTTACGGATGATGCAATTATGGAACTCTATCCTTTGACGGATGAAATTGTGGCTGATTTATACAAAAAATATGGTGACGAATTAAATGACTCTACTATCGTCACAAAATAAGGGGTTTTATGGACAAAAAAATTATTGATTTTTTAAAAGAATTTGATATTTCTTCATCTGAGCGTGACGTTATTGTAAAAACAGTGCCTATGCTTGACGTAATCACCAGTCAAGAGTTTGCTCAAAATTGTGCTTTGCTTGTGAAATACGGCTATCCAAAAATTGATTTGGACATTCTTCTTTTGAGCAATCCAAACATCTTTGTTATGTCACCAGAGGACCTAGAAAATTCATTGAAAACTTTGAAGAAAAAATATGATGATATTGAAGAAATTTTGAAATTCAATCCTACAATTATTTAAGACATTCTTTGGGATGTCTTTTTTTGTTGGGGGGGGGGGGATAATGAAGGGGGCGGTCGCGAGGCGTAGACGTGCCGAGCGGTCGCCCCACCCTATTGTCACAACAAAATTTGTTTTTCATATAATGATATATGAATGAT
>CAYQCO010000016.1:0-18601 GCA_964416085.1 uncultured Lachnospiraceae bacterium | reverse complement strand
TGACTGCTTTGCTTTTAATTGTTGCCTTTATAAAAAACAAAATAAAAACCAAAAAATCAAAAGAGAAGTTGTAATATCAAGCAAAAATAAACAGACCATTTGTCATACCGAGCGAAGCGAGTGTATCTGGCTGATAAATTGTCAAAGCCAAAACAAAAAACGAAAAAAAATAACCAAAAACCCAAAAGAAAAGTTGGACAAATAGGTGAAAATATTATATAATAAAATAATTTATGGAGACTATTATGAGAACAGAGATTAAAAAAATTTATCAAGATGTAGAAAAATTCGCAGGACAGGCGGTCACTGTTTGTGGTTGGGTAAGAACAATCCGCACATCAAAAGACATTGCTTTTGTAGAACTTAATGACGGAAGTTTTAAAGGTTGCCAAATTGTTATGGAAAGAAACAAAGTTGCAAACTTTGATGAAGTTGCCAAGCAACTTACAGGAAGTGCATTGAGTGTAGACGGACAAGTTGTTGTCACTCCAAATGCCAAGCAACCATATGAAATCAATGCAAGCGCAATAGAAGTTTTGGGCAGTTGCGATGCGGATTATCCATTGCAAAAGAAAGGTCACTCAATGGAGTTTTTGCGTGAGCACGCATATTTGAGACCAAGGACAAACACTTTTAATGCAGTGTTTAGAATTAGGTCGGTTGCAAGTTTTGCTATACACAAATTCTTCCAAGAAAGAGGCTTCGTTTATGTTCACACACCAATTATTACTGCTAGCGATTGCGAAGGTGCTGGTGAGATGTTCCAAGTTACAACTCTTGACCTTGACAGAATTGCAAAGGACGGCAAAGTTGATTATTCAAAAGACTTTTTTGGCAAAAAAGTTTCTATGACAGTGTCAGGTCAAATTGATGAAGAGTGCATAACTCACGCGTTTGCCAATACTTATACTTTTGGTCCAACTTTTAGAGCAGAAAAATCCAACACAACTCGTCACGCGGCAGAATTTTGGATGATGGAGCCAGAAATGTGCTTTACTGACCTTAAAGGTGTGATGAAAAACGAAGAAGAAATGTTGAAATTTGTTATTCGTGATGTTATGGAAAAATGTCCTGACGAACTTGAATTTTTGAACAAGTTTGTTGACAACACACTTCTTGAAAGACTCAACAATGTTGTGTCAAGTGATTTTGTGGAACTTGAATACACCAAAGCAATTGAAATCCTTGAAAATGCACCAGTAAAATTTGAATATCCAGTAAAATGGGGTATTGACCTACAAAGCGAGCACGAGAGATACATCACAGAAAAGGTCTACAACAAACCTGTGTTCTTGACCAATTATCCAAAAGATATCAAAGCGTTTTATATGCGTATGAATGATGATGGAAAAACAGTTGCCGCTGTTGACCTGCTTGTTCCGGGTGTTGGAGAACTTATGGGCGGAAGCCAAAGAGAAGAACGTCTTGAAAAACTTTTGAAACGTATGGAAGAATGTGGACTTGACAAAAAAGACTATGAAAAATATATCAACCTTCGCCGTTTTGGAACCAACAAACACGGTGGTTATGGACTTGGCTTTGAACGTCTTATTATGTATATCACTGGCATTCAAAATATTCGTGATGTCGAATTCTTCCCACGCACTGTCGGCAGTATTGACTAATTGGTTGTGCAACTAATAAACGTAAGCCTTCCTTAGTAGGAAGGTGTGTAGCGCTTGATACTAACTTCTCGTTGCGGTGCCTACGCAATGCAACTCGAATTTATATCTGCGCGCTCTCGCAAAAGTGGTTGGTTAATTAGATGTTGTGCATCTAACTTGCGTAAGCCTTCCTTAGTAGGAAGGTGGATGTGAATGAAATGAGCAGACGGATGATATGGCCAAATAAAATTCAACCATTTGTCATACCGAGCAAAGCGAGTGTATCTGGCTGATGGTTGAGATTGCAAATTAAATGTGGAATAATTAATAAATAAAATAAATCAAAAAATAAATAATAAATAAAAACAATTAAAAATAAAAATATAAAATAATTAATTGCAAATAAAAAACAATAAAAAATATATAATAATATTTGAAAAATATTAAAATAACATTAAAAATACAAAAAAATAATAAAAAAGCGCAAAAATACTTAAAAATAGTATAAAATTAATAATAAAAAATAAAAATAGGAAAATTAATTCCTATTTTTTAATTTATTTAATTTAATTTTTATTTTTTTACAATTAAATAATAATATATTTATTGGCCAGATACGCAACATTTTGCTAACCGCAAAATATTGGTGTGACATTGTGGTTGTTTTTGATAGGCCATATCATCCGTCAGTCTTACGACTGCCACCTTCCTGTCTCGCGGAAGGCTTACGTGCATTAGGTGCACAACCAGCAATTTGCTTGTTTGCTATTCAGTCAGATACACAACATTTTGCTAACCACAAAATATTGGTATGACATTATGGGATGTCGTCAACTTATTGATTTACATAAGCGGTGTAAATATTTTGATAAGTTTTCCAAAAAATCTTTTGAGTGGATTAATCTTTTTGTATTCTTGTTTGGTGATTAATTTTGACTCGCCAATTATGGATTGATAGTCGTTTTCAATATCATCAATTTTTGAGTTGCGATACAAATAAACGGCATTTTCAAAATTTAAGAACAAACTGCGATAATCAAGGTTGACTGTTCCAAGCATTGCGCATTTGTCATCGCTTACTATCATTTTTGCGTGGATAAATCCAGGAAGATATTGATAGATTTTTACACCAGCGTCAATGAGTAGTTTGTAGTTGGTTTGAGTTGCGAGATAAATAATTTTTTTGTCCGGAGTGTTTGGTGTAACAATAGAAATATCTACACCTTTTTTTGCTGTGCTAATAATTGCATTTCGCAAGTCGTCATCCAAAATTAGATATGGAGTAGTGATGTGCACATATTTTTTTGCATTGGCAAGTATGTGTAAGATTAGCGTTTTTGATATATCTTCATTATCGTGTGGGTGGTCGCTTATTGGGATTATTATTCCGTCATTTTCTTCGTCTAAATATTCGTTGAGATAAGGAGTAAAGTTTTCAATTTCTTTTTGTTTGAAGTTCCACATTTTCAAAAACATTTGTGTAAAACTTGTGACCGCTTGACCTTTGAGTTTAATTCCAACGTCTTTCCAATATCCATAAGGCTGAACTTCGTTGATGTATTCGTCGGCCAAATTTATTCCACCTGTGAAACAAACTTTGTTGTCGACAATGAGCAATTTTCTGTGGTCGCGGTTGTTTTGTTCTGTGGACAAAATCGCTCTAACTGGCATAAACATTTTGCAATTTATCCCCACTTTTTTCATTTCTTTTGCGAATTTGTGTGGAATTTTGGCAATAGATGATGTGCCGTCATACATAAATCTAACTTCAACACCATCTTTGACTTTTTGCTTTAAGATTTCAACTATTGAGTCGAGCATTTTGCCGTGCTGGATGATATAATATTCCAAAAATATAAAGTGCTTGGCGTTTTTTAATTCTTTTAAAATGTCTTTATACATATTTTCGCCACTAGAAAAATATGTGCATCTTGTCTTTTCATAACTTGGAAAGTGTTGAGTGTTATACATATAATTGGCAATGCCCTTAATTCGACTTTCAGGAAGCGAATTTACAAGTTGTGTGTTTTGCTCCAATGGTGTGGTTTGAAGTTCCATTCTTTTTATGTGCTTTTTAAATTTTTGGTTGCCCATTCCAAGCCAACTAAAAAAGTATGTAAGTGTGCCATAAAGCGGAAACAACACAAGCAAAATTATATATGCAAGTTTGGTGTCTGGATGCTTGTGAGTGCTGTTGATATATATTGCAAGCAAAAAAGCAAAAATTGTGATAGCACTACCCAAAATCTTGCTGACATAAATATTTGTTACTGAGTATATTGCGACAAGCAAGCAAATTTGCAAGACTAAGGATAAAACCAAAAACATATTTTTGCTAAATACAAATCTAACAAACTTTTTAAATTTCTTTTTCATTGACTCTTATCCTAAATTTGCTAATATTATATATTAAAAAAGGAGTTTCGTCAATCCCCAATTTTTGATTTTAAACGAAATTTTCTAGATATGTTTAAAAAATCTAGTATGGCATTTTGAAAGCAAAGAAAAAATATTATTTAAAAAATCAAGTAACAAAACTGCAAAATTGTTGCAAAAAATGATATTTTTTTGATTTTTTGAAATATTTTTTATTTTTTCAATAATTTTTAAGCAATTTATAATCAAATTAATTGCTAAAAAAATATTGTCGCAATTTTGTGTTGGAACGGGTTCAATGTCTGGATAATTTTGATTTATGACATCAATTATTTTCATTGTTTCTTCTTGCAACGATTTTTTGATTGAAGTTTTGATTGATAATAGTTTGATAAAATTAAAAAAGCCATACAGGTTGCCTAGGATTTGACATAGCCAAACTTGTGTGCTTTGTTCATTGGCCAAATACTCCTTGTTTAAATCCAAATATTGTTTTTCATCAAGAATTGGAAAGTCGTCATATTTTTTCATAACTTAATATATGCTTTTAAAATTTGAAATATTATTTCACTTTTTAAAATTAAATTTGAAATATTATCTTAAAAATTGAAAACAAAAATTTTAAAAAAGAATAAAAAAATGCAAAAATGGGCTAAAATACTTAAAAATAGTATTTTGTTGAATTTTTTGTTGAATTATTTTTTATTTTTGTAAAATTAAAAATATTTTTTAAAAAGTTTGTTATTTGTTTGATAAAATGTTATGTTTTGTGTTAAAATAACGATATATAATTATTAATATACCAAAGACTAAGGGGTTTGTTATGTTTAAAGGGGTAAAAAAATTCTTGATAGTTTTGGGGCTTGTGATATCATCAAGTCTATTCTTTGTCGCTTGCGAAAGTGAAAAATATGATGTCGAGACAATAGCGTTTAGAGAAGAAAAAATTGTTATGATTGTTGGACAAGAATACACGCCAAGTGTTTCAGTCCTGCCAAGTTATGCTTCCAACAAAGGCTATCATTTTGATGTTATGGGCAACCTTGATGTCTTGAAAATTGATGGCAAGGTTTTGACAGCGCTGAAAGAAGGCAATGTGCAACTAAAAGTTGTATCCGACAACAACGAATATCTTGAAGATGTTGTGAGTGTTTCGGTTTTGCCAAATCCAATAAAACTTGAAACCCCGACTTCTTTGAGATTTGATGGTGAGTTGATTAGTTTTTCACCAGTAGAAAATGCAACAAACTACAACCTATATGTCAATGGAACCAAAATTGAATTGAATGGCAAAACTTCAATAAATTTTGACGATTTGAGAGCACAATTTGACGACAATCTTTACAATCGCGTTTTGACTATCAAAGTTGGTGCTGTGGGGGACAATAGAATTACTATCCCGTCTGACTATTCAAAAGAAATTACTATTTTAAAAATTTCCAAACCACAAAGTTTTGATTTGGCAGACAATATAATCAGTTTTTCAAAAGTGGCAGGGGTAAAAGAATATGGTCTAAAATTTTTGAAGAACGGCCAAAATGTTTTTACACTTAATTTAAACGATGAAGATTTTGCTGGCAATACAATTAAGATTGATGCAAAAGATTATATTGACAATTTTGACGGCGGAGAATATACTTGCAAATTGACTTGCAAAAAGAACAACTATGAGTCGCTTGCAACAGTAGAAATTTTTGAGTCTGACGAACTTGACAAGACTTTTGATGTTTTGGGTCAACCGCAAAATTTCAAGATGTCAAACAATGTTCTTTATTGGGACAGTGTTGTGGGTGCGGATTATTATATGCTTGTGAGTGAAAGCAACAATGTTCTTGCAACAAATATCAAAAACACCTTTTATGATATGACAGAAAAGTTAAAAAATTCCAATTCTTACACAAACAAGGTGGTTGCTTGTTCAAACAGAAAAGATGTTGTGTCAAAAATCAAATATTCAAATGAAGTTGAGTATTCGGTTTTGAGCAATCCAAGCGTGAGTGTGGATATTGATAGCGGAATTTTGAGTTGGAGTCAAGTTGTGGGCGCGGTTGCATACAATCTTGTTTTGACGGTTAATGGAAATTCGACCACACAACTTGTTACTGGCAATCAATTTGACTTAAATAGTTTGTCAGCAGGTGATTATAAGGCAAGTGTGACCGCTTTTGGCAACGGAGTTGATATTTTGAATGCCAAAGGAAGTGCTGATATAGAATTTTCTATACAAAATTCAGTAACAAATGTATCAATCTCAAACAAAGTTATCAGTTGGACAGCAAGTGAAAATGCAATCGTAAATTTGATTGTAAAAGACGCAAATGATGCAGAACTAAAAAATGAAATGCTAAGCACAAATAGTTATGATTTGAGTGGTTACAATTTTGAGGCTGGGCAATATACATACAGTTTGAAATGTGTTGCCAAAGAAAACGCACTTGCTTCCGCCATTGTCACAAAAAGTTTTTGCAAACTTGCGGATATTACAGATATTCAATTTGCAGGCGGAAATTTGACATTTAAGACAGACATAAAAACAGTTTCGACAGATGTTGAATGTTTGAAAGCAGGAGATAATTCAAACAAAATTGAATTGTCAAAAATTCAAATGAGCAAATATTTGCTAGACACGTCAAAGATTTTGGCAGGCGACTATACAATTAAAGTATATGCTTATGGCAACAATGCAGATATATTTGATGCGGACAACAATAACAATCAGATAGACATTTCAAAACTTGCAAGCCCAACAATAATAGCGGATATAGTAAACAAAGCAGTAAAAATGTTAGGCGAAGTTGCGACCGCAGAAGCATATGAGTTATATCAAAATGGCACAAAGGTGGCGGATTTTGACTCGACCAACAAATCATATTCAGTTGCAAGTCTTACACAAGGCGAATATGAATTTTGCTCAAAATCCGTGGGCAATGGCAAAAATATTGTTGATAGCGATATTTCAAGTGTGCAAGTAAGAGTAATGCGTCTTGACACTCCAACAATAACCTTTGACAAAAAGACAAAGAAGTTTGCAATCAACACAAATCAAGGTGATTATGTGGATAGTTACAACTTCTCGCTTGACGGAACTACTCTTACGGCAGCAGGCGGTGTAGTGGATTGCTCAACTGGATATTTTGCAATGGCAAAAAATTATGAAGCCAAAGCAAGCCTTGTTGCAAAAACAAGCGACAACAACTATGACTTGATACTTGATTCGACAGAAACAAGCATAACGGTCAACAAGATTAATCCAAGTGCGACTTTAAGTTTGAGTAATGGCAAAATATATATCACTCCTACTGGTTTTGATTTGGACAAAAATGTTGTTTCAATCAAGTTGGGATACAAAGTTTTGAACGAATACAAATATGTTGATGTGACAGACTTTGTTACAAAAGACGGCAAATATGTGATTGATGCAATGGATGAAAATTACAATCCAGTTGGCGTGTCAGTTGACGGCAAAGCAGTGTTTGGTTTGAGCGATGAATTTAAAATCAAATGGATAGTGTCAAGTGCTGACAAAAATACAATTGATAGTGAAGAATATTTGCTAGGTGATATCACAAAAAGACAAGCAGTTGATGACCTTGCAAGAGATGGACAAAATATCAAGTTTGGTGCAGTAGCAGGAGCAAGTCAATATGCTTTGAGTATCACAACAGATAGTGTGTATTATATTACAATCAACACAACATCTATATCTATTGACAAATTGGTGGGCGAGTTTGCTAGTCAAGGCTTGACAATAGAAAAAGGCAAAAGTTATGACCTAAAAATTGTTAGCATTGGTGACGACAAGGGCCTTGTGTTGTCCAACTGGGGCAGCAAAACCTTAAACTTTAAAATACTTGACGAGCCAACTGCTAGTGTTGTTTTGAATGCAGTGCAAGAAAAAGTTTTGCAAATCCCTTGCAATGTGTCTGGTGCTGACAAATTTAAGGTTGAGTTTAAGGATAGTGAGCAAAACACTTATACTGTTGACCTTGCTTGTGAAGGCGAAAGTGTGACTTATCCATTAAGTAATGTTATAGGACTGGGCGAAGGTGATATAAGTGTAAAAATCAAAGCCGCAAGCACAACACAAAACAATTTTGACAGCGATGAGTTTGAGTTGTCTTACAATGTGCTAATTAGGCCTACATTGTCTATTGAAAATGGAGTCCTTGTTTGGCCAAAAGATGAAAATGCAAGTTCTTATCTGTTGTCGTTTAATAGTGTAAACTGGCAGACTAAAACATTGACATCTGCGGATTATCAAGAAAACGGAGACAAAATTTGCTACAATTTGAGTGATGTAATAAGTGGTTTTTGTCAAATAAAAGTCCAAGCAATATCAAAATTGTTTAATGAACAAGGATATTTGTTTGACTCAAAGGCTAGTGATGTTATCAATGTCTTGAAATTGTCAAAACCTAGTTACAAGGTGGAAAGTGGCGAAATTGTGTTTGGTGTGTTGAGCGACCAACTTGAATATGTTGAACGTGCAACTATTGTCAACAAACAAACAAAAGAAGAAGTTGATATAACCACATTGGTTGAAGAGTTGTCAACCGAAATGACAATCTCGCCAGAAAAATTGCTTCAATATTTGTCAGTTGGAAGAATTGATAGCGAATATTTTGATATAAAATTGTATGCAAAAAATATAAGCGAAGAAATCACACTATATTTGCTCAACAGCGAAGCCCTGACAGTAGAGTTTAAGGGATTGAAACAGGTTGAAAATGTGCAAATAATGACAACCGTGGATTATGACAATGACGGCGAAACTGTGGATAAAATTAGTTGGACCAACAATTCCAACAATGCGGGAATAACCAAAGGCTATATAATAGAAATTGAATACTCAAAATTAGGTGACTCAGAGCCAATAAAATTCACAAAAACTATTGAGGGTGAAAATATCAATTATTTGACATTCCCAACAGTTGAAGGATTTGATGTTGGTGACTACAAAGTGAGAGTCAAAGCACTTGCAAGTGTGTCAAATATCTATCTAAATTCAGCATATTCAGAAGAATATACATTTACTCTCACCCAAAAACCTACACGACTAAAAACAGTAGAAGGCAAAGTGTCTTGGGATATTGTTTCTGGTGCGGGAAGTTATTTGGTAAGGATTTATGACAGCGATGACAAATATTTGGAGTGCAAAAAGGTTGCAGAAAATTCGTTTGACTTCAACAATTTGAGTGGAAGTTATAAAGAAGGACTTTACAAGGTTTCTGTGCAAACAATCAACGAAACAAATCCAAATGTTGTGTCTAGTGCTGAATCAGACAAATTGACAGTATTAAAAATTCCAGAAATTAATTCGTTCAAACTTGAAATGGGAACACTTTATATCAAAACTCACAAACTTGTTGACAGAGTATCACTTGTTTTGACAAGTGGCAATGTTAGATTGGAGTATACAGGAACGATTGAATCTGACTGGGAGTCTATGAACGGGGCAGGCTGGGATGATTATGATATTGATGCACTTCTTAAAGACGGAATGGTGGACAGAAAAGTTGTTATGAAGTTTGCTAGCGGACAAACAACTGAAATATTCGATTGCTTGAATGACGGATATACAATTAGTTTGTGTGCAATAGGCAACACATCATCCAACTTTGCAACAGTAGACAGCAATGTGACAAATTCGGTTACTGGCGAGACACTATTTAATAGCAATGAAGATTTGTCAACAGATGTGAGAAGAAGACTCATCAAAACCAAATCACCAACTTCAAGTGTAAACACTCGTGGAGTGGTGAGTTGGACTCTTGAAGATGTGACATATTCACAAATGGATTATAATGGATTAAAAGATATATTAATATACAATGTTATTATTAGTATAAAAGGCAAAGAGCATAGTTTCTTGGTGGCGGACAATGTTGACCTCAACAATTTGCCAAGCGGCACAACTTATTCAACATTTGGCGACCTAGAACTGCACACATATGACGGATATTTGAGATATGACAACGGCACTCCTGACGACTTGACGGATGACTTGTATATCAATGTGCTAAAATATGTAGATACAGACGGAGAACAATGCGGACGACTTGCAATAAACTTCAATATATCCAACTTGTATTATGTAAAACGTTCTTCAACATCTGACGACAAACAAATGGGTAGCATAGGATTTACTGACGGTGGCAACTTTGATGTGGTGATAAGTGTTTTGGGTGACAACACATTGTATCTCACATCCAACAACTCCAAGTCACAGACAATTATTAGATATCCACAACTAAGTTTGGGTATGGAAAACGGATATTTGAAGTGGACCAACCTAAAAACCAATATTGACAGCCCAGTGTATTTAATCAAAGTCACTGACACAACTTCAAAAGAAGTAAAATATGTTTATTTGTATGAAGAAAACGCGGGCAACGACTTCTCAATGCCAGTTTATGTTGAGGGTGCGACATTCAAACAAGCAGTGTCTTATGACGAAGAATATATTGAGTTTATGCTTGACACAATCTTTGAAGATGAATATCTGTTTGACGAAAGCGAATATCATATAGAACTCACAACATATTATCGTGACAGCACAAGTTTGCTTGCTCTTCAATCAACAGCATCATCAACGTTTAGAGCAGAAAAATACAAACAAATTGAACTAACCTTAAACAAAGGCGACTTGTATTGGAAGCAAACACAAATCCCTTCAACCAACAAGTTTGTTTATGATTATGAAATAACAATCAAATGCGGTGTGGAAACAATTACTTATACAATTTCACAAATTGATTATACTATTAAAGACGGATATATCCGTTATACCTTGCCACAAACAATTTCTTGGATTGAAGATGTAACAACATTTGCTCCGGGTGAAGATTATGAGATTAGTATAAAAGCTATCTCAACTGGCAATTCGACCTATATCAACTCAAATGATTCTAAGAGTGTAACAACTCAAATCTGTGACGAAGTTACAAATCTTGCACTTGTTGACAATCAACTTGTGTGGGAATATGACACAGACGGCGTCTTTGTTGTAGAAATGTTGTATTATGACAATGATGCACTCGTTAGTTATAGAGAAGAAGTGGAAGGAAAGACATTCAATCTACCAAACAAAATTATTGATACATCTGGTCAAGAGAGAAAAATAACAGCCAACTATTTGTATGGATTTAGAGTGAAGAAAGTCGGCGGAAACAGCATATTGAGCAGTTTCTATTGCTCATTGTTGGAATTGCAAAAATTGAAGACACTAGACAATGCAACATCAAATCTTGGTGTGCTTGAATGGAGCAATGTAAAAAATCTTGCAGACGAAATTGTCGAGGGTGCAAAATACGAGATTATCTTTGAAGGCGAAGTTTATAAGAATGGAGAAATTGTCGAAGGTGAAATGTTAGAAAGCAACACATTTGACTTTGCGGGTTATGACAATGGAACAATCAAATTCTATATGGTTGTTCACCACGATGATTACTTTACAAGCGACAAATCAAGCCTGTATACATTCTATAAATATGACACAGTCAAGGATTTAGAGCCAGAAAAAGACGCCAATGATGTTATCAACACTCTCACTTGGTCAAGTGTAAGTGTAAATGGCAGATATGCAGACAAATATCACATTCAAGTTATGGATGTTGATAGCGAAGAAGCAAGGTTTGAAAAAGTGTTTGAACCAACTGACAAGACCGCAACTACAATGAGTTTCAATATTGCAGAACTAGGTATAAATATCAGCGGTATGCGTGTAAGAGTCAGAGCAATTTCTTCAAGTGAAGGTGCTGACACCATAAATGGCGAATGGAGCAATTATTTTGCTCTCAACAAGGCAGAAGAAATTGACGGCGACAAGTTTGTTATCAACGGACTGTTTATAGAATGGAGCCAAATTGCGACCGAACAAGACACTGATTCTTATGTTTTGCAATATATTTACAAGAGTTCTAGCATAAGTCTTGGAGTTGAAGAAACTGTGACAATTAGTTCACTTGACAAAGACAGTTTTAGAGAAGAAGACGGCGTCAAAGTGTATTTCTACAAATTCTACAAAATTGGTGCATATTCCAACATAAGAATGACGGTCAACAGAAGCGGATTGATGTCATCAAATCCAGTTGTTATGACAGAGATGAAAGATGATGAAGAAGTCAATGTGACTTATGAATTTGATTTGTTTAATGCAGGTCAAGGTAGCGAAACAAGTCCTTATATCATCACAACTGCTGACGAGTTTGAAAACATCAACTATTATCCAACAAGTTATTTCAAACTAGGCAATGACATCAGCCTTGCATCAAAAACAGGCAATATCATTACAACCTTTGGTGGAACACTTGACGGAAGTGGTTATACTATCAGCAATTGGACAGGCAAGAGCGAAGATAGATATTTGGGATTGTTTGAGCAAACCAACCAAGCGACAATCAAAAATATCATATTTGCATATCTTTCTGGCACAATGGAGACAACTTATACCAACAGTGCTATGTATGGCGGTTTGATTGTGGGTTATGCTCAAAATAGCACATTCACCAACATCAAACTTGACCACTCTATCTTAAATGTTACAATTACGGACGGAGCAAACAATTATCAAGAAGAAAATGACCCGAATTTCTATATTGGTGGATTTGCGGGATACTTAAAAAATTCTAGAATAGAAGACTTCTCAATCACATTGGTTGGTCAGGATGAAAACAACCCAACAGCATCTCAAATTGCTATTTATGGGCAAGTTAGAGATACATTGTATTTTGGCGGAGTTACAGGTTATGCAAATTCTTCCAACATTTTGGGCAGCGCAAGCAAGCATTCTAGCATATCAGTTAGATATTCTATTGTTGCAAGTTTTGTGAAAGAAAAAACAACAACTTATCCAAGTGTATATGCTGGCGGTGTGGTGGCGGAATTTAATACTACCAATGTCACTGACGGAATAAAATACGTGGATGTTGCAACTACCCAAGTTGCTCACTCACTAGGCGGAGAAATGCCACTATACAATGCAGGTGTGTGCGCACATATGAAATATGGATGTATTTCAAACACGATTGTGAGCGGAAATATTGGTGCAAATGCAAATTCTGCATTAGAAAAGCCAATTTATCTTGGAAAATTAGTTGCAAAATGCACTGACGATGTGCTAAAATACTTTACAGATAACAATACAGACGATATTACATTGTCTTATACAGCAGGTGGCGGGGTTAATATCATAGGATAATAACCCCTAGCCAACTCACAAAGGGGATTTATGTTTAGAGAAAAATTATTGAAAGTGAAAGAATATGATTGGGCAAAAAGATTGATTTACAACCTTGCATTGTCATTGTTTGGTGCTTTGGTTGTGATTGTCTTGCTCATCAATATTCTCAACTTGCGACTTGATGAGGTTTTGAGTAACAGTATGTATCCAACCTTTACTGACCGCGACATAATTGTTGTTATGAAGCAAAAGAGTTATGAAGTAGGTGACATTATTGAGTGGCAAAGTGGAGATGTTTTTGTCACACACAAACTTGTCGAAATTGATGCCGACGGCAACTATATTGCACAAGGTGAGCACGATGGCGCTGCGACACAAAAAGTCAATCCTTCTCAGGTCAAAGGCAAAGTTATTTTGATTTGGCACAATGGAAGAGATGTCTACAAACTCATTCACGACAACTATTTTATGTTGATTACATTGGCAGTCGGTGCTTGGGTGCTGAGTGTTACAATTTCTAACGAACTTGAAACGAAACGACACAATATTTTGAAAGTTTAAATTTAGGGGAAAAACAAGTGTTCAAAAAATTTGGACTAACTAAAAAAATTGCATTAGCCATACTTTTATGTATGGTTTTTGGCGTTAGTGTGGGAGCAACTTGGGCTTTGCCTGCTTATACACTTGATGTAAAAAGCAAGGAAGTTGATACACAAGTTGGCAATTATTCTTATCTCAATGATGTGGTTGTCAACAATTCGACCACACTTGTTCCAATTTCTTACACCAACGGAACAGTTACAAGAGAAATTAGTTTTGATTATGGTTTTAGCGAAACTATGGATATTGCAATTGTATACACACTAAAATACACTGACGGAAGCAGTGCCAACAATGTAAAACTCAATATTGCCAATCGAGACGATTATTTGTTGGACACTCCAACCTTAAATTTGCTGAATGGGGTGACTGCCTACAATCAACAAGCAGACAGCGGAACACTCTATTATCTAAAAACTTTGAACGGCCAAGGCAATCAAGTTGTGTTTAGCGGAGTAACTTTTGCCGAAAACAACAACCAAGTTGCAACATACAAGGCGGGCTCAGCCAAAGTGCTTTACAAGTCAGTTTATTCTGTGGGAAACAAGTTGAGTGATACAGAGTTTGCTTATGCTCACAAAGATATTGCAAGATATTGGAGTGTGTCCAACTATTCCGACGGAACCAGTGAAATAAGCGCAGAAGATTATGCCAACTTGTCAGCAAGCGAGCAGCCTAATTATTCTGTTAGCAAATACAAGTGCAACCAAGCATATAGTGTAGGAAGCACAAATGTAAGCAAAGACACAGTTGTAACCACAACCGAATATGCAACCCAATTGTCTAGTGGGGACTCAAACTGGACAGAAAGTTATGAATGTGTCACTGCCTGCACAATAGGTGAAACAAATTATGCAGTAGGTGATACAATATCAAGTGAAACTTACAACAATTTAGAATCTGCTGACAAGGCCAATTTTAGACATTGTTACATTTGCCAAACAGCATACACAGTTCAAGGTGCCAACACAAAAACAGTATCTGCCGGTGCAACAATTACAGCAACCGAATACGCAAGTTTGTATGAACTTGAACAGGCAATATTCTCACCAGAAAGTTATGTCGGATATGAAAACAAAAGATTAAAGATAGAACTTGAAGTTTATGCAAAACTTAATGCGTCATCAATAGACGAAAATGCAAGCACATATTATGGCAGCGAGCACGACTTTGCACAATACAAGCAAAGCACAGATGGTCGTGTTTATGACAACTGGACAAGTTACAAGCAATCCACAACAAATGACGGAACAGCAAGTGTTGCTGCCAACAAGGTTATGATTTATAATGCACACGGCAGTTTTGACAACGGACTTCAATATGCTTATGACTTTTCTTATGACACAGACTTAAATACAATCAGCAACACTCCAAATATTACAACACAATATTTGTATGACGCAGACGGCAAAATATTTGCTTATGCAGGCGGAAACAGATATGACGGCGGACTAGGATTGTTTTATATGGCAAAAGAACAGGCAAGTATAAGATTTTCTGTCGGCTGGAACTGGTATAACACAAAAGGTGAACTAACCAGCGTAGCAGTCAACAATGTTGAGGCGGGAGTAAACGACAATTTCAACAATTATTCTGGCAACAATTATGGATTTACAAAACTTGTTTCGGCTGGAAGTTTTGGATATATTGATTTGATTGAATACATCCAAATCACAACCAAAGCCAATATCTTTAATTTGATAGGCTACAAGTTGGTTATTACAACAGTAGAAGCCGAAATTACAACCGATTATTCTACTTGGGGTGCAACTGGCAGTTATTCAGCGAGTGATGTGGTTGCAACAAGCAGCAGCGAGTCAAGTCCAGCACTATACAAATATGCAGAAATGTCAACAGCAACAACAATCAATGCAAGTTTGAGTTTGACCAACAATTCAAATCAAGCCAAGTCTGTTAGCGTTGTTGTTAGACCAAAATTTTATGCCTACAATGGACTAACAAGTGAAGACTATGCAGTTGCAAGCACCAAGAGTATAAGTTTTGGTGACAGCAGTGCAACAGGCACAAGATTAAATTACAAGTCAACAAGTTGGACAAAGAGTGGAACATCAGACTACACATTTGCATCAAGCGGGATATACCTTGCACCACACACAACAGTAGAACTTGTCGAAAGTGTGTATATTATTGCTCAAACTTTGGACAACTGGAAAGTAACAGTTGGTTCCAACAGTTATTATTCGGATTATTGGTTTGTGCTAGAAGTCGTGTCAGTGACATCCAGCAACGCCACAACCAACAAGACATCTACTTCGAGTGCAGAACTTATCACAGAACTCAAAGACGGAACAATTTCGTCTGGAACAACTTATATAGCGGTTAGAAACAACACATCACAAACAATGTCCAACATTACATTCTCTGGCAAGTTGGTCAACAAAGTCAACAGTTCAAATACTGTCAATTATTCATTGTTGAATTATGCAACCAACACAACTTCAACACTTACACATACAGGCACAATATCCGTTGCTTTCACTGGAATAAACTTGTTGCCGGGCGAGAGCATAATTCTTGCCAAAATTACAATAACAAGCGGAAGCAATGTGGGGTTGAGTGGTGAAAGTTTGACTTGTGCATTGTCAAGCGTTCCAACTTATTCAACTATGTATGCAAAACGCGATTTTGCAAGCGGAAATTTGAGTGTAATCAATGCGAGCGACTCAATTTCGACATTAAGTTTGTCGCTTAAAAACTTCGCAGGAAATGTAACAATAACTGATACGTCAAAACTCGCCAATAGCGAAAAATGGACATATTCAACCAACTTGATATACAAACAAAAAAATGGCACAGACAATGCCTATATTCACAATGGACAAATAATAAATTTGTTGGCCGGTTATTTTGAACAAGATATTCAGGCAACAATAGTTTAAAAGGAGAAAATATGCGTCAACCTAAGGGCAAAAACAAATCATTAATTTTGATAGCATTACTGCTTGCAGTGATGACAATTTTTGCTGGCGCTGGGATGACTTATGCTTATTTTCAAGGCTCCAAAATAAATGACGGCAAAGTTGATTTGGGCAAAGTGGGAATAAAATGGCAAAATGGAAATACAACACTCAACAATTCCACAACATACGAACTGTCAGACATAGAATTGGAACGTGGAAACGAAGATGGCACCAATTTGAGTGATAACGGAGATTTGAGATTGACTGCCGATAGCAAAACATCACAATATGTTAGAGTAAAATTTGAAGCCAAAGTAGGAGATACTGATGTGTCAAGTTATCTCACGTTTAGATATGTGTCATCAACATCAACTTCTGTTTTTGGAAGTAACGCATATTGGAAAAAAGGTGACGACAACTGGTATTATTATATCAATACTAGCAAAATATTGCAAAACGGTGGTTTTTCAATATTGTTCAACAATATTGTTTTGAGTGGAGAATATCCAACTACACTTTTGGGTGAAACAATAACAATAACTTTTAGTTATGAAGCAATTCAATCAACAGGAATTTCAATAAAAAGCGTGTGGGGAACAACAGCAGCGTCAATTTTGAAATAAAATTAGGTATAAATAGGGGGAAATATGCCAAGCGAAGAAGAACTTAGAGAACAGGCAAAACAACGTGCCAGAGAAAAAGCCAAGCAAAGATTGTCGTCTTTGAATGGCGGTGATCTTTCACGCGGACTTGGCACTAGCGACAAAGCAAATATTTCTACTGCTGGCCCCAAACCATTAAATAAAGTTCCCCAAAAACAACAAGAAATTCAAAATCCAACAACCCCAAATGTAGAAGAAAAAAAGACCAAACAAAAAACAAATCTTGGCAAAATTGTGGTGGACAAAAGCACAATTGAACAAATGGCCAACACCCAAAGCGCTGGCAAGGTGAGAACAAAACGACTTGTCATCATTTCGCTTAGTGTCGTGATTGCTGTTATTTGGGCATTTATTATTGTAACAAAGATGATAAAACCGCAAGAAGGTGAACAGCCAAATGGCCGTATTCAACTTTCTGGCAATGCGAGTTCGGTTTGCACAGTCTTGCTTAATGATGAAGAATTGACTGAGTGGCTCATACCAGACGGACTTAGCCCAGAAGCGAAATATGAGAAAATAAAACTTGACCTAAAACTCGGCGGCACAACTGATGACTTGTTTAATGTTACTTTGAGAATTGAAGTATACAATGACGGAACAAAGGTCGAAAACTTTGGAGAAATTGACAATCAGGCAGGATTTGATTATGACACCAACTCAAAACAATACAAAAAACTGGTCAAAGGAAATCAAACATTGACCTTGCTTTCAACTATTACATTAAATGATGTTAGGACTTGCCCACAACTGCAAGGAATTTCTAGCGATAATGCGGAAATAAAAATTTATATTGAAGTCAACAATGCTTAAAATTGAATACTTAAAAATATAATGATAAAAATATAATGATAAAAATTAAATGTTTAAAAAAATGATAAAATAAAATTGAATGATATAAAATGGAAAAAGACGCCCAATAGCGTCTTTTTTGTATATGGGGGGCGCCGGCCGGCCCTTACACCAGCCGTCCGACCGCCCCTTCATTTTATCAACTTTGTCATACCGAACACGAAGTGTGAGTGTATCTGGTTTATGATTTGATATTACTCATTTTACTTGCTGTATTAAGCTTTCAGCTAGATATACTCGCTATCGCTCGATATGACACTATGGTTGAGTTGATGGGGGCGACCGTATTGCACCTTTACGCAACACGACCGCCCCCCAATAATTATTGTTTATTCACCTGGTTATAGACATCTCGTTTTGGCAATCCCAAAGTTTTGGCAACTTGTTTGCACGCGTCAGATGTAGACA
>CAYQCO010000015.1:16274-18741 GCA_964416085.1 uncultured Lachnospiraceae bacterium | reverse complement strand
GGTTTTGGCAGAATTGGAAGACTTGTTTTGCGTGCAAGTTTGGACAGAAAAGATATGGAAGTTGTTGCAATCAATGACCCATTTATTGACGCAGAATATGGTGCATATTTGTTTAAGTATGACACTGTGCACGGACGTGCAAATTGTGAGGTTGGTTTTGACGGCAATTTGCTTTTGGTGGGCAACAAAAAAATTGCTTTTTCAAGCGAAATGGAACCAAAAAATATTGCTTGGGCAAAAAACAAAGTAGATTATGTTGTTGAGAGTTCAGGGGTGTTTAAGTCTCTTGACAAATGCAAACCACACCTTGATGCTGGGGCAAAGAAAGTTGTTATCACTGCTCCTGGCAAAGAAAAAGTGCCTATGTTTGTATGCAATGTAAACACGGACAAATACAAGCCTAGTATGGATATTGTGTCAAACGGAAGTTGCACAACCAACTGTCTTGCTCCGCTTGTAAAAGTAATTAACGATGCTTTTGGAATTGAAGAAGGATTGATGACAACTATTCACTCACAAACTGCGACACAACTTACTGTTGATGGTGTCAGCAAAAAAGACTGGCGTGCTGGTCGTGCTGGAAGTGGCAACATTATTCCTGCTTCTACTGGGGCAGCAAAGGCGATTGACCTGCTCATTCCTAGTCTTAAAGGAAAGATTACTGGTATGAGTTTTAGAGTTCCTACTCTTGATGTAAGTTGTGTGGACTTTACGTGCAGGCTCAAAAAAGCAACTAGTATGGAAGAAATTATCAAAAAAATTGAGTTGGCTGCAAACGGAAAGATGAAAGGTTCTATTGCAATCACCAATGACCAAGTTGTGTCTAGTGACTTTGTTGGCAACACCAATGGATGTATATTTGATGCAAAAGCAAGTATTATGCTCAATCCAAAGTTTGTAAAACTTGTTGCTTGGTATGACAACGAGTTGGGTTATAGTCACAAAGTGCTTGACCTTATTGCCATTATGGAAGAAAAAAATAAATAAAAAAAATAGGAATTATACATTGTATAGTTCCTTTTTTATGCTTGGAGGCAAAAATAACGATTGCCCCCCCCTATTCACTACGTTTTCTAGTATATTTGCTACGTGCATTAAACTTGGAAAAACAACCTATCATAAGTGCAATAACGACCGCCAAAATCACACTCAAAACAAGTGCAAAATATACAAAGAATGGAAGTTTTAAGAATGTCTCCAACACAACATATCCAGCCAAAATTAATATAAGTGCCAAAATATCATACAAATAATATTTGTTGAAAGTTATTTTTGGATTTAGAGTGGATTTTTGCTCTTTGTCTGCCACTTCTATAATTGCCTTTTTTCTAACCGCAAAAATATGGTTGCAAAAAGTTGTTTCTTTCAAATGCTCAACAAACTCTTTGCTCATATATTGGATTTTTGGCGAGCAACAACTGTCTTCTACATTAAACATAAATTTGGCCATTTTTTGATACATCCAATCAGTAAATCTGCTCCACCAATTTCTCTTTGGTCGAACAAAAACCGAGTCATATCCACAAACGGCTTTTTCACGTATTTCAGTCAGCAATTTTTCATCCAATTCCACACTGGAATAATACAAAAACACATTGTCACAAGACGGATATTTGTCGCTATGAATATATTCGTCAATTTTTAGGATTTCATTGTCTTTGTATACACCTGCTAGATTGTTCATCACCATCTGATTTGATGCTGTGTGTGTATACAAATTTGTTTTGACAAAAAACCTTATGTCATCACCGATATTGTTGATTATCCAATCAATTTTTTTATTAAGATTTTTGGTGTCGTCAATTACAAAAAAAGTTTGCATATTATCCCCTTCAATTTATTATACCTAAATGAATAAAAAAAGAAAAGTATTTTTTAACTTTTCTTCTTAAATTGTTATTTTTTGTTAGGCAATGCTTTTTTGATATTGCCGACAATATAATTGTATTCTTCTTTTGATAGGTCACTTTTTTTGAGTATAATTGCGCTTGTTTTGTTGATGTAAATATACACATTTTTTTCGTCTTCTTTCACTGTTTCAAGAGTTGAATATTTGGTGTTTGAAGTGCTGATAACTTCGCCAAATCTCTCGCTTGTAACACTCAATTCTGTTTCGCCGAATTTGTAATACTCAGTTGTGTCAAGTGCTTTTCTATTTTGATTGAGTGAAGTGCGTATAAGAAGTATTGGATAACACATAAGGAACACACCAACACAAGTGGTCACAATTCCTGACCAAAGTGTTGCTATGCAAATATATGCAACTCCGCATAGTGTAACCAACAATCCGCATACAAACATCAAGATGTTAAGTTTTTTGAAATGAAATTTTAAAAATGATTTTAATGTTTCATCATCATATTTTACTGTTTTTTCTATCATAAACTCTCTCCTTATTTTTATTATATATCATTTGTTTTTTAAAAGTCAAACATTATTTGAGATTTTTAGGGGGCAGAAGTAACGC
>CAYQCO010000015.1:11685-16174 GCA_964416085.1 uncultured Lachnospiraceae bacterium | reverse complement strand
ATATTCTCAGTTTCATCAATTATATAATCTGGTCTATGCTTGCATTCCATATAGATTTTGTCAATATAGGCATTGCTAACACCTTTCAATACAAACTCAATAGAGAACAGACTTGCAACAAATGGGAATATCCAAGCCGTAATAGGCAAAACAGTTCCGCAAATTGCAAGCACAATAAATGTAACAAACGTTGCAAGACTCAAAAGCCCCAACCAAATACCAACCTTAAAACTCAAATACAATGGAGCAGTTGAATTGGCAACAATAGTGTTTCCTGCAAGGCGGAAGAGTTTTTTGGTTGTCCATTTGGTTTTGCCAGCCGCTCTTTCATTTCTCACAAATTCCACATTACATTGCTTAAAGCCTACCCAACTTGTGATAAACCTAAAATACTTGTCCTTTTCAGTAATAGAATTTAAAACATCAATAACCTTTCTGTCATAGAGTTTAAACTCTCCACTATCCGCTTGAATTTTGGTTTTTGAAAGCATATTAAAAATCCAATAATACATTTTGGCGGACAGTTTTTTGAACCAGTTTTCACCTTTACGCTTTTTTCTTACCGCGTGAATAACTTGATAGCCTTCTTCCCATTTTTCTAGCATTGGTTTTAAGGTTTCTATTGGGTCTTGTAGGTCACAATCAATCTCTGCCACTGCATCACCTGTCGCAAGTTTAAATCCACAATTCATTCCCGCTATTGGTCCAAAATTTCTTGACATATGGACAACTTTTACTTTTTTGTCTTGTGTCGCTAGTTTGTGCAAAATTTCTTTGGTTTTGTCAACACTTCCATCGTTTATGAATATTAGTTCGTAGTCGTATTTGTTTAAGTCCTTGAAAAACTTGGTGGCAGTAGTGTAAAACAACTCTACACATTCTTCTTCATTGTAACTTGGGATGACTAGTGAAATCTTTTTCATTTTTAACTCCTTTTAGTTTTATGGGTTATTGGGCTACGGGGGCAGAAGTAACGGTCGCTTGCGACCGTTTGACTTGTCCGCAAGCGGACAAGTCCGCGTGCTTTTCAAAAGCGGTGTAAGGGCTTTTGAAAAGCACGCACTTCTGCCCCTACTTCTTCGTCAACGTAACGACCGTTTCCACGTGACGTGTTTCTGGGAACATATCAAACGGTTGGACATATTCAATGTTGTGTGTTTTTGAAAGAACTTTCAAATCTTTGCTAAGAGCAATTGGATTGCAAGAGATATACACAATTTTGTCAGCCAAACTAGACATTTTGATTACATCTTCACTGCACCCAACTCTTGCTGGGTCAAGGACTATTGCAAATGGTCCTTTTATCTTCTTTACAATTTCTGGAACAACTTTGGTGCAATCACCACAAATTGTTTCCACATTTTTTATTCCATTTTTTTCAATTAATTTTTGTGCCATTTTGCTTGCTTCTGGGACAATTTCTACACTATACACTTTTTTTGCTCTCTTTGACATAATGCTTGACAAAAGTCCAGCACCAGCATAAGCATCAATCACTACTCCGCCACCTATTTCATCAACTACTTGGCTATATATTTTGTTTTTTATATCAGTATTGACTTGCAAAAAACTTGCAACATCAATTTCATATTCCACATCAAACTCTTTGAGGTTGATACATTTTATTCCATCCACAAATATATATTTTTGACCCAAAATTGTGGAATTGTTTTGCTTGTTTATGTTTTGATAAAGCCCCACTTCTTGCAATTCTTGTTTCAACATTTCAAAAAGTCCGCCCAAATCAAGTTGTTTGGTTGCAACAATACATACAAGGGTTTGGTCGTTTACGCTTCTTATTACCACATTTTTAACGACCCCTGTATGTGTTGAGTGGTCATAGCCCACAAATTTTTGTTCTGCAAGATATTTTTTGACAATCTTAAAAGCAATGGTAATATTGTCATTCATAAGCATACATTGTTTGATAGGAACAATTCTGTGGCTATTTTTTTCAAACATTCCAATATCTTGCCCTACTGGAAATGCTCCTTTGTTGCGATAAAAATATGTGTCAGTGCTTGCTATTGTTGGATTGACAGACAAAGTTATATCCGCCACCTTTTTTATTGTATCTTGGACAAGTTTGGTCTTTAATTCAAGTTGCTTGTCATATTCGATATGTTGGATATCACATCCGCCACACTCCAAAAAATATGGGCAAAATGGCATCACTCTGTCAGGAGAAGGAGTCAAGACTTCTTTGAGTTGTGCAGTTGCAAAACTCTTTTTGTCCTTGGTGACTTCTGCTTCCACAGTTTCACCCACAATAGCATTAGGGACAAAATAAACTTTGCCGTCAAATTTTGCGACACCTTCAAAGTTCATCCCCATATCAATAATGTCTAATATCATAGTCAATCACATTATACAACAATTTTTTGTATTTCACAACTAAAATTTTGATAATCGTTTTGATAAAAATCAAACTTGTGCTAAAATCTAAATAATTATGGCAAATTATTTATTGGAAATTGGCGAAAAAAACAAATATTTGGTCAAAGTCACACAAAAAAGAATGAAATCCCTAAGGCTAAAAGTCAACACAAATGGTGAAATTTTTTTGTCAACTCCTATGCGTTTTTCAAAAATTGAAGCAAAAAAGTTTGTTGAAAGCAAACTTGATTGGATAGAAAAATCTTCTCAAAAACTATCTCAATCAAAAATCGACCAACCAATAAAATTTGAGCAAGGTGACGAAATATATATCTGGGGCGAAAAAAGAATTGTCACCATTATTCAATCAAGCAAAAACAATGTGGAACTTGATGGGCAGTTTTTAAAAATTTTTCTCACCCAGCCAACCAGTCAAAATGCGCGCAAAGTTTTTCTTGGTTGGGCAAAGAGTTATTTTTTTGGACACCTTTTGGATATGTATGAAATTGTTTATCGCACAATATTTAAAAAACTGAAAGTCCAAAAACCGCAACTTACAATCCGCACAATGAAGTCTATGTGGGGAAATTGCAAATACAACAAGGCGGTTGTTACACTCAATTTTTATTTGTTCAAAACTCCTATCCCTTGCATAAATTATGTGATTTTGCACGAACTGGCGCATATGATTTTTCACGACCACGGACCTGAGTTTAAAAACTTTTTGACCACATATATGCCCGACTGGAAAGAACGAAAAAAACAATTAAATCAATTTTCATTGCAATTTTAGGCTTTATTTGTTTGATAAATCTTTATTAATAGTTTATAATATATTGATATATGGGGAAAAACTTTGTAAAAAATGACAATGGATTTGTGTGTGCCGTTTGCGGTGCAAATGTTTTGCCACTAAAATACTCTTCAAGAGACCATTGCAACAAGTGTCTGTGTTCTTTGCACGTGGACATCTTGCCTGGCGACAGACAAAATGATTGCGGTGGAATTTTGGAGCCAGTGTCAGTTGAATATAAAAAAAATGAATACATAATCAACTATCGTTGCCAAAAGTGTGGGCAAACTCACAACAACAAAATGGCAAAAGATGATAGTTTTGAAAAAATACTTGAAATTATGAAAAACAACAGTCTAAGGGGGTTAAGATGAAAAAGTTTTTTAAGAGTTTCATAATAGTGTTGATTGTTGCTTTTTGCATTCCTTTTGGATTTAAGTCCAAAGTCAGCCCAAACTATTCTACAAGCGAATTTGCAACTGGATTAAATCTTGATTATTCACCAGATTATGACGCTTCGCTTGTGACTGATGCCAATATGACGGCGGATGCAACTCTTCCAACAAGTTATGACTTGACTGACGACATATACATTCAGGTCGAAAACCAAAATTACTATGGGATTTGTTGGAGTTTTGCAACCCTAACTATGCTAGAAACATATATCGCAAAGAATTATAACGAATATTATCAATTTTCGGCAATACACCAAGCGACTGAGCGATTTGTAGAAGACAACTACAACAACGGAGTGGTGCAGTTTGACGACACATATTATGCTGGCGGACACATTTCAAACTTCTTGGCATATATTACTCGTGGGTCTGGGCCTGTTTTGGAAGAGCAAATGCCTTTTGATAGTTTTGCCACATCACCTGATGACAATTACACAACAGACGAAAGCAATGCAAAAACATATTATCAAACTTATAACGACCAATTTGACCGAGTTGTTGAAGTAAAAAATGTCGTAAAGTTTGCCGAAGATGAAACGGCTATCCCTTATATCAAACAACACATTTTGACAAATGGCGCTTGTGTGAGCAATATTTATATGGTGTATACACTTAATAAGTATAACTCAGCATATTATTTGCCAAAATCGAGTTATACTGCCAATCATATGATTACAATTATTGGTTGGGACGATGAATATCAAGTTCCGGGTTATAGCGAGGCTGGTGCTTGGCTAATTCAAAACTCTTGGGGCGACAATTATACATATTTTTATACTTCATATTATGACACAAATATTCAAAAAGCCATTTATGGAATTGGAAGTGCAACACTATCATCAGGATATCAAAACACTATCAACAA
>CAYQCO010000015.1:0-11585 GCA_964416085.1 uncultured Lachnospiraceae bacterium | reverse complement strand
CAACCTATCCACCCCACAGCAAATAACTGGCAAATATGCAGTGCTGATTGTTTATGTGGAAGATATATCATATTTTTACGGTTTTTCATCATCATCTTCGCCATCCGATGTTACCAAATATCTTTATTGGAGCAACACTGGCTCGTCGTTTAAACCATTGGGCACCTCTACCGGAGAACAAAGCGTTGTTATTCATACAATCTTTACACTTTCAGCTAGTTCGGTTGGAAACTTTGTCAACAACTTGCCTGACCAAATAAACGACCAATACACCAAAAACAATTCAACTTTTGTTGGCAATTCTTTGAAAGTTGCGCTCAACACCACAAGCACAGTTGAAAACTCTGACATTGCTATTTACACTAACAAAATTGATGGCTTGACACTTACAAAAACTGATTATACAGACAACTTTGCTATCTCTATTGCTGACGGAAATTTGGAAATTGGATTAAACAAATCAGTTGCATATCAGGACTATATTTTGGCAATCGAAATTGACGGCGTTGTTTACAAAAAGATGTTTTCGACAATTGAAGGTCAAAAAATCACCTATCCTATCAACTATCATTTGCCAAGCGGGGCCACTACAATCAATGGCAACAAGTTTTTGGATTCTAGTACTGAAATAAAGTTGTATGGTGCTACACAAACTGGATATAGTTTTGTTGGTTGGTTTTTGGATGAAAATCTCAACACTTCCATTGTTGGAACATCAGGCAGTGACAGCAATGGTAGTTATATTATTTATACAATCCCTACTGGGTCAACTTCGCTTGACTTTTGGCCAAAATTTGAGTTGCTTGCGCCAACTACCACAAAGCAACCTAGCAGTATTTCAAAAACTTACAACGGCACATCTTCTCAACTTTTGTTCACTGCCACTCACCCACTCGGCACACCTAGTTATCAATGGTATTATTCTTCGGACAATGGCGCTAGTTGGAAATTGCTGACTGGCGAGACATCCACCAAATTGTATCTTGTAAACGTTGCAGAGAGTGGCAAATACAAGTGCATTGCAACTATATCTTTGAACGATGAGACAAAGTTTGTAGAAAGCAATATTGCGACCGTAAATATCCGCAAAGCGACCTATCAAAATTTGAAATGGAATTACACTTCACCATTTGAATACAACTCTCAAACAAGGACTGTTTCTATTGTCAACAACTATCCAAACGATTTGGCTATTCAATACAAAAACAACAGCGAAACAAATGCTGGACAATATACCGCAACTGCAACAATCGTAAACACCAATCCAAACTATTTTGACCCAACAGTTGCAACAACTCTTGACTGGGAAATCAAACCAGCAAAACTCACCATTACAATCAAATCATTTGTGTTTGAAACGCAAGAAGGTTTTGACAAGTTCAACACAGGTCTTTGTTCGTCAATAATTTCTGGCACAATTTATAATGACGGCTATTCACTTAATTTGGTTTATGAACTAAAACCCACATCCAATCAAAATCTAAAAACTATCACTGCGACCTATGCCCCTACAACCAACTACAATATTGAACTTGTTGACGGTGAAGTTAGGCTTATTCGTCACACTATGAGCAAGTCCACTGATGACTATACTGTCACCATTGAACGCTCGGTTGGATATCTCATTGATGCTGAACTTATTGTCTCACCAAAGCACGAAAACGACCTTGACGCTGAGTATCAAAAGTTTTTGTCTGACAAAAAGTTGACTGTTTATGACATTTATGACATCTCTATTGTTGGTGACGACAATCAAGAGCAAATGACAGTGACGATTTCTCTCAATCCAAACCTTAAAGGCAAAAATGTTGAAGTCTATCAAGTGACCGCTAATGGATTGAAGCGTGTTGAAGCAAACTTTGACAATGAAAACATTAGTTTTGCAACGGCTGAACTTGGGACATTTGTTATTGTTGAAGCGCAAGATGAAATGGAAATAAAAAATGTCCTTATTGGGCTCGCTATTATCCTTGCCGCTGGACTTCTTATCTGTATTGTGATTGGACTTGTCCAACGAAAAAGGCATAATAGATATATAAACAAAAATACTATCAATACCCCACACTAGGGGGCAGAAGCAACGCTCGCGTAGGCGAGCGTTTTTCTTGCCCGCCGCAGGCGGACAAGGGGGCACGCCTTTGGCGTGCACTTCTGCCCCCGCCCCAATCAACTGATACAGTTTGAATATTTTTGCATATTTTTTTGCAATCTACAAAAGATAGTCTCAAAGGAGACAATATGAACGAAACAAGTCAAAAATTACTCACAAGACTATATCAAGATTGCCGAATTGGAGAACTCGCCTCCAACGAAGTTATGGAAAAATGCAAGGATGTGAGTTTCAAAAAAATAATCCTAGACCAACTAGAACTTTACAAGCAAATTGGCAAAGAATGTCTTGACCTTGCCAAAGCCAACAACTTTGAGTTGGCCGACAATAGCAAATTTAAGCAATTTAAACAAAAGGCAATGATAAATATGTCCTTGTTTTTCAACTGCAATGACCGTCGCATCGCTGAAATGATGATAACTGGCACTGTTATGGGGATTATTGACTCAATAAAAGCGATTTATGACCTCGACAAATCCGAAGCCGAAGTGCTTGCTCTTGGCAAAAAACTCAAAACAATGCAAGAAAAATATGTCGAAAGTTTAAAAAAATATCTTGAAGGATAATTTTGTGGTTTTAAAAAAAATTATTTAGGAGATTATATGGAATATAACATTAATTTGCTTGCGCAAAAATATGCAGAATATCTTGCCAAACATTCTTTTATCGTAGACTTGCCACAAACAGACTTGGATTTTTCTGCATATAATGATTTAGAATATCTTGACATCACAAAGACCATTCAATCTGAGTTTGAAAATGTTGAAGATATTGCTATGTATGAAAAATTTTTGAGAGGAGAATAGTTTGACAGTTCATCGTGGAGAACTTTATTATGCTGACCTTAGTCCTGTTGTTGGAAGTGAACAGGGCGGACTCAGACCTGTCTTAATCATTCAAAACGATGTTGGCAACAAATATAGTCCAACAGTGATTATTGCCGCCATAACCAGCCAAATTTCCAAAGCGAAACTCCCCACTCACATTGAACTTGCCAAGTCAAAATATTCACTTCCAAAGGACAGTGTTGTGCTTCTTGAACAGTTGCGAACACTTGACAAATTGAGGCTCAAAGACAAAATTGGTTATCTTGACGACATTGCTATGCAAAAAATTGACGTTGGACTTATGATAAGTCTGGGCATTGGCTAATCATTTGATTTTTAGACCTGTTTTTGAAAGAATTTGACTTTCAAAATAGGTCTGTTTTTTTTCTTCTTTCACGTTGTTGAGCAAATCTTCACACATCATAGAATAAGTTATTCCTTTGCCTTGGAACAAATAATATGCCATAGACCCTGGAATTGTGTTTATCTCATTTAGATACAATTTTTTGCTTTTTATTTCCAGCATAAAATCAATCCTAATTACTCCGCTCAAATTTAATTCGTTATACACTTTTTTTGTAATTTCGCAAATTTTTTCTTCAACATTTTTCTCTATTTTAGCAGGTATTTCTCTAAGCGAATTTTTTGAGCAATACTTGTCGTCAAAACTTAGGACATCTATTTTGTTGCCAACTTTTTCTATTTCGCTCAATATAATTTCTTCGCCCTTTTTGTATGCTCCACAGTTTAGTTCGATCATATTTTCAACACAATTTTCAACCAACACATCGTCCAAATTTAGTGCTTGAATTATATCGTCCCTTAAACTTTGTTTGTTTGATTTTTTTACCCCTATACTTGACCCCAAAGAATTGGGTTTGATTATCAAATTGTCTTTCAAATTTTTGTTTATTATTTCAATTTTTTCTTCCAAATTTTCGCTTGTTACAAGCACTCCGTCAACAACTGGAATACCCATATTTTGCAAAACAATTTTCGTTAAATTCTTGTTCATACAAACTTCACTTGCAAGGGTATTTGCGCTGGAACACTTGACATTATTTAGGTCAAAATATGCTTTTAGTTGGCCATTTTCGCCCACTCCGCCGTGGCAACAATTCAACACATAATCAAAGTTTTTATACTTAATCAATTTGTCTTTTTTCTTCTTGTAAATTGCGCCATCAAAAAACGAGATTTCTTCGCTATTTTTGATTAATTTTTGTTTGTCAAAAAAATCTGTTGGTCGTCTTTTGTCTGTCAAAAAAAACTTGTTGTCAATGCTCAAATACACAGGCAAAATTTCCATTTCTTCGCTCAAAATATTGGTCGCTTGAAGGCCGGTCAAAATTGAAACATCGTGCTCGACTGATGCTCCGCCAAAAATTGTTATTATTTTCATAGTTCTTTATATGATGTGGAAAGTTTTTGTGTGCGTTGGCGGTCGGTCGGCAGGTGTAAGGGACGGCCGGTCGCCAATATAAAACTCTACCTCTTCACTTAAAATCATCCCAAACAATATAATATAATATGAAACTAAACTACAAATCATATTCAATAGAATATGACTACATATACTCAAATCACCCCAACACCATAATACTTTTGCACGGCTGGGGCGGTGACAAAAATTCGTTTGCATTTCTCTTGCCCTATCTTAAAAATTACAATTTGCTTACAATGTCATTTCCCCCATATTTTTTAAAACCAAATTATCAAGACTCAATTTTGCCGATTGATATGAACGATTATTTGCAAATTCTAATCACCATTTGCAAACTCCACAACATTATGGAAGCGACAATAATTTGTCATAGTTTTGGTTTTAGAATTACACTACTTCTACTATCAACCAATTTTAAAATCAATGCAATAATAGCAACAGGTGGTGCAGGGATAAATACATATAAAAATATAACAAAAAAACTAACACTAAACGGCAAAATAATTTGGAACAAGAAACTAAAATTGTCACCCAAAAATCTTGATATAAATTTGCTCAAAAATACAGACAAAAAAACTTTTAAAAACATAATTGGGCACGACTTGACCAACTATAAAAATTTGATAAAATGCCCCCTATTTCTCTTTTGGGGCAAACGTGACAAATCAACTCCAACAAGGCAGGCCAAAATAATAAAAAAATCAACACCAAACACAACTTTAAAAATTGTTGACGGCGACCACTTTGCATATCTCACTCATCAACAGTTATTTATAAACTCAACACTAAATTTTTTGAAGGAGCACTTATGATGACATTTTTGATAATTTTATTTTGTTCAAATTTAATTTGCTTTTTATATTATTTGTATCTATATCAACTTAAAAGTTATTATTATTTTAGATTTCTAAAATTGATTGTTAAAAATAAATTATTTTTGATTAATTTTTGCACATTTTTATCCGCCATTTTAATCAATATATTTTTGATACAAAACAACTTAGTATTTATTATTTTTAATTCAACATTAAACTTAATTTTTGCAACAATATTCTTAATAAAATTAATAAAAAATAAAAAAATAAAATTTAATTTTACATTTAAAATTTTTAGAGATATAGTTATTTTTAGTATTATTTTGATATTTTTATTGATTTTTGGCAATTTTATTGAGTATTTTATTTATTTTAATTATTTATTTATTATTTTTGCAAATTTATTGGATTTTTACAAATATTTTGAAATAATTTATTTTAATATAAAATCAAAAAAATTTATCAGCAAAAATACACAAATAACAAAAATTGGAATAACTGGAAGCAATGGAAAAACGAGTATAAAAAACATACTTTTTCATCTAATCAAAGATGACACAAAAACTGTTGCAACACCAAAAAATTTCAACACACCAAAAGGTGTCAAATACACAATTTGCAAACTCACATCTTGCGACACGCAATGTATTATTTTTGAAATGGGAGCGCGAAAAATTGGCGACATAAAAAAATTGTGCAATCTCACACAAATTAATATGGGCATTTTGTCAAACATTTCACCGCAACATATTGAGACTTTTAAGTCTATTGAAAATGTATTCAAAACCAAGTGCGAACTCCCAAATTTTTTGGGCGAAAAATTGTGTGTTTTTAATTTCAACGACCGCTTATCTTACTTAGCTTACAAACAAAAATCTGGCAAAAAAATACTTGTTGGAATATTGAGTTTTTCTTGTGCAATTAAGAGCAAAAAAGTGGTGGAAATTTCGCGAATAAAATTAGATAAAAAATTTAAAATTTCTTTTCCAAAATTTGATATTTATGCCAAGAATATTTTTGTCAAAAATGGACTCACACACTTCACACTTGTGTCAGACAAAGAATATAAACTTGAAACAAAACTTTTGGGCAAACACAACATCTCCAACATTTTGCAAGCATTGGCTGTCGCCAAAAATCTTGGCATTAAAATTGAAACACTTGCACACAAAATTGCAACTATATCACCAACTCCACATCGCCTAGAATTTATAAAAACCAACATTAATATTTTGGACGACAGTTATAATTGCAGTATCGCAAGTGCCAAAAATTCCTTGGATGTTTTGTCGTCTTTTCCCAACAAAAAAGTTTGTTGCACACCGGGGATTGTTGAAGGCGGGCATATGCAATTTGAGTTGAATGTCGCCTTGGCCAAAATGATGAAAAGCAAGTGTGATATGCAGATAATTGTGGGCAAAACAAATCGTTTAGCATTTCAGTCTGTGCTTAAAAAAAGTGCCTATTTTGTAGACACTTTAAACGATGCCAAGCGCTTGTTTTCGTTGTTGAAACCAAACGACACTCTCTTAATTTTGAATGATTTGCCAGACGATTATCATTAGACCGCTTTTGTCATTTCCAAGCAATTTGATTGGTCAGCATAATAATTTTTTCGCACTCGTCTTAATTTAAATCCCAATTTTTGATACAATCTTATGGCTCTTAGGTTGTTTTCTGAAACTTCCAGCGACAGATTTATTTGTTCATTTTTGGCAATTTTTTCTATATATTCAACAAGTTTTGTTGCAATTCCGTGGTTTTGAAAATTCTTGTCAACCGCAATTCTTGAAATATTTATTTCGTCTGTTTTTTCGCAAAAAATATACCCTACAATTTGGCCATCAATTTCTGCCACAAAATTTGGCATATTATTTTTTGCGACATCTTCTAATTGGATTTTTTCTAGTGGTTTGTCGCCTGTTTGCCCGAGTTCAAAATTGACATTTTCTATACTTAAAATTTGATTTATGTCATCAATTTTCATTTCTCTTATTTTTATTTCTGCGCGGTTTATTTTGTCATTTTCTGCCTGCGACAACTGATAATATACTGGCAACAAACTTGTGTCATTGCTAGTTTCATATGCTCTTATTATTGCATTTTCATCAAACTTAATTTCCACAAAATTCAGTCCGCTTTCTTTCATTTTTTCACTCAATTCAAAGCAGGCAATTTTTTGATTTTTTGCACGTTTCAGCAGTTCTTCTTGCGACAAATTTCTGTTGTTTATATACAATTTTTCGCCAACTTTTTCACCAACAAAAAACGTGTTTCCGCTCGCTTCTATTGCATAAAAATCCGCATAATTTTTGGCAGTTTCAAACAAAATATTCAAGTTGTTTATGCCTTTTGTTTTCACCCCAAAGACATCTCTAAACGCCTTAATAGTAGCAATTCCAACACGTATCCCAGTGAACGAACCCGGGCCTATCACAACCCCAAATTCATCAATATTTTTTAGCGTCAAATTTTGGTCTTTCAACACTTTGTCTATCAAGGACAAAATTGTTTCGTTGTGTTTTTTTACACTCGCTTCTCTATTGCAAAAAGTCTTGTTGTCCACTTGCAACAAAACAACCAAATCACTATTGGCGGTGTTCAAAATTAATCTGTTCATTTTATTCTCTCTATTTCAAATTTTCGTTTTTCTTCATCAATACAACTTATTTTTACATCAATATATTTTGGTGGAATTAGCGGCGCAATCATATCCGCCCATTCAATAAAAGTAATGCAATTTTTGTCGCTCAAAATCTCATCAAAACCACATTCTATCGCTTCTTCGGTTGTTATCCTATACGTGTCAAAATGATTGAGTGTAATGCCGTTGCCGTTGTAAGTTTTTAAAACCGCAAAAGTTGGCGAATTGACAATTTCTTTGACACCTAGTGCCTTAAAAACAAATTGCGTAAACGTGGTTTTGCCAGCGCCCAAATCACCAGACAAAAGAACAACATCACCCTTTTTTAAGGTTGATGCAAAATCTTGGGCCAATTTTTCGGTTTCTTTTAATCCGTTTATTTTGTATTCCATATTTATATTTTATATCATTTTTTTTCGGTTGTCAATATTTACGTTTAATATAAAAATATTTGGCAAAAATTTTTGTATGTCAAAGTTTAAATTAATAAATATTTTAGACAAAGTGTTTGTGTGTTTTGTCCTATTCTTAATCGTGTTTGCGCTTGTGCAATTTTTTGTTGGTGGCTTTGGGCTATCCTTATTTTTATCGCTTTTGGTGACCGCATCAATTTTATGCGTGTTTTATTTTTTCAAGCATAAAATTTCTAGCAAAAAAGAACTAGCAAAATCTACCGCTTTTGAGATTGAAAATTGTTATCTCAATTTTTCAATGATGAGCAAGACTCAGCAACTAAACTTAATAAAAAAATTTGTGCCGACCGACAACTGCCCTATCGTAAAATCCAATCACATTGATTGCAAAAATCAAATAATTGTTGTCATTCAATCGTCAAAAGAAATTGACAAAAGCAGTTTTATTGATTGCATAAAAAATTGTTTGGGAACACAAAAAGAAATTGTGGTCTTTGCACATTCTTATTCGTCAGACACAAAAGAATTTGCCAAAATGCTTAATAAAAAAATTGTTTTGTTGGACAAAAACAATTTTTATTTATTATGCAAAAATAATAAAATAATATTTAAAAATAATTTTAAAAATATTGAAAAAATAAAATTAAAAGACATTTTTGTTAATTTTTTTGACAAAAAGCATACAAAAGGCTTCTTTTTTAGCGGTTTTGTATTAATTTTTACTAGTTTTATTATTCCTTTTCAAAATTATTATTTATTTTTTGGAATTATTTTGCTGATTTTTAGTTTGATTTGTAAAGTTAAAAAACCGGCGGTAGTTGAAGAGTTTAAGTTTTAGTCGTTGAACGTGCTTGGGGGCAGAAGCAACGGTCACCCTGTGACCGTTTGCCTTGTCCGCCACAGGCGGACAAGGGGGCGCGCCGTCAAAAGCGGTGCAAGGGCTTTTTGACGGCGCGCGCTTCTGCCCCCTAATCAAATCTCCTACCTATCTCTTCAACCGCCTCAACCAACCTATCAATTTCTTCACACGTTGTATACTCATTTATTGACACTCTCACCATACCCCTGTCAGTCGTGCCATTGTGAATATGCACAAGCGGTGCACAATGAAAACCAGTCCGCACGCAGATGTCATATTCTTCATTCAAAATATCGCCAACAAGTGAACTATCTACATTTTTTATATTAAACGCCAAAACACTATGACAATTTTGCGGGTCATAAAATTTATCCAAAAAATCAAGTCCATTTAATTTGTTGATTAAATATCCAGTCAAAAATTTTTCTTTTGCAACAATTTCAGTAAGGTTGTCAGCAGTATAATTTATCCCAGCATCAAGTGCAGAAATCAACACACCAGATTGCGACCCAACTTCAAAATCTTCAACCATAGAACTCGGTTGCACAAGGTCAAGGCTGCTCGTTCCTGTTCCACCAAAAAACACAGGATTGAGTTTGATGTTTTGCCTTATCAACAGACCACCAATCCCAATCAAACTCTTAAAACCTTTATGCCCAGCAAAAGCAATCATATCCGCATCAATTTTGTCGTCAATATGCCCCACTCCTTGCGCAGTGTCAACCAAATAAATTAGGTTATATTTTTTGCAAATTTTGCTTATTAATTGTGTATCAATTTTTTCACCAGTAACATTTGATACGTGTGTTGTGATTATCATTTTTGTTGAGCGGTTGATATTTTTTATAATGTTTTTTTCGCTTAAATCGTGCAAAATAGTGTAAGTTATTACTCCCTTTTTTCGCAAATATTCAAGCGACCGCAAAACCGAATTATGCTCCAAATATGTGGTTATAATATGCATTCCCGAGCAGGCAACCCCACGAATTGCAAGGTTGAGAGCAAAACTGCAACTTGGTGTAAAAATGCAACGATAATCGCCAAAAAACTGCTCACAATTTTCGCGTGTTTCCGCCATTTTTATCGCCACATTTTGCGCAACTTTATATCCCCCACGCCCAGCATTCGCGGTGAGATTTTTCACCGCATCCGCAACCGCATCCACCACTTCTTTGGGCTTTTTTAAACTAGTCGCCGCATTGTCTAAATATATCATACTTTATAATATGATAATTATTTTTTAAGGTGTTTTTATCAACAGCCAACATCTGTATAAATAATTGTATCTTCATATATTGGAAGTAAACAAAACATACTTAAATAATGTATATCATCGTAACTCAAACCTCCGGCAACGGTTCCATTGATACTTATACTTGCACCCCAAGACCGAGAAGTCCCACCAACATTATTATAATCATCTTTTTTTAAACTTGATGAAACGGAGGAATTTATATTATTTTCCAATCCATAGGTTGATACTCTGTTAATATTAGCAGTAGGATAAGTATAACTCCCATAGTCATTCTTTTCTACAAACATAACATTCTCTTCAATATCCCAATAATCGTCAGGAAGATAAGATTTGCTTGTAGCGATAAATATTTTGCTATTCACACTTAATTCTATCGTCTCGCCTGCTGATAATGTGTGTAATTCATTTTCACCATCTATTGCATAATAAAACCCAGAATTAAAACCACACATAGTTAAAGTCACAATACTTGTTCTCTTTGTCCACTTGTTGTGAAGAGCGGTGACATCAGTGTAGGATGTGCCTGTGGTGTTGCTCTCTAAATAGTCCGCTTGAATAACTTCGACTTGCATATTAAGTGTAATTGTTGCACCCATATAATAATCACATCCACCATTGCCTACCCAGTCGTGAACCTTTAAATTTATATTGAAATTTTCGTCTGTTGTTGAGTTTTCATTTGGAGTTGTTGGGCTCATTTTGTAATAAATTGTAAATCCGTCATCATCTTTGCCATATTCTTCATAGGTTGAACCACTTCCGCTCACTGCAATGCTCAAAATATCTATATCATTGTCCACGTGGTCAGCGCAATTTGTTGAGTGTTCTTTGATCGTTTTTGGAGTTACTGTGGCCTTAAAAAGTATCCTAGTATAATAATTTATGTCGCTATCTACAACCGCCTTGTAACTGCCACCAAACTCTTGATTTGGGACCACTCCGTCAATATTCCAGTTGATTTCCGCATTGTCCTTGGTCTTTAAACTATCAATCTTCAATGTCCCCATTGTGATTGTTCCGCTGGCATTGCTGTTTGCATTGAAATAGGCATAGGTTCTCCCTGCCCATACACTTGATATGGTGATTAAACATATCAATGCAATGATAATAAATTTGTTTTTTGTTTTCATATTTTTTACCCCTTTTATTTTGTGATATTTTGTGAAAATTAACCACTAGTGTCACATCGAACACGTAGTGTGAGTATGTCTGGCTTGC
>CAYQCO010000014.1:0-20597 GCA_964416085.1 uncultured Lachnospiraceae bacterium | reverse complement strand
TTGGGTTACAAAGGCTCCCGCCTCCCAAATTTTGTCGCTTCACAGATTAAATAAATTCACATTTTCGATTTTTGTTATTTAAGTTTACATCATATCCAATAATCATTTTTTCATAGTAAAACAAACTTATATTAATAAACCAAACATTTACTTTTCACTCTTATTTTTTCTTTTTTATTTTTTATTTCAAAACAAATCCAAAAATTAAAGAAAAGAGAAAAACGAAAAAATAAAAAATAAGAATACAAACAAAAAAATCCTCGCTTACGCTTGGATTTGTTTTGTTTGGTGCAGATAACAGGATTTGGCGTCAAAACACGCACAAAATTCGCTAGTCCGCACATTCGTTTGGACAGTCGCTCTTTGTTTGGTTTTTCCTTTCCCCTTCAAAACTACGTTTCGTGGGGGCCCCATAGGTTCAAATTGCATTTATTAATTTGCAAGAACCACAATCTGCTTGGATTTGTTTTGTTTGGTGCAGATAACAGGATTTGAACCTGCAAGGGATTGCTCCCACTAGAACCTGAATCTAGCGTGTTTGCCAATTTCACCATATCTGCATATTGTTTGTCTTTGCATTAATTGTGTCAACCATACTATCTATCTTTATATATTGATTGACATAAATCATTATTTAGATTTTATCAACCGCACAATTTGAATATTTTTGTGTTGATACAATTGCATTTTACAACAAAAATTCATTTTTGGCAAGGAGTTTTTATTTATTTTTTCAATTTGCTGAAATAGGGGGCAACAAAAAACCAGTCAACTGACTGGCCAATGGTACCCGTAAGGAGAATCGAACTCCTATCTTATCCGTGAGAGGGACATGTCATAACCATTAAACTATACGGGCATACATTATATAATAACACATATTTTTGGATTTGACAAGTAGATTTTGTAAATTTTTCATCCAAACATCAATATTTTGCTACAAACATTTTATGTTGCAAATTTTTTATCAAAATTCAAAACGGGTCTAGACAGATGTGGATTTTTGTGATAGAATGTGGCTGTAAACACAAATGAAAAACACTGACAAATTAAAGTTTTTTAACAAACGACCGTTCTTAATAATATTAATTTGCCTTATTACAGGAATTTTGTTGTTGAATTATTATTTATACAAAACAACAATATTTTTTGTCTTGCTGAGTGTATTTTTGTTAGTTCTCACAGTTTATTCAATTAGATACAGAAGTCTTACAATATTTGCAGTTTGCTTTTTGATTTGCATTGCTGGGGTGTTTTTGTTGGCAGTTGAAATTAGGTCTTTCAATCAAAAGCCAGACATTGCAGTTGGCAGTCAAGTTGTGGGTGTAATAAAAGAAAGGCGCGAAAAATACTCCAACAGATATTATGTCAGCATCAAAACAATCAACGGCATAGAGTGTGATGGTGTTTTGGACGTAATTTGTCAAGACACAAGTGTGGACTACAATTTTGCTGATGGCAGTGAAGTGTATTTTTCTGTCACAGATTTTAGCGAGTCGTCATTGTTTTATCGCGACATAATAAATGAAAGGTCAGTGGGCAACGATATCAAATATCGAGTAATAACCAACGAAATGAGTTTGATAAAAGTCAATAAAACTTTGAGATATAGGGTAAGGGAAAGAATTAGGAAGTCCTTATACAAATGTCTAAGCAATGAAAATGCAGAACTAATCTATTCAACATTTTTTGGCAACAAAACTGATTTGAACACAGAACTTTATGAGAGTTATCAAATAACAGGTGTTGCGCACATTCTGGCAGTTTCTGGCTTGCACGTAGGTATTGTTGTTTTGGTCCTAAAAAAGATTTTGCAAAAATTAAAAGTCAACAAGTATGCAATCCTTGCAATTATTCTTGCATTTTTGATATTTTATGCCTATCTTTGCAACTGGTCAGTGTCAGTTTTGAGAGCAGGAACAATGGCAGTAATTGGAATTTTGGCACCGCTGTTTTTCAAGCGTTATGACTTTTTGACATCAATCAGTTTTGCTGGTGTGTTGCTGCTGGTTATTCGTCCAAGTTCACTTTTTAGCATATCTTTTGTTTTGAGTTTTATGGCGGTTTTGGGGATTTGTTTGATTTTTCCAATTTTTGAAAAATGGTTGAAAAAGAAAAACATCACCAACTCAACAATAACGAGTCTTGCCTTGTCAATCGCAACCAATTTTGCATTGATTGGTCCGTCAGTATATTATTTTACAACAGTAAATCCAATGGGAATAATCTCCAACATCATAGTTTTGCCACTATTTTCTGTGATATTTATTGGCTCATTCATCCTTGTTATGATGTCCCTTGTCTTGCCATTTTTAAGTTATCTATTTTATCTCATCAATCCGCTTATTGATGTCTTAAATTTGCTTGTCACAATGCTCTCTCGTTTTAGTTTTTCATTTGAAGCCAACGAAATAGGATTTATTGTTATCATCAACTGGGCAATATTCTTACTCTTTTTGAGCAAATTCAATTTGAAGAAAGGCTGGATAAAAGCGGTCTCCGTTTTGATAATATTCTCAATATTTGCTTTGCAATTAGGTCTAAAAATTTATTGATTTTTTTGTCGTGATGTGATATACTTTTTATATGAAATTTGTCGAACTAAAATCCAATCTTCAAAAGGGAATAAAAAATCTCTATGTCATCAATGGCAATGACAATTTTTTGATAAATCAGGCAGTAGAGATATTAAAAGACAAACTTGTTGACACGCTAGAAGAATTCAACTTTCAACGAGTTGATGCAAGCAGTTTGAGTGACAATGATTTTGTCAATCTTTTTGCCACACTTCCTATTTGTAGTAGATATAGAATGATTTTGATAGAAAACTTGACCCCTCAAAGCACCAAGGCAGTTGACAAGTTTTTTAAAGAGCCTTTCTATAATGTTGTTGTGGTTATCAAAGGTTGCGCATACAAGCAAGGCGAACAGGTGAATTGCGACTATTTGGACAGACGTGATATAGCAAATTGGATAGAAAACTATCTAAGAAAACGTGATTTGTCAATAGATTCAACTGCCACAAATTATATTATTGACATTTCAAATGGGGATATGGGATATATTTCAAACGAGATAACAAAACTCACTGGTTATCTTGATTTTGGCGCGACAGCAAATATTGATGATGTAAAATTGCTTTTTTCTAAAAACGAAAGTTATTTTGTATATCATCTCACCAACACTGTTGACACAAAAGACAAAAAAACTGCCTTTGATATTCTCAACACTTTGGCAGAAGAAATTAGTGTGGGGGATATATTCACTTTTATGGGGCCATATTTTAGAAAGATGTTTTATGTTGCCGTTAATACTGGCAGAAACGAGGACCTTGCAACAATACTCAAAACAAAGCCATATGCAATCCAAAAGGCAAGAGAAAATATAACAAAAAACGGCAAAGGATATTATATCAACCTGTATGACAAGTACACAAATCTTGACTATGAGATTAAGTCAGGCAAAATCACTCCAATCAATGCAATATATTCACTTTTGATGTAATAAAAAAAAGCCACCAAATATTAAAAATAGGGCATAAACCCTATTTTTTAAGCAGTAAAAAAAGTAGGGGACAACCCTACTTTTTAACATATCAAAATAAAATTATTTTGCACGATTTGCATAAAGTGCCAATCTGCTTTTCTTTCTGTCTGCGTTTTCTTTCTTAATAACTTTTTTGTTTGCAGCAGAGTCAATCAAAGATACTGTTTCACTATAAAGTTTTGCAGCAGTTTCTTTTTCCCCAGCGTCAACACTAGCCTTGTATTTTTTGATATATGTGCTAATTTCAGACTTAACTCTTTTGTTTTCCAAAGTTTGTCTTCTAATTGTGTTAATACGCTTTTTTGCTGATTTAATATTAGCCATTTCAACCTCCATCGTGTCTATTATAGCAAATAATAAATATTTTTGCAATATAATTTAACAAATTTTTCATTTTTTTCATAAACATTTTTATGACAATAAATAGTTCTTCAATTTTGGTTGTCGACAGCGGAGTGGGTGGGATTGGGCTCTTAAAACAACTTCACACCACTTTTAAGGGCGAAAACTTTATATATTTGGCTGACAACGAGTTTATGCCTTATGGCAACAAAAGTGACAAAAGCATAAAACAAAGACTAGAAAAAATAATCGAGAAAATGATTGCAACCTATCACATCAAAGCAGTTGTTTTGGCCTGCAACACAGCAACAACTGTCGCAATCAAATATTTGCACTCAAAATTCAAAATCACAATATATGGTGTATATCCAACACAAAACACACCAAATAATGCGGTTGTTGTTTGCACAAAACTTACCGCCAAAAAACTTTTGAAAGAGCAATGCAACAATCTTGCAGAGCAAAATCGCTACAAATTTTTGGCTCTTCCGCATCTTGCAACATTTGTAGAAAACAACTGGTTTGACAAAGCAAAAATGAAAAGAAAAGCAAAACAAATAATAGAAAAATATAACCTGTCCAACTTCAAAACAATAGTCCTTGGATGCACTCATTATGAGTATTTGGGCGAATATTTTTATGAACTTTTGCCTAAAAGCAAGATAATTTTGCCCACCAAAGCAACCATAAAGTCTATGAAAAAAGACAATTATTTGACAGACGGGAAATCGCAAGGTATGGTTTATTTTTTGTCATCATTGCCATCAAAATCATATCTTGACAAAATGTATTACATTTTTTCGCACTAATCAAACATACCAGCGAGTTTTGGTGTTGTATAAATTGGTCTTGATATTCTCTTTCAAATAATCCTTTGGCCGTATCTTAATGGTGTCAAAATACACTTGATTTGTGTATTTGTTGGTTGTTTTTAGGATATAATCAATTTCATCATAGGCAAAGATTTTGTCATCAACAAAAGTGGTTGTTTGATTGCTGTTTGTTGCTGAAAATATAGGTGAATTCGTTCCACTTTTAAATATAGAATAGTTAAAAATTTCACGTGTATCAAAAGAAATTTCTGCTCCAAAATTGTCGATTTTGACATCAAAATTTGTGTCTGGTTTGGTATAAAAACTATTGCTATTTTCTATCTCAAAGTTGTCACGAATATTGATTGTTTGTTTGTATCTCTCTGGGGTATACATACTTGCAAGTTTGAGTGTGTGATTGTGTTTTAGTTCCAACAAATCAATTTCTGCACTAACAATTCCGTCTGGAATGACAAAATCGGCTGGCTTGTAGTCAAAAATTTTGGACAAAATTTCCTTGTTTAGTTTTGTGGCGGAATAAGAACTGGACAAGTTTTCAAGTCCCTCGTTGTTTGACGAACCTAGCCAGCACAGACTAATTTTGTCTGTCGTATGTGCAATATTCCACAAGTCAAGGGTTTTGCCGTCAACATAGTTTGTTCCCGTCTTGCTTGCAATGTCAAAATCAAAACTTGAAAGCAGTTGTGCAGTGCCTTTTTTTGTTGCATTTTTTAGCATTTCATTGACAAGGTAGACACTTTCACTATCGCAAACTTGTTTGCTTTCTAGTTTGGACTTAAAAATTATTCGGCCTGATTTGTCCAAAATTTTGTCTACAAAATGAAGTTTGTATGTCGTTCCATTGTTAGCGAGCACTGTCCAAGCACTCATCAAATCAATAGGGGAGACACCGAAAGTAAGAGCACCAAGTCCAAGTGCAAGGCTTTTGTCTTCTTCAACAGTTTTTATGCCCAAAGAGTTTAAAAATTCTATCGACTTGTCAACTCCTAGCATATTCAAAAGTTTTATTGTAGGAATGTTTTTTGATTTTATTAGCGCTTCTTCAACATCAATCCAACCCAAATACTCATTGCTTGTGTTGTGTGGAGCATAATCTCCAAAACTTGTTTGTTCATCCAAAATTGGCGTTTTGGTAGTGCAAATATTGTTGCATATTGCAGGGAGATATACAGCAAGCGGTTTTAATGTGGATGCAGGTGTTCTTTTCATCCCAGTCAAGTCATATGGACTTATGCCAAGATAGGCAAGCACTTTGCCGTCATTTGAGGCAACTATTGACAACTTGTCAGCATCATAACTGTTGCCAGCAAACACTTGTTGTATATCGTTTTGGATTTTGTTGTCCATAAAAGTTATGATTTGATAGCCGTTCCTAATAAGTTCCTTTTCGCTAATATTAAGCAATGTGCAGGCTTCTAGGATTGCTTGTTGAAAATATGTGTTATCATAATTCATTGACATATTTGAGCATATCACGTCAAGGTCTTTGTTTGTGTTGTATTCTTCCTGAGTTATGTGATTGTTGTCAAGCATTTGTTTTAGGACCAAATTCTTTCGATTTTTGCAATTTGCTTTGTTATATTTAGGGGAATATAGCCTTGGACTCTTGATAATCCCTGCCAAAATTGCCGACTCATTGATTGTAAGGTCTTTTGCAGATTTGTTGAAATATATGTTGGAAGCATTTTCTATCCCATAAGCATTTGAGCCAAAATATATTGAATTGAGATACATATTGACTATTTCATCTTTTGAAAAGTTTTTTTCTACCTTTATTGCAAGCATAATTTCATTGATTTTTCTGGAATATGTCTTTTCGTTGGAAAGTAGTGTGTTTTTGACCAATTGTTGAGTGATTGTTGACGCACCTTGCGATTTTGAGTGGTTTTTCATATTTACAAGACTAGACTTTATTATTCTCTTCAAATCATATCCATTGTGGGAATAAAATCTCTTGTCTTCAATGTCAACAAAAGCATTTATTGTGTAAGGATGAAGTTCATCAATATTTATGACTTTTCTGTCCATATTATAAAAATTGCTGTCATCCACACTTTCGCTGGCATAGATTTTTATGCCCGAATTGGAAAAAGTTAGTTTGTCAAAATCCAATCTTGCTTTGTTGTAAAACACTGTTAGTGACCCCAAACACAACAAAAATAGGCAAACAATAGTGATAGAGAATGCTATTAAAATTCGCTTTGTTACTTTTTTCGACATAATTCTTCTTTGATTATTATGTTTCAGTTTTTGAGAAATATTTAAGAAATTTTTAATTAATGGCAAATAGCAACATTTTTTCAAATTTTAGTTGAAAATTGTGTTTTTTTATATTATAATATAAAATATTGGAGAATTAGGAAAAATTATGATTGATTTTGTAAACAAAAATTATCACATTGTAACATATGGTTGCCAGATGAATGTTCACGAAAGTGAAAAGATTGCAGGCATTTTAGAAACAATGGGAATGAAGCAAACAGAAAATATAAAAGAAGCAAAGGTGATTGTATTCAACACTTGTTGCATTAGAGAAGGCGCAGAAGACAGAGCATTTTCAAATATCTCTGCACTAAAAAAATACAGAATGAACAATGATGACGTTATCCTTGTTTTATGCGGATGTATGCCACAACAAAAAAATGGCAAATACGACCTACAAAAGAAATTGCCTTATGTAGATATCATTATTGGCACACACAACGTTCCGCTTTTGAAAGAGTATTTGACAAAATATGCCGAAGACCGCAAGCGTATCTTTGATATCCGTGAAGAAGCAATCTCAAATGCCGAAGTTGTAACCCACACTGTTAGAGATGACCCAAGCAATGCTTATGTCAACATAATTTATGGTTGCAACAAATTTTGCACATATTGTATTGTCCCTTATGTTAGGGGGAGAGAAAGAAGCAGACCTTACAACGAAATTGAAGCAGAATTCAAGGATTTGGTTAAAAGGGGATACAAATATATCACCTTGCTTGGCCAAAACGTAAACTCTTATGGCAAAGACCTTGAAGAAAAGATGAGTTTTACCCAACTTCTTTCCAAACTTGCAGCAATCGAAGGGGATTTTAAAATCAAATATATGACATCACATCCAATAGATTTTTCAAAAGATGTAATAGATGTTATGAAAAACGAACCAAAGATTGCCAAAGCATTGCATTTGCCTGTTCAATCAGGAAGCGACACAGTCTTAAAGCGTATGAACAGAAAATACGACCGCAAGCATTATCTTCATTTAATCAAAATGACAAAACGTGCTATGCCAAACATTGCTCTTAGCACAGATATTATTGTAGGCTTCCCCGGAGAGAGCGAAAAAGACTTTAATGATACAATGAAGTTGATAAAAACAGTCAAATATGACCAAATATTTGCTTTTATGTATTCAAAAAGGACAGGCACACCAGCAGCCACATTTGTTGACCAAGTTGATGACGAAATCAAGAGCAAACGTATCAACAAACTGCTGAGAGAACAAAAGTTTATTGCTCAAAAAGAAAATCAAAAAATGATTGGCAAAGTTTTCAACTGTCTCATAAAAGTCAAAAATGGTGTGGCTTATGGGCTCACTGACGGGGGCAAAGAAATTTATTTGCCAAACTATGACCAAGAGATGCTAGGCCAATTTAGAAATATCAAAATTACAGATATTAGAGAACACAAATTATCAGGAGAAATAGTATAATGGAATTTAAAGAATTGTCACCGGGTATGCAACAATATTATACCATAAAACAAAAATACCAAGACTGCATATTGTTCTATCGTCTTGGGGATTTTTATGAAATCTTTTTTGAAGATGCAATTATTTGCAACAAGGAGTTGGGGCTAACTCTTACTGGCAAAAGTTGTGGCCTTGCAGAAAGGGCTCCAATGTGCGGTGTGCCATTTCATTCTTATGATAGTTATGCTTCAAAACTTATTGCAAACGGTCACAAAGTTGCTATATGTGAACAACTGACTGAACCAAACGGCAAAGATTTGGTGAGACGTGATGTAGTGAGGGTTATTACTCCGGGGACAGTTATTGATACTAGTATGCTTGACGAGTCAACCAACTCATACATTATGTGTGTTTTTAAGAACAAAAACGCTATATCATTTGCATATGCAGACATATCAACAGGTGAGATGTATGTAGGTGCTAGTGAAGGCGACAAAGCAATGAGTTATCTCAACGACAACATTATAAGGACCAAACCACAAGAGATTATTTGCAACAACGAAATGATGGATTGTCAAGAAGAGTTGATGGTAACAAAAACTCACTCTTGTCCAAAATTTTCACAATATTATGAATGGGCTTTTGGCTATTCTTCTTGTGAACGTCAAATACTTGACACTTATGGTCTAGGTAGTCTAAAAGGTTATGACTTTGCCGAAAATCAATCAGGTATCATTGCAGTAGGTGCATTGCTTCAATATATTAGCGAGACACAAAAGAGAGTGTTGAAGCATTTTTATATGCCAAGGTTTATTCACGACGAGCAATATATGTATATTGACACAAATACAAGGCGTAATCTTGAACTTGAACAAACTATGCGTGACGGCTCAAAAATTGGCAGTCTGCTTTGGGTCCTTGACAAAACTCAAACAGGTGGCGGAGCACGTATGCTCAGAAAGTTTGTCAACCAACCACTTCAAAGTCAATCTGCTATCAATCAACGTCTAAACTTTGTTGAGAGTTTGATAAATTGTCCAATGGCGAGAGCCAGTCTTGTTGCCGAATTTAAAAACGTAAGTGATATTGAGCGTATTGTTGGCAAACTATCTTATGGCACAATTTCGCCAAAAGAATGTAATGCTATCAAATATACTCTTCAAAGTGCACCAAAAATCAAAGACATCTTGCTTTCGTCTAACAATGAATTGTTGATTGGTTTGGGCAATCAAATTGCCGATTTGGATGATTTGAGAATAAAAATTTCCAACACAATAGCCAACGAAGTTCCACCAACAATGAAAGAAGGCGGTTACATAAAACAAGGCTTTAATGCAGAATTGGACAATTTTAGACGCACATATCAAAACACAAAAGATATCATTGCTGAAATGGAAGTTAGGGAACGTGAAGACACAGGCATCAAAAATCTAAAAATTGGTTACAACAAAGTTTTTGGCTATTATATCGAAGTCAACAGACAATACAGCGACCTTGTTCCGTTTAGATATGTTAGAAAGCAAACAATCACCAACAACGAGCGTTACATTACAGAAGAGTTGAAAGGCTTTGAAACCAAAGTCTTGACAAGTGAAGAAAATGCTTTGAAATTGGAAACAAAATTGTATGCTCAATTTAGGCAAGAGATAATGGAGTATTGTGTCCCTTTGCAAAAATTGGCCGAATGTTTGTCAACACTTGATGTATATTTGTCACTTGCAATAGTTGCTAGCAACAACAACTATGTTAGACCAAGTTTAAACAATGAAAATAGAATAAACATCAAAAACGGCCGACATCCAGTCATTGAAAGATTGCTCAAACAAAACGAGTTTATTTCAAACGACACTTTGCTTGACGACCAGGACAATCGCACAATGATTTTGACTGGACCAAATATGGCCGGCAAAAGCACATATATGCGTCAAGTGGCACTCATTACATTCCTTGCCCATATTGGAAGTTTTGTGCCAGCAGACAGCGCAGATATTTGCATTGTAGACAGAATTTTTACTCGTATTGGTGCAAGCGATGACTTGGCTGTCGGCCAAAGCACTTTTATGGTAGAAATGGTTGAAGTGAGCAACATCTTACGTTTTGCAACCAACAAAAGTCTGATTATCCTTGACGAAGTGGGCAGGGGAACGTCAACTCACGATGGACTTAGCATTGCTTGGGCTGTGGTGGACTATCTTTGTTCTCATCTCACTTGCAAGACATTGTTTGCAACTCATTATCACGAACTTATGCATTTGGAGAGCCTAATGTCAGGTGTCAAGAATTATTGCATATCCATAAAAGAATTTGGCGGGCAACTGGTATTTTTGCGCAAAATTATGCGTGGCAGTGCAACAAGAAGTTATGGAATAGAAGTTGCATCTCTTGCCGGACTTCCACAAGAAGTAATTGCAAAGGCAAAATCTCTTCTTCAAGAACTGGAAAGTGGCAACACCAATCTTTCTGCCCCTATCAAAGAAAAACAACCAGAATTGCCAAAAAAATACAAAGAGATAATAGATATTTTGTCAAACAGCGATATCAACTCAATCAGTCCTATCGTTGCATTTGACACTTTGGCAAGACTGATTGAACTCAACAAACAAAAATAAAAGGAGAAATATATGGCTATTAATGTTTTGGACACAATAATTTGCAATAGGCTATCCGCTGGCGAAGTTGTAGAGCGACCAGCGTCTATTGTAAAAGAACTTGTTGACAACTCAATAGATGCAAAAGCCAGTCAAATTACAATCGAAATTGAGTCAGGTGGCATTGATTATATCAAAGTTGCCGACAATGGCTCAGGAATTGAAGAATCGGACCTAAAAAAAGCATTTTTGCCACACGCAACAAGCAAAATCAAAAACTTAGAGGACCTAGACAGTATTTATACATTAGGTTTTAGAGGTGAAGCATTGGCAAGTATTGTGAGTGTGAGTCAAGTTTTTGTCACCACCAAAACAGAAGATGCAGAAGTTGCTTCTTGCATAAGTGTCAATGGGGGAGAATTTGGCGAAATGTCGCAAGTTGCTGGCTCTACTGGAACTTGTATGGAAGTAAGAAACCTGTTTTTCAACACACCTGCTAGAAGAAAGTTTTTGCGCAGACCAAAACAAGAAGAAAATGAAATCACTGATGTTGTTTCGCGCTTTATTTTGGCCAATCCAAATATAAAATTTAAGTATATTGCTGACGGCAAGTTGATTTATTCTTCGCAAGGGACAAATCTTCTTGACTCAATATCTAGTGTGTATGGGCTTGACACAACACAAAATGTATTGCCTGTTGATGTAATTAGCGGCAACATCCACTTGTCTGGCTATGTGTCAAAAGTGGCTTTTACAAAACCAAATACAACTTATCAAACTTTGCTCGTAAATGGGCGATATGTGGTTGACGAGACAGTGAGCAAGGCTGTGTATATGGCATATCAAGAGTTTTTGATGCACAGGCAATTTCCTTTCTTTGTTTTGAATTTGGATTTGCCTTTTACTGATGTTGATGTCAATGTGCATCCAAACAAATTGGCAATCAAATTTGCACATCCTAGCACAGTTTTTGACCTTGTTTACAATTCAGTAAGGACTGCCATTTATTCGTCTATCAATCCAAGCAAAAATGAGTGGACAGAGATAAAAAGTGAATTGCCCGAAGAAGTTGAAGAAGTAGAAATTGACTCGGATGAAGGGATTATTTATGACACACCAGAATTCGATGACGGCAAACTAAAATTTTGTCAAAGTTTTGGTGAAAATATCTCAATATTTGACAAATATTCAACCAATCAAAACAACGAGCAACCAAACACTATATCAAACAATGAATATTTGACCGAAAATTTGCAAAAAATGGAAGAAAATATCCCACATATTGTTGATATTGATACAAAAGACACACAAAATGTTGTATTTGCAACCAAATCACAAATTCAATCAACTTTTGCTGAAATTGATGACAATTCAAGTTACAATCCAATAGACAATTTTAGTGAATTTAAGATTATTGGTGAGATTTTTAGCGAGTTTATTATTCTCGAATATCAAGACAAAATGATACTTTTGGATTTTCACGCTGGGCACGAGAGACTTTTGTATGACCAATTTACAAGAGAATTTGCAAATAGACAAGTCGTTGTTCAAGATTTGCTTATCCCTTATGTTCAAAAAATGACCAGCAAAGAAGTTGATTATTGTATGCAGTTTGCTGACGAGTTGCAAAAAATTGGTTTTTGCATTGACCAGATTTCGCCAACAGAACTTAGAATATCTAGCGTGCCATTGCTTTGCAAAGACATAAATTTAAAGGAATTTGTTGATGGACTCGTAAACGACATCAACAGTTTCAAGCCAACTGTTGCTTATGAAATTGATGCCTATCTTATGCGGACAGCGTGCAGAAGTGCGGTCAAGGCAGGGCAGAAGTTAAACGAAATGCAAATTAGGGCGCTACTCAAAGATTTGGATATGAAAAAACCAGTTTTGCTTTGTCCACACGGCAGACCAGTAATCAGCATTGTATCAAGAAGTCAAATAGAAAAATGGTTTAAAAGGATTGTCGATTAATGAAAGTTGTAATAATAACTGGGCTTACTGCATCGGGCAAAAGCGGACTTGCAATGGAAATTGCAACAAAATATAACGGCGAAATAATCTCTTGCGATAGTGTGCAAGTTTATCGTGGGCTAGATATTGGCTCAGCCAAAGAAAGTGCAGAAAACAGGTCCAAAATCAAGCACCATTTGATAGATATTGTTGACCCAGACACAAACTATAATGTTGGAATGTTTTTGCTTGACACTCAAAATGCTATCAATGATTGCTTGTCAAGGGGCAAATTGCCAATTTTGTGCGGTGGCACAATGATGTATATCAAAGCCCTGCTTGAAGGATACACTTTGGGGGAAAAATCCAACGAAGATTTTAGGAAAAAATGGCAAGAATATGCCCAAAAATGCGGAAAATTGGCCGTTTGGGAAGAGTTGAACAAACTGGACAACAACTTGGCTTCAAAGGTCCATTTCAACAACTTAAATAGGGTTATTCGTTATCTTGAATTTGCAACTTTTGGCGAGCCTCAAAGGACCGAATCAATATTGAAAGATTATCAAATTTGTGCAGTGGGGATAAATGAAGAAAAATTTAGTTTATATCCAAAAATCAATGCGCGTGTTGACCAAATGATTGAAATGGGGCTTCAAAAAGAAGTGCAAACTTTGATTGACAAGGGTTATAATCTCTCAAACAATGCACTCAACACTATCGGTTACAAAGAGATGTATGATTATTTGACCAACAAAACTGATTTGCTGACTTGCATTGATTTAATCAAACAGCACACAAGAAATTATGCCAAAAGGCAACTGACTTTTATGAAAACTATGTCCCAACTAAATATTGTTGACAAAGTTGAAGCAAAAAATATTATTGAAAAATTTTTAAAAGAGGATTAATATGATAAAAAAAGATTTTTATATACAAGACCTTGTAAACTCTTGTGAAGAAGAACTAAGAAATGAATATCAAAAAATAAACCAAGTTGAAGAATACAATTTGGAAAAAGTTTTAAATGCTTTTAATTTTTGTGGTTTAGAAGAAAGGCATTTTGTTGGCTCAACAGGTTATGGGCACAACGATATTGGCAAAGAAATAACCAACAAGATTTTTGCAAGTGTATTCAACACAGAAGATGCTTATGTTTCACCATTATTTACAAGTGGCACAAGCGGGATATCACACACTTTGTTGGGGATTTTGCGACCAAACGACACAATGTGTTGTATTTCTGGCACACCTTATGACACTTTGGAAACAATTCTTTTTGGCAATGGACAAGACAACGGAAGTCTAAAAGATTTTGGCATAAAATACGAACAAATTGACCTTGTTGACAATGATTTTGATTATGACGGCATAAAAAACTATTTAAGCAAAAATCAGCCAAAAGTAATCTATATTCAAAGAAGTCGCGGTTATGAACTCCGCAATGCTCTCACTATTGCTCAAATTGAAAAGGCAATAAAACTTGTCAAATCAATGTCAAAATCTATTGTCATTGTTGATAATTGCTATGGCGAATTTGTTGAGAAAAAAGAACCAACTGACGTTGGCGCAGATATTATGGTTAGTTCTATGATAAAAAATATTGGTGGGGGAATTGCTCCTACTGGCGCTTATGTTGCTGGCAAACATAAATATGTAGAGCAAATTGCTTGCCATTTGACTTCACCAGCATTAGGGGTTGAAACTGGCTCTTATGAATTGGGTTATCGAAAGTTTTTGCAAGGGTTATTTATTGCTCCACACACAGTCAGCGAGTGCAAAAAAGTCGTTAGATTGACAGCACAAGTTATGAGCAAGTTGGGCTATCACACAATCCCAACCAACGACCAAGAGTTGAGCGATATTGTTTGCGCAATAGAGTTTAATGACAAAAACAAACTCATTGAATTTTGCCGCGGAATTCAGTATGCCAGCGCAGTTGACAGCAATGCTTGTTTGGAGCCAAGCGATATGGCAGGGTATGAAGACCAAGTGATTATGGCAAGTGGTTCGTTTGTTTTGGGTTCATCTATTGAACTTTCTTGCGACGGTCCTATTAGACCGCCTTATGTGGCTTATATGCAAGGAAGTTTGTGTTATACTCACGGCAAACTAGGACTCATCAATGCCTTGTCAAGATATCAATTTTAACCAACAAAAAAAAGACATTTTTAAATGTCTTTTTTTTTACAATTCACGTTTCTTAAATGCAAATACAGAAATCAAATTCAATACAACTATCAATGCTACAATAAATATTATTGAAAGCCAGATATTCACACCAGAGTATATTGTGCTGGTAAACATTTGACCCAAAATTGTTTTGGCAGTTGTTGTTCCGCTTCCCAAGAAAGCAAACAAATCAATGCTACACAATGGATTGAATCTCAACCAAGAATTTGCTCCAAAGAACATAGGAAGCATCAAATGAACCACATAAATAAGTAGGGTAAGTATCAATGCCAACAAGTCGGATTTTAAGAAACTTGTAAACAACATTGCGATTGATGTATAAACCAATATTTTGATATACAACGAGCCAACAAATATTGCAAGAGATAGCATTGGATGAATTGTCAATATTTTGGTTGCATTTACAACGGATAAGATTTTCATTGACTCAATTCCAAACATAAATCCGCCAACAACCATACTTGCAACAGCACTAAATACAAGCATAACAAAGCTGATAATAGCGATAGCGAAGAACTTGCCCAAAATCAAACTTGTTCTTGACACAGGACGAATTGATACAAATCTCATTGTTCCTTCTTTTGTTTCGCCAGCGATTGAATGACTTGCAAAAGTTATTGCAAATGCAATCAAAATTACTCCAAACAATGACAAAGCATAATATGAATAATCATAAGCATTTTTTTCTTCATTTGAAGAATAGTCAAACGATAGGGGATTTGCATAAGAATATTCGTTAGTATCTGTTTCGATATAGTGAGTGTATTTGGTCAAGTTTTCTTTGTTTTTGTAATAGTCAATTTCGTCAAAATATTTTACATTCAATCTGCTGTTGGCTGAATAGTTGTCCAACACGACATTGTTGATGTTGTATTGCAACAAATTGCAATATATCTCAGTTGTAAGGCGATATTCATTAAACAAATCATTATATTCTTCAATGAGTGCTTTGCTTTTTATGAGTTCGTTTGAGTTTGCAGTTGCCTTGTCAACAATGTCATTCATTTTTGTGATAATTATAGAACGTCTTTCGTTAGTGATGTTGTAATAATTGCCACCTTCAACAAATTGTTTTGAAAAACTTGAATAATCTGGATATACCAAATTGTCAATTATTGATTTGGTCTTGGAGAGATAATCATTGCGGAATTTTGCACCCAAACTTATATAAACGTCTTTTGAACTTGCAGCAACTGTTGCATCAATATCATCTATAACAAGTGTCAAATCATTCAACATATTGTTGTAATTATCTTTGGTTGTGACAGCAGGGTGGAAGTCATCGTCAAACTCTCCAAGATATTCTCTCAACGTGCTATATAGCAAGTCAAGGCTACCAGTTTTGTTTGAATTGTGTATGTCGTTTAGATATCCATTTAATGTGCTTGTTGGAGTTGTTGAATTTGAACAATTATTTTGGAATGTGTCAACATCGTTTTCAAAATCAAGATAAAGTTGTTTGATTGTTGCTTGATAGAACTCAGACGTTTCCTCATTAACTTTTTTCGCTGTTTCAAATGACGATTTAAAGTCGTTGTCGTATTGTGTTTTGTATGTTACAAAACTGTCGACAACTTCAATAACTGTTGTGCCGTTTAGTGTATAATAAGTCTTTTTTTGTTCAGTTGGTTTGTAAATAAAGGCAGTTACAGTAAGAAGTCCTGCCAAAAGAAGAGCGAGTATGTATATACCCGGTCTGGACACCATTTTTTTCAATTCAAAACCTATTACTTTGTGCATATTTACTCCTTAAAATAATGATGTTGAAGGTCTGTTGGAATGAAGAATATTAAAATACACTTCTTCCAACGATTTTGTTATCTTTTTTGTTTTGTAAATTTTTATGTTTTTGTTGGTAAGGTAGGTGGTGACACTTGCTGCATCTTGTTCTCTAATAGGAACAATAACACAACTGCCTGCCACTTTGCAATTTAATTTATATTTTTGTTCAATCAGTTGCCCAGCAAAATTTGGATAGTTGACAAAGAAGCATATTTTTTGATTGCCTTCCAATTCTTCTTTCAACTCACGCATAGTCTTGAAGCCTATCAGTCTGCCTTCGTTTATGACTGCAATTTCATCGCACACAAGTTGGAGTTCTGCCAAATTGTGACTAGAAATAATAATAGCCATATTTTCTCTTTCAGCAAGAGTTCGAATAAGATTTCTAATATCTTTTATTCCATCTGGGTCAAGTCCGTTGGTTGGCTCGTCCAAAATCAAAAGTTTTGGCTTGTTGAGCAATGCTTGCGCAATACCCAAACGTTGCTTCATTCCAAGAGAGTAGGTGGCCACTTTTTTGTTGGCAAAACTTGTCATTTTGGTCAACTTCATAATGTTTGGAATTCTTTTTACCGCCTTTTTGCCATAAAACTTTGCAAACACTTTCAAATTTTGCTCGCCAGTCATATATGGATAAAGTTGGGGAGACTCAATAACCGCGCCAACATTTGCAATGGCCTTTTTGAAACATCTCTCCACATTGTATCCATCAACATAAATTGAGCCGCCAGAAATAGATGTAAGTCCGCAAATCATCTTGATAGTAGTGGATTTTCCAGCGCCGTTTGGTCCAATAAAACCAAAAACTTGCCCCGGAAAAAGAGAAAAAGACAAGTTGTTTACCACTTTTTTCTTGCCATAAACTTTTGAAACTTTTTTAATTTTTAATACAGGAATCAAGACAACACTCCTAAAAAATATTCTTTCGTATAATATAATAGCACAAAACTCGTATTTTGTCCATTGTTTTTTTAAAAATAGTTTTAGTTATTTATTCAATTTACCAACATAAAATATAATAATGAAAAAATCAAGAATTATAAAACTGATATTTTTTGTCCTAATTCAACTAATATTGCTGGGAGTTTTGGCAAGCAATATATTTTTTGTTCATATCAATTCAGGCACAATTTCGACTATATTTTCTTGTGCAATAATTTTGTCAATTTTGGGCCTTTGCTTTGGTTATTTGAAGAACAATGAAACAATCTTCAAACTCTTTGTTGTTGTTAGTGTTTTGGTTGTTGGAGTGTATTTTTGTTATCTTGTAATAAACAAGTTTGGGTTGTTTGACAAAATTGATAGTTTTAGGGATATAAAATCCTTAATACTAAAACACAGAGAGCAGGGGATAATAATTTTTGCAATAATCAACTTCTTGCAAGTGACCTTTGTTCCTTTGCCTAGTTCGGTCACAATCCTTGCAGGAACGGCAATTTTTGGGCCATTTTGGGCATTTGTGTTTGCATCAGTGGGAGTGTTGTTGGGGTCAATCTTGGCATTTTTTATTGGACGGCTTTGTTCCAAACCAATACTATATTGGATATTTGGCAAAAACAAGGTTGAAAAATATGAAAATCTACTTTCTGGCCGAACTCGATTGATATTATTTTTGACATTATTTTTGCCGCTTTTTCCTGATGATTTGATTTGTATGCTCGCCGGCATCACTGACATAAAATTCAAGGATTTTTTCTTGATTGCACTTTTTGCTCGCTCGTTTGGAATTGCTTGCTTGTGCTATTTTGGCAGTGGCAAAATTATTCCGTTCAATACTGGGTGGGGGATTGGGCTTTGGATTGGTATTGGAATAATTGTCATCACAAGCGCAATAATCATATATCTAAAACGAAAAAAAATTGTCAAAATTTTTGCAAAAAAACAAGGACTCAAACATTGAATCCTTGTCAAAACTTTATTTGTAAAAAACCTTGAAAAACATATATGAAAACAAATAATCTACAAACAACATCAAAGATAGTATGCTAGGTGCCAAGAAGTTTCCAAAATTATTTGCTGAAAACATTCTTCCATTTTTTAGCCCCACCCAATTTGCAACCAGCAAAACCACGATGATTGCACCAAACAAAATAGACCTAATCAAAATTTGTTTTTTGAAATTATACTCAATGTTTTGCACATCAATTCTTAGGCGCAACATTTTGTAATCACCAACAAATCTCACAAATCTAAATACAATATATAGTGTATATACAATAAACACTGTCACAAAAAGTGGTGTTGTTTTGTTTTTTAAGCAAATGGCTAGCAAGGTAAACAAAACTATCAATCCAACCAGTGAAGTTGCGGATAATTGCAAGAGTTTCATCTTGGCAATTTTCTTTGAACGAACAATTTTAGGGTCATTTTTGTAGTCAATATAATCACGATACTCTGTCTCATTTGATACTGTGTTGAGTTTTGGTTTGGTGGTAGTAGGGGCTGACACAAACAAATTTTTTGCCTTGTCATTTTCAAAAGAAGGTGCTGGTTGTTGAATTGTTTTTTCACTCACTTCTTTTTTCTTTTCGCTCTCAAAGAATGGATTGTTCAAAACAAAATTGCTTGTCTCAACCTCTTGCTTTTTTTCTTCATTTTCACCATAAGGCAAAACATCAAAAATATCAAAATTGGTAGGGGATGCCGGTTTTGGCTCCGTCTCAATATTAGCAGTATCATTAGGTGAAGTGTCAACATTTTTATTAGTCTCGCTTGCCATATCAACATTTGAATATGTATCACTTTCTTCCGTCTCGCTAGACAAATCAGTTTCATCAACACTTGTCTCACTTGACAAATCAGCATTTGAATATGCTGCATAATCACTTGTCTCTTCAACCAAATCAGGCGACATATTATTGTCTTCTTCCAACTTTTCAGCAGTTTCAACGTCTGCCACACCATACACAACATCTTGTGTCGCTATATCATTCACCATATCAATATCTTGTGTAATGTTGGTGTCTTCTGTTTCAACATTTTGAGGTTTGTTTTCACCAAAAGCATCAGCAAAAATATTGTCAAATGGACTAGGGGCTTTGATTGATGAATGTCCTTCAATTTTTTCAACTTCTTCGTGCAATTCGATGCTATCGCCATCATCCAAAGCATTATTTAACAAATCTTCAATTGGGGGATATGTTTCAAGTTGCAAAAGTCCATTTTCGGTAATTTTATAATAATGTCTCTTGCCACCAATTTCTGAATCTTGCCAATATGACGAAATAAACTTGGATTTTTCCAACTTTTTGAGCAAAGGATATAGGGTAGGTTGCTTGATTTCAAGTTGACCAGCCGAAACACTTTTTATAGACTCAACAAGTTCTAGCCCATATTTGTCGCCATTTTTTAATTGGTATAGCAAAATAGGTATCAAATCGGTAGTTTTCATATTTTTCTCCTAAGTATATAAAGATTATAACTCACACAAATATTATTTGTCAAACAAAAACAAAAAATGTGTCAGCAAAAATGAAATATAACCCTTCAAAAAATTGCAATTTTTTTTCAAAACAATCGGGCAGGGGAAAACAAGCGCAAAAATTGGCATATATCAATCTCTTCGTAAAACACAGTGTTTGTAGTAGAAATTAGCATAGTTTGTGACACAAAACTAGACAAAAAAAGGTTAAATCGTAACACAAAATGACAGTATTAGAAATAATTCAAGAGCTGGCAAGTCCAGTGATG
>CAYQCO010000013.1:0-21356 GCA_964416085.1 uncultured Lachnospiraceae bacterium | reverse complement strand
CCAACAAAAAGGGCGGAATGGCCAACCTTATGCGTATGATGAAAGGTTAAAATAATTATTGTTAAAATCATTTGACTTAGAATTTTAATATTGATAAAATAAAAATATATTATAGGGGGAAATATGGAAAATTTAGAAAATCAAGAAATGCCAAGAAGGAAAGTTGCACCTCCAAATTCACCAAGAATGTCAAGGCCAGATATGGTTGAAAGAAGACCAGTGGTTGAAAAGCCAGCAGAAAAAGGCTATTCCAACTCAAAAATATGGTCAGCGATCTTGCTTTTGTTGGCTGTGGCGGGTCTAGTTTGCTTCTTTGTGTTGCCAATTTATTCGGCCACACAACAAATTGCTAGCGAAGTGATAAAAACAAGGATAAAGTTGTTTGATTTCTTGTCATACAAAGGTTACAAATGGGCATCATCATTAATCTTGGTTGGTTATTCAGTGATTATTGTCAATTCATTGCTCAATTTGTGGCACGATGAAGAAGTAAAATTCAAAAAAATCTTTTTGAGTTGCAATCTCACAGCCGTTGTTGCCAGCCTTATGACTTTGATATGCGGTGCTTATTTGTTGTTTAGTGTTGATTTCAAGCCTGTTATGATGATTACGGCCGCTTTGTTGGTTGCTGTTGCGGTTTGTCAAAGTTTGCAATTTTTAAGTTGTAAATCTATCAATACTGAAAGAACTTTTAAAAATAATAAACTTATCAATAGTTTGCATCTAATTCTATTGATTGTATTTATATTTTTCAGTTGGTGCGCAATATTTGGGGAAGTAAGATCAACATTAAGATATGATTATGTTTTGCAATATATTGTCATTATATTGTGTCTATATCAAATAATAAACGAATTCTTGCTATATTCCAACAAAATCGGATGTTCAAAATATGGCTATGCAAGCAAAGTGTTTGCCATATTGACACCAATTATATATTGCGTGATTTGTGTCTCATGGTTGTATTATCCGGTGTTTGTAAGAGAGTATAGGGTAATGACTGCTTTTTCAATATTTTTGGCAGTATTAGAGATGGTTGCAATCTGGCGACTAGCAAAATCAAAATCTAACAAATAAAAAAACAAAACTGTGTAGAAATTATACACAGTTTTTTAAAATTTTGACAAAAACCCTTTACAAATTAAAAATAGTATGATATAATGTGTAAAGTAAAATTACTTTACAGATAAAAGGAGAATAATTATGGCAGTAAAAATTAGACTTACTAGACTTGGCGACAAAAAATCACCTTTTTATAGAGTGGTAGTTGCTGATTCTAGAACAGCAAGAGATGGCAAAGTTATCGAGCAAATCGGAACTTATGACCCACTCAAAAACCCAGCAGAAATCAAAATCAATGCTGACCTTGCAAAAAAATGGTTGTCAAATGGTGCAGAACCTACTGAAACAGTAAAGAGTATTTTGCAAACAGCAGGCGTTATTGAAGTTAAGGGTAACAGCGCAGCCAAGACAAACAACAAGAAAAAGAAAAAGGACTAGTGCCTTATGAAAGATTTGTTGGAATTTTTGGTTAAAAGCATTGTAAAAAACAAAGACGATGTAACAGTTGAAGAAAAGAAAGAAGGCAGAACACAAGTATATTTGTGCACTGTCAACAAGTCTGACCTAGGAGCAGTTATTGGCAAAAATGGTGCAACAGCAAGCGCTATCCGCACTATTGCCAAATCCAAAAACTCTCGTGACAGAATTGTTGTAAAATTTGCTTCACAAGAATAATTTGCATCAATGACTTGATTTTTGTTCTTATTCATTATATAATGTTTAAGTAAAAATCAAGTTTTTTTATGGGAGAATTATGAGAGAATTAAAAATTGCCAAAATACTTAGACCCCACGGAATAAAAGGGGGGCTCAAAATATCACCAATGATTGACGATATTCCTTTTTCGTCTTTTTGTGATGTGGTTTTGGGCAGAGAAAAAATCAACACAAAAATCACCAAAATCCAACCACTAAAACAATTTTTGATTGTATATCTTGATTGCGTTTTGGATTGCAACACAGCAGAGTTGTATAGAAATCAATATATATCAATAGACAGAGACAAATACAAAGAGTTGTTTGATGAAGTTGTCTTGTTGAGTGACTTTGTTGGTTGCAAAGTTTTTGATGAAAATGGTGAAGAAATTGGTGTATGCGTTGATGCCACAAATTATGGCAGTGCAGACGTGATTAGCATAAATTGTCAAGGCACAACATATATGGTGCCATACATACAAGATACACTACATTTTGACAAATCAAAACAAATTTTTGTCATCAACAAACAAAGATTTTTGGACATTAGAGTATAGGAGAAAGATATGAAAATTACAATTCTTACACTATTTCCAAATATGTTTGAACCATTAAACGAAAGCATAATAAAACGCGCTATTGATGACCAAAAAATTGAAATAGAAACAATCAATATTCGTGACTTTGCCAATCCACCACACTACAAATGTGATGACGAGATTTTTGGTGGTGGAGCAGGTATGCTTATGCTTTGTGAGCCAATTTTTAAGGCAATCGAAAGTGTAAAAACGGATGAGAGCAAAATATTTTATATGTCGCCAAGGGGCAAGGTTTTCAATCAAAAAATCGCATATAGTATGTCAAAATTGGAACATATCATCCTTTTGTGTGGACATTATGAAGGTGTGGATCAACGTGTGATTGATTATTTTGATATTGAAGAGTTGTCAATTGGTGATTATGTGCTTACTGGTGGTGAGTTGCCAGCAATGGTTGTGACCGATTCTATTGCAAGGCTTGTTGGTGGTGTTATTTCTAGTGACAGCCTTGTTGATGAGAGTTTTTCCAATGGACTTTTGGAATACGACCAATACACAAGACCAGCAGAGTTTAGGGGTATGAAAGTCCCTGATGTTTTGCTCTCTGGTCATCACGCCAATATTGAAAAGTGGCGCAAACAAAATTCTATTGACAATACTAGAAAAAATAGGCCTGATTTGTTATAAGGGGTGGGGGCATAACAACGGTTGCATTGCAACCGTTTTTCTTGTCCGCGAGCGGACAAGGGGGCACGCCTGCGGCGTGCATTATGCCCCCACTTCTCAACAATTTCAAATTTCCCCCTTGACAAATCAAAAATTCTAATTTATAATCCTGTTGCTAAAAAGGGAGAGAAAAAATGATAAATATTGCACTAGACACAGAAATTTTGTTGGCACTATCAAAATGGCACGACCAAAAATTTGACGCAGACGGAATTGTTCATTCAATAGCCAAATATAATGGAAACATTTATCCAAGTTATATAAAAAGAATGATTATTCAAAACGGTCTCAAAAATCCAAAACTTTTTGACGACAGTTGGTTGAGCACACTAATTAAGGTAGAGAAAGAAGGTGAAGAACCTGACAGAATTTATTCAGTTCTAAACAACATAATTTGGTTATATAATATGATAAAATCAGGTGAAATCAAGGCATATAGAATTCCGACTGTTGCCCACGAATTTGAAAAATGTGAAATTGACAGAAGTTTTGTCTATGAATATATCCCAGCGATAAAAATTGAAAAAGAAGACAAACCAAAATTTGATTTTGAACGTAACTATATCGCACAACAATATGTAGAAGCCGGCGCAATAGACCAAACCAAGTTGCCAGCAAGTTCGCCTGACTACATTCCTCGCAAGGCTAGAAAAATGGCCGAAGCATCAAGAGTTGGTTTGTATTTGGTAGTCAAAAGAGAAGATTTTTATATCCACAATGCACCAGGGGATTATCTTAGAAGAACAACAATTCAAGATATAAACAAAGAATACAACTTGTATTTTGAACACAACACAGGCGCAATGTTGCCAACATCTCCAATATCATTTACATCTTTTATGAAATGCTTAAAAAGAGACCACAAAGATGCTTGCCAAAAAGCATTTTATGGCAAAAGACCAAGCATAGAAAACGACACTTATGTTCCAGATGGCAAAATGGACAATCTTGCCGAAATTCGTGCATTGTATAGACCAACTGTTGAAGATTGGGAAGATTGGTATCCAAGTGTTTCTCAAAACATTGAAGATGAATATTTGCCAATCCGCAAAAGATAAGTCAATCACCTTGACTTTTCTTTTTTTTTAAGATATATTAATAGTATGATAAATTGGTTCCCGGGTCATATGAACAAGACCCTAAAAGAAATGAGCGAAAAGGCAAAACTTGTCAACTGTTTTGTCTATGTTTTGGATGCTCGCTGTCCGCTTGCTTGCTTGAATCCTGAATTTGTAAAGATTATAAAAGACAAGCCAATAGTTTATGTGCTCAACAAGTCAGATTTGGCCTCAAATATGGGCAACAAAAAATGGAAGGAATATTTTTCCACTCTTCCAAATTCAAAATGTGTGGTTACAAATGCAACAGAAAGCAAATCTTGCAACTCGATTGTTACAAATATCAATTCGCTTTTGCAAGACAAAATAGAAAAAAACAAGGCAAACAATGTTCGCTTTACTTTTCGCGCAATGGTTTTGGGTGTTCCAAATTCTGGCAAGTCAACCATTGTCAACAACCTGTGTGGCAAAACTCGTGCAACAACAGGCAACAAAGCAGGCGTTACAAGGACAACTCAATGGGCCAACGTTACTCCAACACTTCAAATTATGGACACTCCTGGCACTTTGTGGGGCAATATTGGGGACGAAAAACTTGCCTATGAACTCGCTTTTGTTGGAAGTGTAAGGGATGAAGTCTTAAACCTTGTTGACGTGTCAGCAAAACTCGTCAAGCGTATTCTTGAACTCTCACCAAACACAATAAACGAAAAATACAAGATTAATCTCAGCCTAGATATGCAAGATATGGAATTGGTGGAAATTATTGCCAAAAAACGTGGCTGTATATTAAAAGGCAACGAAATTGACTATGAAAGAGTCTCAAAACTCATTGTTGGGGATTTTAGAAAGGGAGCCTTGGGCAAGATAACTTTTGATTAAGGGGAAATATGATAAACACAAAACAAATATATGATTTTGACAAAAGAATGATGGACCAAAACATAAAAATAATTGCTGGAATGGATGAAGTTGGACGTGGTCCGCTCGCTGGCCCAGTTGTAACTTGCTGTGTTGTTATGAATTATGACGAAATGATTGACGGAGTTTTTGACAGCAAAAAGTTGACCGCCAAAAAACGTGACGAACTTTTTGACCTAATAAAAGAAAGGGCAATAGATTATTCAATAACATTAGAAAACAACGAAACAATCGACCAAATCAACATTCTTCAAGCCACCAAAAAGTCAATGCGACATTCTTTTGAAACGCTAAAAATCAAACCGGATTTGTTGCTTGTTGATGCGATGAAAGACTTAAATCTTCCTTGCCAAACAGTGTCAATAATCAAGGGCGATGCCACAAGTTATGCCATTGCTTGCGCATCAATTCTTGCCAAAGTTTATAGGGATAGAATGATGGATGAATATGCCAAAGTTTTTCCAGATTATGACTTTCAAAACAACAAAGGTTATGGCACCAAAAAGCACTTAGAAGCATTAAAAACAGTTGGCAAATGCCCAATTCATAGAGAAAGTTTTATAAAAAACCTAGAAGTAAAAAGATAAGGAGACAATATGCTACCCACCAATTTGACAGGAAGAAGATATGAGGCCATTGCAGGCAATTATTTGGAGCAAAAAGGCTATGAAATCCTAGAAAGAAACTATTCCAACAAAATAGGCGAAATAGATATTATTTGCAAAAAAGACAACACAATAGTTTTTGTGGAAGTCAAATATCGCATTTCTGCCAAATTTGGTCGACCAATTGAAGCAATCACTCCGCACAAAATCAGAAAAATTGTCCAAACAGCAACTTTTTATCTCAAACAAAAACGACAACTCAACAATAGTGTCCGCTTTGATGCAATAGAAATTTTAAATGACGAAATTCGACATATTGAAAACATTGTTTGACAAAAAAATCAAAAATCACTCTTGACATCCAACATTTTATTTGTTATAGTATGTGAACTTAGGAGGCAATTATGACAAATAGTTATATTGACAAGATATTAAGAGTAAAATTTATAAAGGACAGCACTTATATTTCAACTAGGGATGAATTTTCCGCCAGAACATTTATTCAAGAACTAGCAGACAAACAAGATGTTCAGTTTGTTGAATTTTTCAAAAAATTTGCAAGATATGGCAATATCACCAAACTTCAAGCAAAAATATTTGCATTGCACCACGGATTTGGGAATTTGGGTGGGGAAGATTATGGCAAACTTCCTTTTGTCGCAATAGTAAAACTTTTGAATAACAATTCAAAAAACGGAACGATATATGATTTCAACGATGTTATTATTCAATATAATATGGCATTAAAGTCACTGGCCGACACAGTGAAAGTTTTGATAAATAAAAATGAAAAAATCCTTTCACCAGAGAAGAGCGCAAGATAGACAAAGAAAATGCAAGAGAACAAAAATGACTAAACTCGGCACAATAGAAAACCAAACAGAGTATATGACCCAGTTGTTGACGCTCTTGCAAAACAATCAAAAATTTTCAAAAAAATCAAGAAAAACACTTGTCAAAAACAAAACTATATGATATAATACAAAAGATTATGGGTGTGGTCCGCTGTTTCCAATGACAAGAACATATCCGAGGAGGTAAAAAGGTATGAATCCAATCATTGAACAAGTTGAAAGAGAACAACTTAAACAAGATATCACTCCATTTAATGTTGGCGACACCATCAAAGTTTATGTGAAGGTTGTTGAGGGTGATAAGGAAAGAGTGCAAGCTTATGAAGGCGTATGTATCGCTCGCAAAGGCTCAGGCATTAGAGAAAACTTTACTGTTAGACGTGTATCTTTCGGTGTTGGCATTGAGAGAACTTTCCCTTTGCACAGCCCTCGTATCACAAAGATTGAGGTCGTTCACAAGGGCAAGGTAAGAAGAGCAAAATTGTATTATCTTCGTGACCGTCAAGGCAAAGCAGCCAAAATTAAAGAAGTTAGATAACTTGAAAAGACCGCAATCTTGCGGTTTTTTGTTTTCAAAAAAGGAAAAACTATGAAAGACAATATTACAACATCTGGTGTGGATAAAAAATCTAATACACAAGATATGGTGGACAAACAAAACATCAAAAAATCAAAAAAACTCTCACCATATCAACAATTTTTGCAAGGTGATGCAAAATATAACAAATACAAACAATCATATTTTGACTTTTATGATGACGTAAAAGACAAGACACACAAAAAAATTGATTGGTAAATTAAAATTTGCTCTTGACAAATTGCAATTTTATGATACAATATAGGCAAGGAGAAAAAAATATGTTGAGCGATTATACAAAAACATTAAAAAAAGATTTGCTTGCTTGTTTGGAGACTAGAAAGACCGACCCAGACAACTACAAGGCAAATATGAGAGAATTTTCTAGAAAATATCCAGAAGGACATTCAGTGGATATTGAAGAGTTAAAAAGACAAATTAGACGCTATATGGACAGACAAAAAATGCAAGAACCAAGATTTTTGGTTGCACAAAATGGATATTATGCTTACAATTATCCAAGTGATATTGACAATGTCGGTGAGCAAAAACTGCCACTACACTTTTTGGCAATCACATCTGGCAACTTGACTTACAATTTTAGCCTTGGCACTTCAAACAAAGATATTCCTTTGATATCTCTTCTTTGGGATGTTCAACAACAAAACTATACCAAATTGTTGAGAGAAAACCCAGACATTGTTGACTACATCTTTGAAGCATATCAACAGTCTAACATCAAAAATGCTGGCAATTATAGGGATTATTTGATTGCAAGACTTATAAAGTCAAAAGAAGAACAAAGAGCAATCAAGGCAGAAATTAGAGCCAATGACAAAAAACTTCCACTAAAAGAACGCGTATCAAACAAAATAAATGACTTCTTACATAGATAAAACTAAGAATTAGAGAAACTTTTCTCTAATTTTTTTAATTTTCTCAAACAAATGTTTGAAAAATCCTTGCCAAATCAAAAATTATGTGCTATATTAAAAATAAATAAAAGGAAAGATATATGTTAGCAAAAGTAAAAAGTTATGGATTGATAGGTATTGAAGGCTATGGGATAGAGATTGAAGTGGACATCAATCCAGGTATTCCTGGGTATGATGTAGTAGGCCTTGCCGACACAGCAATTAAAGAGAGCAAAGAGAGAGTAAAGTCCGCTATCAAAAACTGCTCATACAATTATCCAATCAACAAGATTATTGTCAACCTTGCACCTGCTTGGACAAAGAAAGAAGGCAGTTTGTATGACTTGCCTATTGCACTCGGCATTATGGTTGCCAATGGAGCATTAAAACAAAAACAAATCAATGATTTTTGCTTTTTTGGAGAATTGTCACTTAATGGGGAAGTAAGAAAAGTCAATGGTGTCTTGCCAATGCTTATTTCAGCGAAACAAAACGGCTACACCAAGTTTGTTATCCCTTATGAAAATTCGCTAGAAGCGTCATTTATTGATGGGATACAAGTTTATCCAGTCAAGGATTTTAGAGAAGCAGTTGCTTTTATCAATAATAACAACAGAATAAAATGCTTGGAGTCAAAATCTTTTGATGAAGTGCAAAAAGAATATGTCTTAAAAGACAATTTCAAATACATAAAAGGCCAAGCAAGTGCAAAACGCGCTTTGGAAATTGCCGCTGCTGGCGGACACAATATTTTGATGATAGGCCCACCGGGTGCCGGCAAAACTATGATGGCAAAAGCATTCAATGGAATTTTGCCAGATATGTCGTTTGATGAAGCACTAGAAGTCACCAAAATTCATAGCGTGGCAGGCAAACTTGACGAAAAGAGCGGCATAATTGTCGAAAGACCGTTTAGAACTCCGCACCACACTGCAACACTTATTGCTATGACAGGTGGCGGAAGAACTGCCAAGCCGGGTGAAATTTCTATGGCACACAACGGAGTGTTGTTCCTTGACGAGTTGCCAGAATACAACAAAAAAACAATCGAAACACTACGTCAACCAATGGAAGACAAGGTGATTACTATTGCAAGAAATATGCAAACAGTTACATATCCAGCAGACTTTATTTTGGTGGGGAGTATGAATCCTTGCCCTTGCGGATATTATGGCAGCACCAAAGTAAAATGCAAATGCACACCTGCCCAAATTCACAACTATCTCAACAAGGTCTCTGGTCCGCTTATGGATCGTATTGACCTGCACGTTGAAGTTGATTCAATTAGTTATAGCGAACTCAACAACGGAGTTTTGGAAGAGAGCAGTGAAGAAATAAAAAAGAGAATCAATCGTGCAAGAGATATTCAACTTGCAAGATACAAGGACTCAAACATATATTCCAACAGCCGTATTGGTCAAAAAGAACTTTTGGAGTTTTGCAAACTTGATGAGCCTTGCCAAAAGGTTTTGGAAAGAGCATTCAAAGTGCTCAATTTGAGCGCACGTGCTTACAACAGAATTTTGAAAGTTGCAAGAACAATAGCAGATTTGGAAGCGAGCGAAAATATTCAAGTCAAACACGTTCAAGAAGCAATCCAATACAGAAGTCTGGACAAAAAATATGAAGTTTAGGAGAAAATTTTGTATACAATAAAAGAAAGAGATGTTATATGGCTAGATAGTTTTGAATTTTTGTCTTACAACAAAAAAAGAGACATCTTGACTCTTTATCGTCACGAAGAAAATATAAGAGAGTTGTGGAGTAGCAAAAAAATGCAACTCTCAACTTTTTTGAGCAAGGATGAGTATGACAAAATCGCCAATTCATCACTAGATAGAATAGAAAAATTGCTCGAATGGTATGAGTCAAAAAATATCACTGTTGTGACACTTTATTCGGATGATTATCCAACACTTTTGCACGAAATTGACACGCCACCATTGTGCCTTTATTGCAAAGGAAATGTGGAACTTCTCAACACAATATGTTGTGGTGTCGTTGGAACAAGAAAACCAACAGATTATGGCAAAGTTGTCACCAAACAATTTGTTGAAGACCTGTCAAGTTTTGGGGTTACAATCGTGTCAGGTATGGCAATGGGCATTGACACAATCGCTCACGAAACAGCATTAAGCAAGGAAAGTGGCACAATAGCAGTGCTTGCTGGCGGATTTGACCACGTCTTTCCTGCCTGCAATCATACACTTTTCAAAACTTTGTCCGAAAGCAATCTCGTCATCACTGAAAGCCTACCAAATGTTGTGCCTAGTGCATATCTTTTTCCAATTAGGAATAGAATAATTGCAGGACTATCAAAGGCTGTGCTTGTGACCGAAGCAGGATTGAAAAGTGGCAGTTTGCATACCAAAAATTATGCCGTAAATTACAATAGGGAAGTGTTTGCTGTTCCGGGCAAAGTTACTTCGCCCGAAAGCGCTGGCACCAACTCAATAATCAAGGAATGTCAAGCAAGTCTTTGCCTGTCAGCACAAGACATTTTGGACTTTTTGGGTATAAAACAAAAGAAAATTGAAAAAAATCCTGCCATTCAACTTGACATTACAGAGCAATCTATATTAAATTATATATTAGCGGACAAAAAGACCTACCAAGAAATTTTGGATTATGTTCAAATTTCTCCTAGCGAACTCAACAACACTTTGTTTGAAATGCAGATGAAAGGTTTGATAGAAAAGTTGGCAGGAAATTCTTATGTCGCATTAATAAGGATATAATATTATTATGAAATTAGTATTGATAGAAGGACCCGGAAAAAGAGAAAGTATCAAAAAATATTTGGGAGCAGGTTATGACGTGTTTGCAACAAAAGGCCACGTCAGAGATTTGCCAAAAAACAAATTTGCCATTGACCTAGAACACAACTTTGACCCAGCGTATGAAATAATTCCAGACAAAGTGCCAATAGTCAATGAACTTAAACAAAAGGCCGAAAAAGCCGAAGCAATATATCTTGCAACCGACCCGGATAGAGAAGGAGAAGCAATCGCTTGGCACCTTGCAAGGATTTTAAATCTATCCCCAGATGCACAAGTTAGAACAGCATTCAATGAAATTTCAAAAAATGCTATTCAAGAAAGTATCTCGCACCCAACTCCAATCAACCAAAATCTTGTCAAGGCACAACTTGCAAGACGTCTTGTTGATAGAATTATGGGTTATAAACTTTCTCCACTATTGTCAAAAAAAATTAGAAACAAATTGAGCGCTGGTCGTGTTCAATCTGTTGTTTTGAAACTCATTGTAGATAGGGAAAAGGCAATTCGCGACTTTGTAAAAACTGAGTATTGGACTATTCAAGATATTTTGTGCAAAAAAGGAGACAAACTCAATTTTAAGAGCGATTTGGCTCTTTTCCAAAACAAAAAAATAGAAATTCCAAATGAAGAAACAGCCAAAAAAGTTGAAAGCGATTTGCGTGCAAATCCGGTTGTAGTAAAGTCAATAAAAAGGTCAGTCGTTCAATCAAAAGCACCAGCACCATACACAACCAGCAGTTTGCAACAAGATGCTATCAACAAAATGAAGTTTACTCTTAGCAGTTATACAAGGACTGCTCAAAGTCTTTATGAAGGTGTAGAAATTCAAGGCGAAGGCAAAGTCGCGCTTGTAACATATATAAGAACAGACTCAACTCGTGTATCACCAGATGCTCAAAAGAGAGCCAAAGAGTATATTTTGGAAAATTATGGTGAAAAATTTGCACCAGCAAAATACAACACTTTTGCAACCAAAAAGAATGTTCAAGATGCGCACGAAGCAATCCGACCAATTTCATTAAAATATACTCCTGAATATTTGCAAGGCAAAATCGACAATCAATATTTGAAACTTTATACTTTGATTTTCAACCGCTTTGTTGCAAGTCAAATGTCAAATGCACAATATGATAGTTTGCAAGTTGAATTTTCTTGTGGTGACTATACCTTGAAATCAAGTGGCAAGGCAATTATTTTTGAAGGCTTTACAAAAGTTTACAAGCCAGTTGATGAAGAAAAGTCTGGAATAAATATTCCAAATCTTGTCGAAGGTGAAGAAGTTGATTTGATAGATATCACCAAAGAGCAAAAGTTCACCAAACCACCTGTAAGATACACCGAAAGCACAATAGTAAAAGAAATGGAAGACAAGGGAATTGGTCGTCCTGCAACTTATGCCAACACTGTTATGACTATCGTAAACAGAGCATATGTCATAAAAGATGCCAAAAACCTTGTTCCTACTGAACTCGGCTTTCAAGTTACAGAATATTTGGAAGAATATTTCAAAAACCTTATGAATGTCAAGTTTACGGCCGATATGGAAGAAAAACTTGATGATATAGAATTTAACAAACGCAAATGGAGAGAAGTTGTCAAAGAGTTTTATGACGATTTTAGCGTTCAACTCAACAATGCTTATCTCACCAGCAAATCAATGAAACAAGAAGCAGAGCACAGCGGAATTATGTGCTCAAAATGTGGCGGAGAAATGGTGTATAGAGAAGGCAAGTTTGGAAAATTCCTTGCGTGCAGCAATTATCCAAGTTGCAAAAATACACAAAATTTGGACAATGAAGTGCCAGATGATTTGGGGCTTTGTCCAAAATGTCAAAAACCACTTGCTATGAAACGTAGCAAAAAAGGAAAAATATTTTATGGTTGCACAGGTTATCCAGAATGCGACTTTGCATCTTGGGATGAACCGCTTAAAGAACTTTGTCCAAAATGTGGCAAGCAGTTGTATAAGCACAAAACAGCAAAGGGTGAAGAAATCTTTTGCAATGACAAAGATTGCAACTATATCAAGCCAAAAGAGTAATTAGGTGGGGACAGTCCGGCCCGCGCAAGCGGGCGGAAAGGTCGCGCGGCGACCTTTGGCACACTACGTGTGCAGGACTGCCCCCTGCTTAAAAAATGGAGAGAGTATGAGAATCAACATAATAGGTGGTGGACTAGCCGGCGCAAGTGCAAGTCTGTATCTCGCCAAAAGGGGATACACAGTCAATCTATATGACATCAAGGGCCAAAGTTTTACCCCAGCGCACCACAACCCAAATTATGCAGAAATTGTGTGTAGCAATTCATTAAAAAGTTTGGACCCAACGACCGCCAGCGGACTTTTGAAAGAAGAACTAAAACTGCTTGATAGCGACCTAATCAATATCGCATATCAAACACGTGTTCCGTCAGGTCACGCTTTGGCAGTGGATAGAGAAAAGTTTGCCCAAGAAGTCACCAACCAAATTCGAGCAAACAAAAATATTATTTGCCACACCAAAGAAGTAAACGAGTTTGAAAAAGATGCAATCACAATTCTTGCCACAGGTCCACTCACAACAGACAAAATGTGCAGTGCACTTTCAACAAAGATTGGCAAAGACTTTTTCTATTTTTATGATGCGGCAAGCCCAATTATTGATGCCAAAACTATTGATATGAATATCGCTTTTGTTCAAGACAGATATGACAAGGGTGACGGAGATTATCTCAATCTTCCAATGAATAGGGAAGAGTATGAAAAGTTTTATGACGAACTAACAACCGCCGAATGTGTGGAACTTAAAGACTTTGAAAAAGGCAAATATTTTGAAAGTTGTATGCCAATAGAAGTTATGGCCAAAAGGGGCAAGGATACAATCCGTTTTGGACCGCTAAAACCAGTAGGCCTAACTGACAAAAGAACAGGCCAAAAACCTTATGCCGTAGTGCAACTTAGAAAGGAAAACACAAGCGCAGAAACCTATAATATGGTAGGATTTCAAACCAATCTTAAATTTGGCGAACAAAAAAGAGTGTTTAGTTTAATCCCTGGCCTAAAAGATGCAGAATTTTTAAAATATGGCGTTATGCACAAAAACAATTATATCAATTTCCCATCTGTTTGTGATAAATATAGCAGGCTAAAAGTTGACCAAAATGTTTTTGTCGCAGGGCAACTAAGCGGAGTTGAAGGCTATGTCGAGAGCATTATGAGTGGACTTTATTGTGCAATAAATACAATAAATATGATAGAAAATAGACCGCTTACAAGTTTTTCCAACAAGACAATTATTGGCGGAATTTACAATTATCTTGAAAGCGCCAACAAAGACAATTTTCAACCAATCAATGCCAATTTTGGAGTGCTTGAACCAGTCAATGAACGTGACAAACAAAAAAAATGCCAAATTTTTTATGATAGGTCAATAGATGAAATAAAAAAAGTGATTGACAATAATATTTAGAATTGTTAAAATAAAAAAGTTAAGGAGAAAATATGATAGATATAAAAGCAACAACAATCTTGGCAGTAAAAAAAGACGACAAAACTGTTATGATTGCTGACGGACAAGTTACACTTGGACAAAATATGATAATAAAAGGCACCGCCCACAAACTAAAAAGGATTTATGACGGCAAGGTGCTTGTAGGTATTGCTGGCGCAGCAGGTTATGCGCTCCTTCTTTGCGAAGAGTTGGAAAAATGCTTGAACAAATTTTCTGGACATTTGATTAGGTCTTGTATGGAGTTTTCAAAGAATGTTCGCACAATGCCACACGGCTCAAATGAAGATGTTATGCTTATTGTTGCTGACCACAATCAAATGTTGGCTCTTTCAAGCGCTGGTGAAGTTATGGAGCCAGAGGGCGATGCTTATTCAATAGGCAGTGGCAGTGTTTTTGCACTTTCTGCCGCCAAAGCATTGCTTAGAAACACTGATTTTGATGCCAAAAAGGTTGCCCAAGAAGCAATGAAAATCGCTAGCGAAACTTGTGTGTATACCAACAACAATTACACCATTGAGGAGATTTAGTATGATAATGACTTGTAAAGAAATAGTAAAAAACCTTGACGAATATATTATAGGGCAAGACAAGGCCAAGAGAGCGGTTGCTATTGCTCTTAGAAATAGATATAGAAGAAGTCAACTCCCAAAAGACGTTAGGGACGAAATTACTCCAAAAAATATCATTTTGAAAGGACCAACTGGTTGCGGAAAGACAGAAATTGCAAGACGTCTTGCAAAACTTGTTTCGGCTCCATTCGTAAAAGTTGAAGCCACCAAATACACAGAAGTAGGTTATGTGGGCAGAGACGTTGAAAGTATGATAAGAGATTTGGTTGAAGAATCTGTTAGACTTGTAAAAAACGAACAAACCCAAAAAGTGCGAGAAAAAGCACTCACCATTGTCAACAAAAATTTGAAAGATTTGCTATATCCAATCAAAAAACAAATGAAGCCAGAAGATATGGATACAGAAACATTCAAAAAGCAATTCAATGACAGTTTTGATGGCGGATTGTTTGAAAATGACGTCATTGATATTGAAGTTAAAGATAGCCCAAAATCTATTAACCTTATGGATGGCGCTGGTGCAGAAATCAACATTGGTCAAATTATGGGCGGAATGTTTAAGGGCGCAAGAAAAGTAAAAAAGATGAGCATTGCTCGTGCAAGAGAAGTTTTGCTTGAAGAAGAATGTGAAAAAATGATTGACCACGACAATGTTTCTCGTGAAGCAATTTTTAGAGCAGAACAAGAAGGAATAATCTTTATTGACGAGATTGACAAAATCGCTGCCAAGAAAAACAATGGCCAAGATGTGTCACGTGAAGGTGTGCAAAGAGATATTTTGCCAATAGTCGAAGGTAGCGTTGTCAACACAAAATATGGGGTAGTTCACACTGATTATATACTATTTATTGCGGCAGGTGCATTCCACGTGTCTAGTGTTAGCGACCTTATTCCAGAACTTCAAGGACGTTTCCCAATCACTGTTGAACTAAACTCTTTGGACAAATCTGACTTTATAAAAATCCTTACCGTTCCACAAAATGCACTCATAAAACAATATCAAGAAATGTTGAAAGTTGACAATATCAATTTGATATTTAAAGACGATGCAATAGAAAAAATTGCCGAACTTGCCGAACTCGAAAATGAAACAAAAGAAAACATTGGGGCAAGAAGATTGCAAACAATTATGGAGTCACTTGTAGAAGATATTTCTTTCAATGCTTCCAACGAAAATCCATTGATTGATGTTGTGGTTGACAAGGTTTATGTTGAAAACACTTTAAACAAAGTTTTCAAAGACCACGACTACAAAAAATTTATTTTGTAAAAAATTCACCACTTTTGTGGTGTTTTTTCTTGTAAAATTGACGAAAAAATGCTATAATGTATGTATGAATGAAATTTGGCAAAGATTTAGTATGATGATTGGAGAAAAAAAGATGAACAAACTTAATGAAAAAAGGATAATTTTATTTGGTGTTGGTGGAGTTGGCGGTTATGTGGCCGAAATGCTTGTTAGAAGTGGTATTTGTGACTTAACTATTGTCGATTTTGACAAAGTGGATGTCACCAATATCAATAGACAAATTGTGGCATTGCACTCTACTGTTGGCAAATATAAAGTTGATGTTATGGAAGAACGTCTTTTGGATATTAATCCAGATGCAAATATCGTAACAATCAAGGAAAAGTTGTCGGCCGAAAACATCAACAACTTCAACCTTGTTGATTATGACTATATTGTGGATTGCATTGATGACGTAAAAGCCAAGCAAGCATTGATTAAATATTGCTCTCAAAACGAACTAAATATTATTGTTAGTTGTGGGGCTGGCAATAGATACAAAAACAATCCACAATTCTTGGTGTCGGATATTTCCAAAACCAATTATGACAGGCTTGCAAAGGTTATTAGAAAATTCTGTCAAACAGAAGATATCCAAAAATTGAATGTGGTTTGGACCAAAGAACAACCACAAAAGGCAAGCAAAGTTATCGGCAGTGTAGCATATTTCCCAGCAAGTATGGCCTGCACATTGTCATCTTTTGTAATAAATCAACTGCTTAACAATATGGAAGAAGAGGAGTAAATATGGAAAAATTAAACAACAAAAATTTTGATGAAAAAATTGCAACAGACAAGTTGACATTGGTCGACTTTTCAGCAACTTGGTGTGGCCCTTGCAAGATGTTCAAACCTATTATTGAACAACTTGAAGGAAATATGCCAGAAGTCAATTTCTACAATGCAGATATTGATGATTGTGATGAAATTGCCAAAAGGTTTAGGATTTTTAGTGTTCCAACTTTGATTTTATTCAAAAACGGCGAAAAGGTAGATTTGTCAGTTGGGCTACTTTCTTATGACGATTTGGAATTGTTTGTCAAGAAAAATATTTAAGGGAAGAAATCTTACGATTTCTTTTTTTATGCACTGGGTGTATAGGGGGGGGCAAAAGTGCAGGCCGCCAAAAGCCCTTGCACCGCTTTTGGCGGCCTGCCCCCTTGTCCGCAAGCGGACAAGCAAACGGTCGCAAGCGACCGTTACTTTTGCCCCCCAAGCCCCCAAAATTAAAAAAAATCAGCAAAAAATAATAAAAAATAAAATAAATTCAAAAAAAATATAAAAAAAATAGAAAAAAATAAAAAAAATGGTATTGACAACATCAATATTCAGTGATAAAATACGAGCAATGGAGATTAAATATGAAAGCAGAAATTTATTTTGATAATGCGGCAACAACCAAGATTAGTGGGGAAGTTTTGAATTCAATGATGCCAATTCTTACTGAGAATTATGGCAACAGTAGTTCGGTTCACGCAGTTGGTAGACGTGCCAACAAAATGCTTGACGAAGCAAGAGACCAAATAGCCAAGACTTTGAATGTCAAGGCGACAGAAATCTATTTTACATCAGGCGGAACAGAAGCCAACAACTGGGCAATAATAGGTCTTGCAATGGCCAACAGGAGCAAGGGCAATCACATAATTACATCCAAAATTGAACACCACTCAATTTTGGACGCTTGTGCTTATCTTGAAAGAAACGGATTTAAGGTAACATATCTTGACGTGGACAAATATGGCTTTATCAACTTTGCAGACTATCTAGGAGCACTTACACAAGACACAATTCTTGTATCAATTATGTCAGCCAACAATGAAATTGGAACAATCCAAAACATAAAGGCCATTGCTCAAACAGCCAAAGAAAAAGGCGTAATTTTCCACACAGATGCTGTGCAACTTTATGGGCATATGAATATTGATTGTGAAGATATTGGCATTGACGCTTTGTCAATTTCTGCACATAAAATTCACGGACCAAAGGGCGTGGGCGCTTTGTATGTGTCAGACAAAATCAACATTGAACCTTATGTTATGGGTGGCAATCAAGAGCGTGGCAAACGTGGCGGAACAGTAAATATTGCAGGGATTGTAGGATTTGCCAAAGCGAGCGAAATTGCATATAGAGATTTGGTCGTAAACAACTACAAAACCAAAACTTTGGCCGAATATTTTGTGACTCAACTAGAAAAAGAAATTCCAGATATTTCAATCAATGGTTATGCAAGACAAAAGTTGCCAAACATTGTTAGCGTATCTTTTGCAGGAATTGACGGAAGTGCACTACTTATGATGTTGGATTTAAAAGGGGTATATATTTCAACTGGCAGTGCTTGTATGGCAAATGCACTTGACACATCTCACGTTGTTAGAGCGATTGGCCTAAACGAAGATATGGCAAAAGGCACAGTCCGATTTAGTTTTTCAAAAAACAATGAACCAGAAGAAATTGATAGGGCAATAGCAATTATCAAAGAAAGTGTTTTGAAACTTCGCGCTCTGTCACCAACATATTCAAAAACCAAAAAAACAACTGGCACAGGAAAACGTGGCAGACCTAGAAAAATCCAACAATAAGGAGAACAAAAATGACTTGTTTTAGCAAACAAATTCTTGACTATTTCTACAACATCCAAAACACTGGCAGAATTTTGAAACCTGAGGCAATAGGCAAGGCAGGTAGCAAAAAAGAAGGCACTGTTATTGAGTTTAGTTGGAGAGTCAAAGACGGAATTATTGAAGATGCAAGATTTAGAACTTTTGGTGACGTAAATGCGATTGCTATTTCTTCAATAATCACCACAATGATGATAGGCAAATCCGTTGGTGATGTCCTAAATATTACAGCAGAAGACGTTTTGGAGCACTTGCAATCTCAATCAGCCAACTATTTGTATATCATTGATGTCGCACTCAATGCTTTGATTAACACTTATGAAAATTATCTAAAAAAGAACTCTGATGCAGTAAAAACTGATAGAGTAAACGAGTTTGCCGAAAATCTACGCATAAATCTAGAAAAGATTGAAAGCGGTGAAGATGTCGATGTTTCAAGTTACAACTTGGCAGACGTAACAGGCGATGAGGCGGATGAAGATAGTTATCTCGAAAACGTGCAAGCATACAACAAAAACCTTGAAGACAACAGCATAGAAAAATCCCTCACAAGACTTTTGCAGGGCTACACTTCTGTTGATGATGAAAAAGAAACATCAGTTGACACAATTTCAACTGGCAGACGTGGTAGACCAAGAAAGGAAAACATAGAAAAAACTGAAACAATAGGCATTTCTCGTGGACGTGGCAGACCTAAAAAGGAAAGAACACCAGAAGAAATTGAGGCTGAGTTTAACAAAGTGAAACGTGGCAGGGGCCGACCAAAGAAAGAAAAGACAGAAGAAGATTTGCAAGCAGAACTCAACAAAGTTAGTCGTGGACGTGGCAGACCTAAGAAAGAAAGGTCACAAGAAGAACTCGAAAAGGCTCAAAACGAAATCAAACGTGGACGTGGAAGACCAAGAAAAATTAATCTGTTTGATAGCGAAGAAGAAGTTGAAAGCAAGGAATTGCCATTTGCCGATACTTTTGCCGATTTTGATGACGAATTGATAGAAGAAATGCCAGTTGAAGAGAATGAAATCCCACAAGAAACTCGTGGACGTGGCAGACCTAAAAAAGAAATTGCCGAACCAATCCCAACAATCAAAAAGGGTAGGGGCCGACCAAAGAAAGAAAAGACAGAAGAAGAATTGCAAGCGGAACTCAACAAGGTTTCTCGTGGACGTGGCAGACCTAAAAAAGAAAGAACACCAGAAGAACTTGAAGCGCTTGCCAACAAAGTTAGTCGTGGACGTGGCCGACCAAAGAAAATTGAAAATTCTGTTTTTGGCATAACAAAATTAAGCAAAAATGAAGATGTTGAAGTAGAAGATGTTGTAGAAGAAACACCTGTTTTGCAAGAACCAGTTGTTGAGATAGATAACCCTATTGAAGAAACTATTCAAGAAAATGTAGAAACAAAAAGACGTGGCAGACCTAAAAAAGAAAGAACACCAGAAGAACTTGAAGCACTCGAAAACAAAGTTAGTCGTGGACGTGGCAGACCAAAGAAAGAAAAGACAGAAGAAGAATTGCAAGCAGAATTAAACAAGGTCTCTCGTGGACGTGGCAGACCTAAAAAAGAAGCAACTTCAATGGGCTTGGGAGCAACTGCTCCAATACCAGAAATTGAAGAAACACCTCACAAGGTAACAGTTGAAGATAGCGAACATCACTTTGCAACTTTGGAGAATAGTTTTGCACCTGCACAAAATAAATATGGTGTAGGTATATCCAAATCTACACAATATAATGTGCATATCAAAAAAACGAAGATAACCAAACATTTTGCACAAAAAACTGAATCACAAGACACAACTCCTACACAAGAAGAACCAGAACAAGAAGAAAGGCGCGAACCATTGAGCGACAATGTAAACAATGTGCTAAAAAATTCTAGCATACAAGATGCTTTGAGAGTCTTGTTGGGAGAAGATGAAGAGTAGTTTTGCTCTTGAATATGAATACTTTATGATAGGGAGCGACCGCATTGCCCTTACACCTGCAATGCGACCGCTCTTTTTTTAATCGGTTGAGTTTATATGGGCGCCGTCAAGTCCTTACACCAACTTGCCGACCGCCCCTGATTTTTTGTTGATATGCTAACTTGCGTAAGCCTTCCTTAGTAGGAAGGTGGCAACGAACAAAGTGAGTTGACGGATGATATGACCAATTTATATATCCAACTTTAAAATATATTGCATAATTTTACAAATTATTACAAAAAATACCACCGAGGAGGAGTTATGAAAGACTTTCTAATCGGTGTTGGCATAGGTTTCGCAATAGGTGCCATTATGTGCAAGACGTGTAAACCAGTGGCAGATGCTGTCCAAAAAGGAAAGAAATTGGTTGAAGAAAAAATGGAAGATGGCAAAGAATTCTTGCAAGAAAAATTGTCATCAAAACAACCAAAAACTTCCAAATCAAAATAGAGAAGACTAACATCTTCTCTTTTTTATTAAGCGGTGTGTGGCGCTTGATACTAACTTCTCGTTGCGGTGCCTGCGCAATGCAACTCGAATTTATATCTGCGCGCCCTCGCAAAAGCGGTAGGTGACGATATGGCCAATCAAAACACAACCGCATTGTCATACCAATATTTTGCGAATAGCAAAATGTTGCGTATCTGGCTGAATGGCGAGCAGGCTCATTGTTGGTCGTGCATTTTTATGCAATG
>CAYQCO010000012.1:0-22813 GCA_964416085.1 uncultured Lachnospiraceae bacterium | reverse complement strand
TTGAATAATAAATGTAAAAAAGCCTTCCATTTTGGAAGACTTTTTTAAAACTCAACCTATAAAAAAGCCTTCCTTAGTAGGAAGGTGCCGAGCATCCTTTGGTGCGAGGCGGATGATATGGCCTAATACAACTGAATGATTGATGCAGCCAATTAAAATGGGGCGGTCGGTCCAGCGTAAATGTGCGGACCGGCGCCCCGTATAAATAACAACCTTATAAAAAGGCGGTCGCGAGGCGTAGACGTGCCGAGCGGTCGCCCTATATCACTATTCCTTATTAAAGTGGTCAAAAATCTTTTTGGCGGTAGGTTTTGAAACCCCTTTGCAGTTTTCCAATTCAACGAGTGTGGCATTTTTGATTTTGTCGATTGTCCTAAAATTGCTTAAAAGTGCTCGTCTTGTCGCAGGCCCAACCCCATCAATCGCTTCCAGTCCACCTTTATACATACCCTTAGACCTCAGTTGTCGGTTGAAAGTAATTGCAAATCTGTGTGCCTCATCACGTGCAAGTTGCAAAAGTCGTAAAGAATAACTACCCTTTTTCAACATAATTGAATTAGACTTATTAGGCACAAAAACTTCTTCCATACGTTTTGCAAGCGAGATAAGGTCGTTTTTGTAACCCGCTTTATACAAAATCTCACAAGCGGAAGAGAGTTGACCTTTTCCACCATCAATCACAATCAAGTCGGGCATATTGGAAAAACTATAATCATCGTTTTTCAACTCACCCATTCTTCGCTCCAAAATTTCTCGCATTGAAGCAAAGTCGTCAATAAAATCGACATTTTCAACCTTAAATTTTCTATAATGTTTTGGGGCTTTCATTCCATTAAGCAAAACCGACATTGAAGCAACAGTATATTTACCAAAAGTGTTGGAAATATCATAACATTCAATTCTCAATGGTTCACGTGAAAGGTCCAAATCTTTTTTGAGTTGTTTGACCGCTCCAATAGACTCGTTTTGAATTTTGATGTTTGTTGCAAGATTTTTTTCTATATGAAGTCTTGCATTTTCTTCCGCCATTTTCAAAAGTTTGCCTTTTTCATTTTCATTATGTGGGACAGTTATTGTGACCTTTCTATCATATTTATTCTCAATAAAAGTTTTTATTGTATCCAAATCTTCAAATTCTATTGGCAGGATTATTTCATCCACATTGTAAGGATGAGTGTTGAAATATTGTGACAAAAATTGTGAATACGCTTGGTCGTCAGTTGAACAATTAATGATATCAAAAGACTGGATGCCTTGAATTTTTCCGCCACGAATATTCATAACACACATTGCTGAAAACTCGCCACTTGTCGACATACAAAACACGTCATAGTCCACATCTCTTGCAATTTGAGTAATTACACGAGATTTCAACCTGTCAAGCATTTTCAACTTGTCTCTAAGTTCCAGTGCAAGTTCAAAGTTTTCCACACTTGAAGCATTTTGCATTTTTTCTTGCAAAATTTTTTCAACTTCGCTTGTGTCGCCTTTCAAAAATTTGATTGCTTTTTCCACAATTTCTCTATAACTACCCTTATCAATTCTTTGCCCACAAGGAGCCGAGCACAAGTGCATTTCGTGATATAGGCAAGGCTTTTTTGCTTTGCTGTTTTCACTCAAAACCTGTGAGCATTTTCTAAGCGGATAAGCATAATTGATGACTGACAGAATATCTTGCGCTGAAAGACCAGCAAAATACGGACCAAAATATTTATCCTTTGAGTTTACTTTTCGCGTAATTACAAAATGCGGAAAATCTTCTTTGAGATTAATCTTGATATACGCATAATTTTTGCCATCTTTCAAAAGAATATTGTAATATGGTTGATATTTTTTTATCAAATTATTTTCAAGTGCCAGCGCATCGAGTTCTGTTGCCACAACAAAAAAATCAAAATCAACAATATTTTCCACCATATTCCTGACTTTCAAAATGTCTTGTTTTCTCAAAAAATATTGACTGACTCTCTTCTTTAAATTCTTGGCCTTGCCGACATAAATCACATTGTTGTCTTTGTCTTTCATAATATATACGCCCGGATTGTTTGGCAAGCGCTTTATTTTTTCACTAATTATATTCATATAACCTTATTATATCACAACTTGGAAAAATAAAATAGTATTTTTTAAAAACAAAAATCATATATAGTTTTATGTTTAGAAAAATAAAGGGATGTTATGTCCAAAAAGATTTCCCATTAAAAAACATTTCCACTTTTCACATTGGCGGAAATGCAAAATATTTTTTGACCTGCTCAAACTTAATTACACTAAAAAAAGTGATAAAAATCTGCATCAATCACGACATAAAATTTAAGGTCGTGGGCGGTTGTTCAAATCTCCTTTTTGATGACTTGGGATTTTGCGGAGCAATAATAAAACTAAACTTTGGTTACACAAAAATCGACCAAAATTTTTTGACCGCTTCTTCTGACAACACAATATCAAAACTAATCTCAATCACAAAGCAAAACAATCTTTCTGGTCTTGAATATTTTGTTGGAATTCCTTGCTGTTTGGGTGGTGCAATTTTTAACAATCTTGGCACAAACAAAAAAGAAATATCCGAATTGATTGACACAATTTCAATATTAAAAATTAAAAGAAAAAATAATAAAAAAATTAATAGAAAAATTAAAATAAACACATTAAAAATAAATAGAAAAATATTTAATAAAAAATTAATTAAATTTTCAAAAACCACTATAAAACCCACAAAAAATGACTTTTCTTATAGAAAAAACAATTTTTTAGGGAATTTTGATATAATTTTGTTTGCAAAATTAAAATTAATTAATTTAGATAAAAATATTATTCAAAATAATTTAATTAATTTTTTAAATTTAAAGACAAATTCTCAACCATTAAATCAATATAGTGCTGGCAGCATTTTTAAACGTGGCAAAGATTTTTTTCCAGCACAAATTATTGATGAATTAGGATTGAAAGGCGTGCAAATTGGTGGCGCAAAAATATCCAAAAAGCACGCAGGTTTTATCATCAACACTGGCAATGCAAAATGCCAAGATGTCTTAACGTTGATTGATTATATCAAGTACAAAGTTTGGACAAATTGCTTAATCAATTTGGATGAAGAGATTGAATATGTGCCTTACAAATAATTTTGTAAAATTCTTTCCTTTGCAAGTTTTCCAATAATTTGATACTTCATATTTTTGCCAATTTTTTGTCAACAATTTACACCATTTTTTAATCAGTTTTTCTAAAAGTTCTTACAACCAAAATTGTCATATCATCTTTGTTTATATTATCCGTTCTTCTAACCGCTTCATCAATAATTGTTTGTGCAATTGTTTGCGGATTGGTTGACACAATTCCTTTGACAAAATCATTAAAATTGTCCACATCTTCAAAGGCATCGGTCACACCATCTGTCATCATCAATATCATTGATTTTGTGTCTATTGTGGTTTGATAGCAAAACGGCTTTACACTATCCAAAACACCAACAGGGAGCGCACCACCTTCAATTTTTTCTATTTCTGTATCGCGTTTGATTACAGAAAATGGTGCACCAACTTTCACAAAATCCAATTGTTGACTATCCAAATTCAGCAAGCACAAATCAAGAGTTGAATAGTTTTCTTGATTGTTGAGCGACAAAAGTTTGTTTATGCTAGACAAAACAATTTCGTTGTCAAACCCTGCCTTATAAAAGTTTTCAATAAGCCCAATAGTCAAAGCACTTGTGTGGCCAGCATCTTCTCCGCTCCCCATTCCGTCACAAAGTGCAATGAGATATTTGTTTTTGCCAAGTCTCAACAAACTATGACTATCTCCGCTAGCATTTGAGCCAGTTTTGGTGTAACTCGCCAGCCCAAAAACAATGTCAAAGTTGCTCTCCATTTCCAAACTCACAGCATAAAAATTGCTTATTTCAATAGGTTTTGAAGAGACGACCACCATTTTTTTCTTTAACTTTTTGGATATAATTTCTTCTATTTTGGGATTGAAAGCATTGTCACCCTTGACAATCAAATCCACATGCATTTCACGCTCATTTTCGTTGTAAAACATCACTTCGCTGCACACAATATTTTCTGCCAAAAGTTCTGCAATAATTTGTGACTCCTTGTGCGAGTCAAAGCGCACGTGCTTGTCTATTTCTGTGCCTAGTTCAAGCATAATTTGGCCAACAGCACCTATTTGTTCGGCCAGCAAAAACTTCACATTGTTTACATCTTGCTTTATGGTTAAAAAGCGCTTGTATTCAACTATTAGTTGATTGATTTTGCCAATAAGCAAATTTATCATTCCGCATCTGATTGACAAATTTGACGGGATATCCAAAAGCGTCAATTTGCCTTTTTGGACAGCAACATTCACAAGTCCAAAAATCAAAGACTCGTCACCCATTGCACGATAGCATTTGTTTTTGTTTATACAATCTTTGCACATATTATTTTTTATTTCATTGGTGAGCATTTTGGCAAGTTGGTCCTGCCCAATATTTTCTTTGATAAGTCCTAGATGAATGGCTTTCATCTCCAAAAAAGCATTGGCAAGTTCATTAAACCTTCTGTGCAAATTGCTTCGAGTTAGATTTACAATATTTCGCATACTCATCTCACTTTCAGTAATATAAAATCTGTCTTGAATTTTGGAAACAACTTTTTGCGGAATGATAAGCACAATTAATATCGCCAAAATTGTTGGGCTGACATTTATGATACTTTCAAAAATTGTCATATCAGCAATCACTTGATAGCAAAAATCAGCAAGAAGCACAGCAAATGACATATAATATTTTTGTGTATCCCTAAACAATCCGCTCGCCAAAAGTAAAATAACAATATTTGCAACAAGTTCACCATTCAATCCGCCCAAAAATCCACCAACAGCAATCCCCAATGCAGCAATATAGGCAATTTTGTCTTTTCTTATTATATTTAAAAACAAAATGCTTGCGACCGCACAAAATTTTGTAAGCGAAAATCCCCACAAATTAAATTGCTCAACACCCAATCCAAACACAATCAAAATATAAGAAAAAGCGATTGACTCATTGAGAGTAAATTTGTAATACATCCCACGCAAAATCGCAACTTGAAGTGCGAGCGAAAAAAGAGCAAAAGACACAACAAGCAAAATTGCAAAAATAATGAATTTTAGATACTCGCCAGCGGCAAGTGTGTAATATCCATAGCACGAAATTGACACGAGCAAATAAAAACCCACCAGCCAAATATTCATAGGTTTTTTGGTTTTGATATGCAACAAATATGCAACCAGCAAAACAAACACGACAACAATATTGACATACAAGTTTTCGAGCGAAAACTGAATAGCAGTTTGTATAAGCAAAAATTCAACTGACACAACATAGGGATTGAAACCAGTCCACATAAGAGCAAACAAAAGTGCAATACCAAATGGTCGAGCGCCAAAAATTTCTGCCCTACACAAAACCACAAACAAAATTAATAATAAAAAATATTTTGAAATTATTTTTATTTTTTTATTTTTTACAAATTCTTTTTTCATAAAATTAATTATAAAAAATAAATAATTAAAATAATTAACAAAAAAATAGTAAAAATTGCTATTTTTTTACTATTTTTTGCATTATTTTTGATATTTTTGTCGATTTTTAATTATTAATTAATTTAATTCATTTTTAATTTAATATTTTATTAAATATTATTAGAATGAAATTAATATTTAAATATTCAAATCTATGTTTCAAAATGAAATTGATATTTAAATTAAATTCACATTTTATCATTAGTATATGATTTTTGATTTCCTTCAAACCAACAATTTTATGCTCTCAATTCAACACCAATAGATTGCATATGTTGAACAAGTCTTTTTGAAAATTTTTCTATATCTCCGGCTTCCATAGTTTTGTCTTTTGGAGTGATGAGATAGTTTATTGTATAACTTGTCTTGCCCTTCAAAGTGTTGTCGTCTTTATAGATATCTTTCAATTTGTATTCCAAAATATAGTTGGCTCTAAACTCTGAAAGTCTTTTTTCAATTTGAGCATATTGCATATTTTCGTCTGCAACAAAGTTGAAGTCCATTGACACTGTTTGATATTTGCTGATTTGAGTAGGAACAAATTTTTGTCTTTCTGTGTTCAATAACAAGTTTATGTCAAGTTCTAGACCTGCACAATTTTTTCTCTTGTCAATCATTTTTGAAATTGACGGATGCAAAAGTCCAAAACTTCCAATGGTCATTTCTTTGGATTTTATCAAACAAGAATTTATTGGATGAAGCATTAAGTCTTGCTTATTTTGTGCATATTCAAGTTTTGTGTGAACAAGGTGGTTTGAAATATACTCAACAATAGTTTTTAGTTTGAAATACAATTCTTTTTCGCTTTTGTTTTCGCTCGCAAGGACTATTGCAAGTTTTTTCTTTTCAACCGCCAAATTATTTTCGTCAAGTTCATCAACCACTCTTCCAATTTCAAAAACACCAATTTCGTCAAACTTGTTTTTGTTTTCATCTGCGATTTTGGCAATAGTTGGAAGAAGCCTTGCCCTGATTCCACTTTGACCGCTCTTGGATGAATCCATAAGGTGCAAAATGCTTTCGCTCTCAATATTGGTTGCCTTGTTGTAATCTTGATAGTTCCAAATATAACTATGCACTTCGTTTAAACCAAACTTGCTTGCCAAAGCATATTTTATTTCATATTCCAAAGTGTGAGTTGGAATTTGGTCAACTGGTTCAAGTGGCATACTCATTGGAGTACTTTTTATGTTGTCATAGCCATAAATTCTAAACACTTCTTCAACCAAATCTTCTTTGATTGAAACATCTTTTGTCGCTCTAAAACTTGGAACAAAAACTCTTATACTCTCGTCTGCCATATTCAAAATTTGACATTCAAATCCAAGTCGTGTGAGAATATCAACAACATCATTTAAAGAAATTTTTACACCACCACGTCTAACAAAGAAGTCCAAATCAATGTCAATAGAAATTTTTGGATAATGGAAGTTGTAAACATCGCTAAAACTTGATGTTACTTGCATATTTGGTTCGGCAACTTTCAACAAATACAATGCTCTTTCGGTTGCAGTCTTGCACATTTCTGGGTCAAGAGATTTTTCATATCTCAAACTTGCATCAGTAATTAGCCCAATCTTTCGGCTAGTTTTTCTAATACTCATACAATCAAAGCAAGCGCTCTCCAAAAGTAGAGTGTCTGTGTTGTCTCCAATTCCAGATTTTAGACCACCCTTTACACCAGCAATAGCAACAGGTTCTCTGTTTTCGTCACAAATAACCACACTTTCGTTTGGGATTTCGTGAGTTTCGCCTTCTAGGGTTTCCATTTTTAGTTGACCAGTTGTTTCTATAACATTTATTCCTTTGACAATGTTGTTGTCAAATGCGTGCATTGGTTGGCCGAGTTCTAGCATTACATAATTGGTCAAATCCGCCAACAAATTGATATCTCTCATTCCACAATAATTTAGTCTAAGTTTCATTATTGGGGTGGATTGTTTTTGATTGACATTTTTGACAGTGATGCCAGAATATCTAAAACAATTTTTGGTTTCAACATTAATATCTAATGGTTTCAAATTGTTGTATTGTTCAATTTTGTCAAGGTTTAGCGGTTTTAATTCTCTTTTGAAAATTGCTGAAAATTCTCTTGCCATTCCATAATGCCCCCACAAATCTGGGCGGTTGGTGAGCGACTTGTTGTCAACTTCAATCAACACATCTTCAACTGGCAAAATGTCTTTTATGTCAGTGCCGACAACCATATTGTTGTCAAGTTCAACAATGCCAGACTCGTCACTATCAATGCCAAGTTCGTTGCCACCGCAACACATTCCAAAACTTTCTACACCTGCAAGACGAGCAGGTTTTATCTTCATTCCACAAACTTCGCCACCAACTCTTGCAAAGAAAGTTTTTAGGCCAACTCTAACGTTTGGTGCACCACAAACAACTTGCACGTCTGCTCCGCTTCCGTCATCAACAGTCAAAATGTGAAGATGATTGCTGTTTGGATGATTTCCCACTGACTTAATTTCTGCAACAACTACATTTTGAATATCTTTGCCTTTGTAGGTTACGCTTTCTACTTCGGCGGTTGCAAGACCAAATTTTTTTACCAATTCGTCAACTTCTATTCCGTCAAGATTGACATAATCTTTTATCCAATTTAATGAAATATACATATTTTTCTCCTTATAATCCCAACTTAAATTGTTTTAGCGCTTTCAAGTCTCCGCTGTTGAGCACTCTTATATCTTTTAATCCACAAGTTAGCATAACCATTCTGTCAAGGCCTAGGCCGAATGCACAACCGCTATATTTTGTGCTGTCAATGCCAGCATTTTTTAAGACATTTGGGTGTATCATTCCGCAAGGACAAAGTTCTATCCAGCCACCTTGTTTGCAAGTTGGACAACCTTTGCCGTCACAGAACGGACATCTAACATCCATTTCAAAGCTTGGTTCTGTGAATGGGAAAAAGCCCGGACGGAGTCTAACTTCTACTTCTTTTTTGAATATTTTTGAAAGCATTTCTTTCATAAAATATATAAGATTGGCAATAGAAACATTTTCGTCAACAATAACACCTTCTAGTTGGAAGAATGTGTTTTCGTGGCTTGCATCAAGGTCTTCATTTCTAAAACATCTTCCCGGGAAGATTGCTCTGATTGGTGACTTGTATTTTCTAAGAATTCTATTTTGTGCGGCGGAAGTGTGAGTTTTTAGCACCTCGCCATTGTCAAGCCAAAATGTGTCTTGCATATCCCTTGCTGGATGATTTTCTGGCACATTTACGGCTGTAAAGTTGTTGAATTCTGTCTCAACTTCGTATCCGTCTTCAACAACAAATCCCATAGAAATAAACACGTCTTCAATCTCTTTTTGGATTATTGTTCTTGGATGTAGGCTGCCAACATTTTGTTCGACAGGAAGTGTAATGTCAATTTTTTCTGCATTGTTGATTTCGTTTTCAATTTCTTTTGCTTCCAAATCCTTGGACATTTGATTGATTGAGTTTTCTATCATTGATTTTAGTTCGTTTAATAGAATTCCTATCTCTCGTTTTTGTTCATTTGGAACGGTCTTCATAATTGGCATTATTTCTGCAATTCGTCCCTTTTTGCCTAGATATTTTAGGCGCAAATTTTCTAGCATTTCTTTTGATTCTACTGGTTGTTCGTTTTTGAACTCTTGTGTTATTTGGTTTATTTGTTCTTTCATACTCTCTCCTTTTAACTTGGGGGGCGAAAATGCAAACTTCGTTTGCTAGCCACACCCTAGGGTGTGGCTCAGGCCTTAAAATGCTCCGCATTTTAAGGCCTATTTTCGCCCCCGCCCAACAAAAAACGCCCTATGATTGACATAGGACGAAATCACTCGTGGTACCACCTAATTTTGCTTAAAGCCTCATTACATTTTTACGGTTTTGTCCGTCTTTTCTTAACGCGCTATGCTTTTCCGAAAAGCAACTCCAACATTGAAATTCATATTTGCCCTTAAATAAATTGGCTTTCAGTCGCCGACCAATTCTCCCTGCAAGTGTGACAAATACTACTATATGCCTTCATCGTATTTATTGATTTTATTTTAGCACCAAAATTTTATTTAGTCAATAGATTTTTAAAATTTTATATAAATTGTGCAATTTCAACCTTTACATCCAACTCAATATCTTTTAAATACTCATCTTGGTTATCCAACTCGCTTAAATATTTCTCCCATTTTTTGTGATGATATTTGTTGAAATTGGAATATAGTTGCAAACAATCCACATTCATTGTTTTAAGTTTTTTCATTATGCTTTTTAGGTCATCTTCAAGTTGAGATTTCAATTTGTCTTGCACGTTTTTGGTAATTAACGCATCAATACGCTTCAAAAGTTTTTCGTTTTTTGACTCTTCCACAATCTCACTAATTTCAACATAAACTTTTATATTTGCGACAAATTTTGGTTTGCCGTCAACAAACTTATATTTAAAGTTCACTTTTTTGCTCTCCATTTTTAACACAATGGTCGCATCGTCATAATATTCATCACTTATGTTGTCAAGCGTAAAGGTTCCGTATTTGCTATTCTTAAAATACAAATTTAAGTTTTTGACGTCTCGTGGCATAAGGTCAAAAAGATTTTTGCCGTTTTTTATGACACTGGTTTTTCCGCTGTTGACAAAATACACATCTTTGCTTTGCTTCTGTCCACTTTCTCCATTGCCACCAAGCCCTTGCTCGCCCACCATTGCTTGCTCAGAAGAAGATGACTTCAATTCCACTTTTATTCCGTCATCAGTTTCTTCATCCGTTATTACAATCTTTGGCACAAGAGATATTCCGCTGTCGCCATAATATCCCATAAAAAAGTTTTCCAAATTTGAGTCTACGGCAAGCAAATATTCTTTGTTGTAATTTAATATTTGAGAAATTGTGAGCGACAATTTTTCTTCCATATATATTACACCTTCAACAAACTCATTTGTATCGCCTTCAAAAGCAAGCAGCAAAACATTTCTGCCCACTCTTTTGGTTCTTGAAAAATAATCCAGCGCATCAACAACATTGTTTTTTGCAAGGTTGTCACCAATCGCGACAATATCACATTGTGCAAAACCTAAGTCTTTGCCCAATTGCATTCCAATCATTTCAACTGCTTCGGCTATTGTTGGGGCTTTGGAAGTATACATATTCATATTGCTGCCACCGCTGTCACTGGTGGGCGTAATTATTGAACAAGCAAGTTTTATTTGTCCGTCTTGATAGTCCACTGCAACTGTTGAAACTATCCCTTGTGTCACACTTTGAGCAGGTCTATTTACAAAAGAAATTGACACCACAAGCACCAAAATTGCAAGTATTAATGTGAGTTTTCGCGGAGACAAAAAAGTTTTAAGTCTTTTCATTTTTTCTTCTCCTTTTTAGATAAAATATATTGGCAAAGGCAATCAAAATTATTAGTCCTACTTTCACTGACCACTCTATTATTGCAGTGGGTGTTGAATAAAGGAATTTTTCAATATTGACCGTCTCGTTGCTAAGCACTTGATACAAAATCAAAATGATATTTAATATCAAAATTGGCAACCAACTATTTTTTATGCCCGAAAGATTTTTTAAGGCAACGACACTCACATAAAATCCTATTGCAAGTTGCAAAATTTGTCCAGAAATCCAAATGCAAATAACAAGCCAAGACAACTCATCAAGCGCAGTGGAAAAATCTGACACTTGACTTAGGTCTGAAATTGCAAAACTGTGAAAACCTGCACTAGTCTTAAACACTCCAAAAAATATCGCCACAAGTCCCAAAATCAAAACACTAGACAAAGCAGTCCATTTTATTACACTGGATTTTTTAAAATGTGTTTTATCAACATCTCCCATAACAAACAACAATGCAACTGGGGTCCCAAACCAAGAAATATGCTTAAAAAATGCTTCAAAAATTGGTCTCGCCCCATTCGTCATAATTGGCAAAAAGAAAGTGGGTTCAAACTGTGCAACGGCTTTTATCAGCACAAAAATAACACCTATGACAATAAGATATGCAAATATTTCACACATTCGACCAATGTTTCTAATCCCCTTGTAAGCCATATATGCAATAATTGACAAGAGCGGAATAAGATAGATATACCAATCAAATTCGTTGTAAAAATTTTCGACCAACATCCTTTGTATGCCAGTGATACCTGTGAACAAATCTATTAAAAAAACAACCAAAAATGCTCCACAAAAAATTTTTGCCAAAACAATTCCAAATCTGTTTTTTAAAAACTCAAAAAAACTTTTTTCTTTGGCAGAAAACAAGAATGAAAGTATCAAACTAAGAAGCAATATATCAAACAAAACAATCAGGACAAAAACTATCCAACTATCCGCCTTGCATAGTTCATACACAAGTGACGGCAAGGCCAAAAATTTTGACGATATAAGCAAAAAAAATATTATTATTGACAACTGTCTAGAATTTACTTTCATTTTTGCCCCCTTGATTTTTGTTGTTTGTTTATTGGACGAGTTTTTAGCCTTACTAGGTTGTTTCTATTGTTGGGGATTGAATATGGGCGGTTTTTCATTTGGACAAGGCTTTTTTTCATAAACACATCTTTTTGGTCGCTAGGGATGTATGGTGAAATCGGTGCTAGATATGGTGTGTCATATTGGTCAAAACTGCACAGATAAGAAAGCACCCCAAGAGAGCCAACAATAATCCCAAACAAGCCCAAAACTGCTCCAAACATAATAAACAGCAGTCTCAAAAGCCCAAATTGTGCTGACTGATTGGGTACCATATAAAATGTAAGACCGCTGAGTGCCACAATCATAACTGCTGGCGGGCTGACCAAACCTGCATTGACGGCCGTTTCACCCAAAATTAAAGCACCAACAATGCTTAGAGCCATTCCCAAATATTGCGGCATCCTTAGATTTGCTTCATACAAAATTTCAAACAACAGGACCACAAACACAATTTCTGTAAATGGAGTAAATGGAATTCCTTGCGTGGTGTTCATAATTGTAACCAAAAATTGAATAGGAATAATTTTGTAGTGATAAAGTTGCAATGCTACATATACCCCAGGCAACAAAACGGCAAAGATTATCCCCACAAGTCGCAAAATCCTAATAAACGACACTCTCACGTGCTGATTGTAATAATCATCACTGCTCTGCAAGTCTTCTACGAGCAAAAACGGAAGGGTGAGCGCTATTGGTGAGCCGTCAACAAGAATGCCTATTCTTCCTTCAAGGAGTTTTGCGGACAAAATATCTGGTTTTTCTGTGTCGCCGACTTGTTTGAAAAGTGAGTTGGGTCTTTTTTGTAAAAATGCGGACAAATAACTACTGTCCATCACCCCGTCAATATCAATTTTTTTTATTCTTGAAGTTATTTCTTTGACAATCTTTTTGTCTGCAATGTTTTCCAAATAGCATATCGCCACAGACGTCTTTGTGAGCCTACCCACCGACAAAGTTTTTATGACCAATTCGTCAGTTGCAAGGCGTTTTCTAAGCAGTGACAAATTATATTTTAAACTTTCATTAAACCCTTCTCTTGGTCCTTTGATGACTGTTGAGTTTGGCGGAATAGATATTGAACGGACAACAATTTTTTCTGCATTGACACATATAATTTTTTGCTCTTTGTCAAAAATTATTGCCACAAAGCCTTTCAAAATTTTTTCAACTGCATCAAATTCATCACAAAGTTCAATCTCACCGTCACTCAAAACTTGATTGGCAACAAGGTCAACAAGGTTGCCTGTTTTTTTGCCGTCAAATTCCAAGAGCGGTTTTAGGATATTTTCATTCGCCTGCTCATAATCCACCACAGATGCAAGATACATTATTGTTGTGGGCGTAGAAAAAAACTGCATTTCACGTTCTTTCAAATCGCTATCTTTGTGCAGTTTTTCTCTTATTGTTTGAACGCATTTGGTCATATTTATTTTCATACAACTATTTTGCGTCAAATATTAATTTTTATGTAATTATTCGCTTGGCTTGATTGCAATAATAATTTTGCTGTCATAGGCCGCAGCATAAATATTGAATGTTGCATTTAGTTCTGAGTGAATTTCTTCATAATAACTGGTTGTAATATTGGATACAACACTTGACAAGTTTTGTTTGTAATTTGACATATCAACTTCTATTGCGTACATTGACACAATCTCAGTAATAGACATATTGGTGTTCTTTTGAGTTTGAGCAACCATATATCTTATTACATCTTTTATATAATTGTCAACATCGGTTGCGCTGTTGTCTACTGAACCAAATTGAAGATATCCCGCACCAGAATATTTTACTTTGCCAGTTGATTTTACCATATATTTTTCATATTCAAACCAAGTGTTGGCATAATAATTAAAAGTTGTAGTAGACTCTATCTTTGTGTTTGTTCTTGCGCTGGATGATTTTGCACAATAGAGTTCTAGCATACCTTCACTTTGCAAATACGCATCTGTAACCAAAAAGTATTTGTGTGTAGGAGCGAAATAATCGATTGAATTGATACAAATTTGTGTAAAACCTGACGCAATATCAATAGTAAACCACTCGCTGTCATTTGTGCCATTGTTTGGAGTTACATCAAGATACACCTTGTTCCAATAATGAGCATAACCATCTTTTGCACCATTGACTTTTACTGCATCTATGCCTTCAATTTTGCACATCAAAACGAATGCTTTTGCAAATCCGTTGGCAGTTGCAGACCTGTCGGCAGCGTCATAGAACACGCCTTCAAGATAGTTGTATTTGCAATCGCCCATCAAAATATCGCTGTCTATTGCTATTGTTGAATCAAAACTTGAATTTACTCTCATAAGTCTTGTAAAGTTGTCGTTGTATTCAACATTTGCAACCAACCAGTTGTATATTGCTTCAACTTTTTGATAATCTGTCATACTATAATTGATGATTGTGTTCAAAACACTTCGGCAGTTGTAATACACTGTTTGAGCAACTTCACAATTTCCCACAAAGTTTGGAGCCTTGTCATATTGCACAACCATAAACAGTTGTTCAGTTGTTGTTACATCAACCTTTTCTTTTGCATCAATCATAAAGACGTTGTTGTTTTGTCTTTGTTGAGAAGTTGGGAGTTCGTTGGATTTTTGGTCAAATTTTTGGGATTGATTGACCACAATCGTATCACCATAATTTGACACCACATCAATTTTGTTGGATTTTAATTTTTGTGTGTAGTTATATTCAAAATATTTGCCAGTAGACTTGCTAATTTCATTTGGTGGATAAAATCCGCCTTTTAAGCATACACCTTCTTGATAACTTGACAAAGCATAGTTGGCTACCATATGAAGTCTATATTTGGTTTCATAATAATTTCCGTCATCATCTGTCATAACTTCAAAATTTGAATTTTCTTCTTTGCATTGTTCTTCCAAAGTCTCTATATTTGTTCCCAGCATAATTTTGAACAAATATTCAAAGCCTGTGTCTGGGTCAGTGTATGTATTTTGATTGAACAAATAATAATGCCACATAATATGTTTTAGTTGGTCATAACTTGTAATGTAATGGCTATAATAACTTCCGTCCATAAACACTTTGTCTCTTTCAAAGTCGCTCTTGACTGTGATTGTGTGGTCATAAGAATATGTTGCAAAAGCACTTGCTTCATAATCCTTGGATGACACTGATTTGATTTTGAAAGTATATTTGCCTTCTTTTGAAATATAGTCACCAATATTAAGTTGATTTGTTAGAACATTGATTTCTTTTGTCATCACACTTTCATTTGAATTTGGTGATTGATAATACATATTGATATAATAACTATCCGCATTGGCAACACTTGTCCAAGTGAGCAAGATTTTGTTGACGTCTGGGTCTTTTTCACCAACCGCGATATTGCTGACAACAGAAAGAGTTTCTTTGCCTTTTTCGAGTATATATGGATTGCCACTTTCGGCCGAATCAACATAGAGATAATTCAAATCTGTGTTGGCTTTTGCCTTGACATAAATCCTATATTCTCCCTTGCTTGCAACATAATTGGTGATATCATATGGCACACTGTTAATGTTGATTATTTGTTCTTTTTCGGTGGTCATATTGACAATTCTAACATCATAATTGGCTGCGTGGGTTTGAGTAGAAAAATCCAAGAAATATTTGCCGTCTCTTGAAATAATATCGATTTTGTCGCTGTTGATTGTCTCCAACTGAACATATCTTGGAACATTGGTGGTTGCGAAATCAGAATCAACAAAAGATATGTTGCTTGCTGGTGCAAGCGCTTGAACCATTACGTTGTAAACTTGCGCACTGACAAAATAAGAACTTATATCATAACCTTCTTCAACATATTCAACTCCGCCTTCATAAATTGAAATATAGTTGACAAGGATGTTGTATTTTTCAGCATTTTCCACCCTATTAAACTTCAAAACATATTTGTCTCCGTCAGTAAGCATAGTTATTTGTGGTTTGGCAAGTTTCACTGCGTGTTGAATACTGCCTGCATTGGTCCAGTCGCTGTCTTGAATGTTGCTGTTTATTGGAGCCACTGCTTTGATTTGCAAATTGTATTGCCCGTTGACCAAAATATATTCTGTCAAATCTATTGTGTTGGTTGTCCAAACTTTTGGCACCAAATTGCCATTGAGTTTGACAGCATAACCAATCGCGCCGTCAATTTTTGCAAAGTTTACTGTATATCTACTATATTCATTGCCTATTGAAATATTGGTTGGCTTGTCGAGAGTCTTTTTGAAGTCAATATCAAGAGTTGAAATTTGACTTATTGCATTTTGTGAAGTCAAACATACAAGTCTAATTGTGTATTTGCCAAAATCAATATTTGACATATCAAACTCAGTGGTGTCAGCGTCAAATATTTTTGCAAGCATAAATTGGTCGTTAAATATTTCTAGTTGATACTTTGCAGCATCATCCAAACTTTGCCAACTAATTTTGTTGTCCGAAAAACTCAAACTTGCTTTTTGACTTACACTGTCTCCGCCAACAAAGTTGCTCATAACAGAGTCACATCTTTCGTCACTGCCTTCAACTCTTACAGAATACACATTGCTTAAAAATTGTTCACTGTCAACTACAAGGCTTGTTGTGTCGTTGTCAAGAGTGATGAGTTTTTCAAGATTTTTGTAGACTGCATAGCCTGTTGCGCCGTCAACTTTGGTCCAAGAGAGAGTCTTTCCGTTGGAAGAATTTGTTGACGTCAAAGTTGTTGATGCAAGCACTTGCTTGATTGTCAAATATGCTTTTTGCGATGTTGTTGAATTGATATAATGGTCAGTTGTGGCCGACTTGCTTGTCACTGCAACTGCAAGGTTTTTCATTTCTTCAAGATTTACATTTTGGCTATTTAAGAATGAAAACAATTTCAATTTTTTCAAATTGTCATATCCTGCATTTTCAAGATATGTGTCAATGTAGGCTTCGCTCAAAAGATAATCCACATTGTTGACACTTATCAAATAAGAATATGTGTTTACATCCGACACAAAATAGAGATAAACTTCGCTTTTTGCTTTGTCAAAATACAAACTTAAATTGCTTGGAGTTTCAAGTTGTTTTTCATAAGTGTAACTAATTTCTGGGGAATAATCATTGTTGTCTTGTTCTTCGCCAACTTTTACTTGAAATTTGTATACTCCAACTTCTTGCAAAAGTGGTTTGATATCAAAGAGATTGCTGCTATATGTATAAATTCCTTGTGACCCATTTGGATAAACAGCCTTGATTGTGTAATGCTTGGCATCATCAATCGCTGTCCAAGTGAGAGTTTGTCCATTGATTTTTACTGTTGGGGTATCAAAGTTTTGCGTTTTTGTATACTCAAATATTGATGTGTAGTTGCTGTTTTTGTAATTGCCTGTTCCTATTGCTTTGACTTTTATTTCATACGTTTTTGCTTCGCCAAAAATTTTGCTAGCGTCAAAAATAATTTCACCTGTTCCGCTAGGTTTTATTGTAATCGTATTTCCGTCATAATTAATCATATAATATGACGCATTGTCCACTTCGTCAAACGAAATAATTTGGTTTTCTACCACCAAATTTGTTGGCGTATCCAAAGTGGTGACCTTGCCCTTGCTATTGCAGGCAACCAGCCCTATGGATGAAAAAACAATCATCAACAACAAAAAACATCTCTTCTTCATAATTCCCCTTTATTATTATGTGCTTAAAGTTATTAATTAATTATACAATACAAAACACAAAAATTGCAAACAAAATAATAAAATCTGTTCTAATTTGGGTCAAAAAACATAAAATTATGTATAGGAGCACGTATGTATAACACAAAAAATTTGATTGGCTTGCCCGTTTTGAGTCTTTATGAAGGTGAACTAAATGGCAATATCACCAATGTGTATTTTGACAAAAAGTTGAAAAAGGTTGTTTGCTTTTCGCTTGCTGACGAAAATGAATTAAACTATATTTTGCCTATCAAAAACATCTATAAAATAGGCAAAAATGCAGTGACTATAAAAAACAATTCTTGTCTAATTTTGGAACTTAACAATACAGAGTCAAACACAATCCCTGCACCTTTTGAGTCCAAAGCCTATACAATTCAAGGCGAATATCTTGGCAAGATAAGTCAAATCACTTTTGACGACAAATTTGCTGTCAATGAAATTCTTTTGGACAACGAAAAAACGCTTGACTGCTCCAATCTCGCTAGTTGCAGCAAAAATACAATCCTAGTTTATGACAAAAACACCAAAATCAATGTTTCTAAATTTAAGAATAGAGCGCCAAAATTTTTTAAGTCAAAAGATGAACAAAAAGTGACCACTCTTCCAACAATGGAGATTTTGCCACAAGACATTACTCTCCCCACCACCACAAGCAATCAACCAAATTTTTTGATTGGACGAGAAGTGACTCGCGACATTCTCCTTGATGACAACAAAATACTAATACGTGCCAACTCAACAATAACTGAGCGTGTTTTGGCCCTTGCCACTCTCAACAACAAACTCAAAGAACTTATGCTAATGAGCAAGCAAAAATAAAGGGGGCGGTCGGACCGCGTAAACGTGCGGGCCGGCGCCCCAAATCAACTCAACCATATAAATAGGGCGGTCGCATTGCGCAAACGTGCAATGCGGTCGCCCCTTTTTTATACACTCAAAAATTTGATAGTGTTTTTCAAATAATTAAATGCTTCAATATGCAATTTTTCATCTTCAATTATTCGCTTAAACAAGTTTTTTAGCGACTCATTTTCAACCATATTTATTGCATTGGTATAATCTCTTATTGCAATTTCTTCACCTTTGATGTTTATATCCAAAGCATCTTTTAGTTTTGTAGTATACGCAACCGCTTCTGTGTTGAAATAATACCCCTGCCCATTGTCATATCTAGGCTCGCCACCAAAGTCCACAATCGCGTGACTTAGCAACTCCATATGCATCATTTCAACTATTGCAATTTCTTCCAAAAGGTCGGATATTTCGCTTTGAATTTTGTTTATGAGTGACGATTGATAAAAATATTGCAACACCGCTCTCAACTCTCCGTCATATCCTGACATAAGATTTTTTATTACTCTCACCGTCTTTGCATTGCTTGTCGCCCCCACAATTTCTGGATAAGGCGCACTTGATTTTACACTTATTTCACTTATTTCCATATTTACTCCTATTTTGTTATATTCCACCACCCTCATTTGTGTGAAAAACCAGTTGTCACAATCGTCAGCAAAAAGACATATACAGCAATATGAAAAAATATAAGATATGTGTATGTGCAATATGCAAAAATGAAGAAAAATTTGTAGACAGTTGGGTCGACTCAATGAGTGAAGCGGACCAAATAATAGTGCTTGACACAGGTTCCACTGACGACACAGTAAAAAAACTAATAGACAAAGGTGTAGAAGTCTATCAAGAAGAGATAAAGCCTTGGAGATTTGACGTTGCGCGAAACAAACTTGAAGAGTTGATACCTGACGACATAGATTTTTGTTGCTCAATCGACCTTGATGAAAGATTTAAAAAAGGTTGGCGAAAAATTTTGGAAAATGCTCTTGACGACAATGTTGCGCGCGTATCCTATCGCTACACTTGGAATTTCAATCCTGACGGAAGTGAAGGTGTTGTGTTTTTTGCTGACAAAATTTATCGCAACAAATATTTTGTTTGGGAGCATCCAGTCCACGAAACGTTAAAGCAAACAAAGTTTGACAAAACCAAACACATAACAATCAAAAACCTTCAACTCAACCATTATGCCGACAACAAAAAATCACGTTCTTCATACCTGCCACTTTTGGAGTTGGCCGTCAAAGAAGACCCCACAAGCGACAGAAATATGCACTATTTGGGGCGCGAATATTATTTTTATAAGCAATACGAGAACTCAATAGCCACACTAAAAAAGCACCTTGCAATGCCTACAAGCATTTGGGAAGAAGAGCGAAGCAGCAGTTGTAGAATTATTGCAAGTTGTTATGAAAATCTAAAAAACTATCCCCAAGCGCAAAAATATTTCAAGCAATCAATAATAGAAGCACCAAAAAGCAGAGAGCCTTATGTTGAATTTGCCAAATACTTTTTTAGGCGAAAAAATTATCTCAATGCGACAGTCTATCTTTTGTCTGCCCTAAACATTGAAAAACGCAACCTAAACTACATTTCACAACCAGATTGTTGGGATTATTCAATTTATGACCTACTTGCACTGTCATTTTATTTCACCAAAAACTATTCAAAAGCAGTCCTTTATGGCAAAATTGCCACCACATTAAAACCAAACGACAACAGGCTCGTCAACAACCTTACTTGCTATCTTGATGCTCAAAACAAACTCAATAATAATTAAACCCCAAATACACAACTATCCCACAAAAAACACTGTGCATAAGTTTTTGCCTGTATTCTTTGGTCAAAAGTCGCGCTTCTTCTTCGGCATTTGAGATATATCCACACTCAACCAAAATTGACGGATATTGCGTGCAATTTAATATGTAATAATCCCCCATTTTTGACAAAACATCCTTTGCCCCAGCATAATAGTGCATACTTTTTTGCACACAGTCGGCCACTTTTTTACCTTTTTCGTTCTCAGTTCCATAAAATGCTTTGGCTCCGCTCACAGATTTCAGACCAAAACTATTCATATGAATACTCACAACAAGGTCAGGTTGTGCTTTTTGAATAATATCTCTTCTCGCTTTCATCTCTTGCAATTTTTTGTTGGAAGAATTTTCATCATAAAGCGCCTTGTCATCTTCTCGCGTCATCACAACCTGTATGTTTTTGGTCTCCAACATTTCTTTTAATGTCTTGGCATATTCAAGATTAAGCTCTTTCTCCACACTTCCACCAACTCCCACACAACCGCCGTCTCTTGCGCCGTGCCCAGCATCAATCACCACCACAAAATCATATTTTGGCGACACACTCACCGCCCTAATTATTGGAAACAAAATGTTTGCCACAACAACCAGCACGATTGCGATTGAACAAATTGTCCACCTTTTCTTTTTTGTCAACATATATATTTATATTATTTTTTATTGATAATTATTATTAATTTGACATATAAAAATCCCACCACAATGTAACACAGAGCACACACACCATTTGTCATACTGAACAAAGCCCCACCACAATGTCATACCAATATTTTGCGATTAGCAAAATGTTGCGTATCTAGCTGATAGTTGAGCAGGCCAATTGTTGGTTGTGCACCTAACTTGCGCAAGCCTTCCTAAGTAGGAAGGTGTCAGTCGCAAGACTGACGGATGATATGGCTAAATTCAACCAATAGTTTAATATAGCCTATAAAATGAGCGATACTCAATCATCAGACAGATACACAACATTCCGCAACAAGTAGGCGGAATATTGGTATGACAAAGCAGAATAGTTGCAGTATGACAAAGCGATAGTGGCTCGATATGACAAGCGACAGAATTTTATCAATTATCATCAACAAACTGGCAGTAGGGTGAAAAAGTCAAAAAAAATATGCTAAAATAGAGTTATCCACATAGTTATCCACCAAATGTGGATAACTTTTTCACATTTTTGTAGACAAATGCTCAAAATTTTGTTACAATATCCTAAGGAGTCAATATGATTAACGAATTTTTAAACAAATTAAAAACAGCCAAAAGTGTTGCCATTTTGACACACATAAACCCTGACGGCGATGCTTTTGGGTCCAGTATGATGATGTGGGATTTTTTGTCGCAAAATTTTCCGCATATCAAAAAAGCAATTTTTACTGAATATAAAACTCTTTCCGAAGAATTTAAACTTATGACCAAAGATGCGGTCATAAATCCTGACGAGCGCGATTTTGATGTTGCAATCTGTGTGGATTGCGGTGACAAAAATAGGTTTTTGAAATATGTTGACATTTTTGACAATGCCAAGTTTACTGTGAGTTTTGACCACCACAAAGCCAATCCAAATTATGCAGACATAAACTTTGTCAACATTGTGTCATCCAACTGCGAAAATGTGTTTAATTATCTTTTTCCGCTCAATATGAAGTTGTCGCAAAAGTTCTTCAAATATTGCTATGTTGGGATTTTGACCGACACCAACAACTTCACTGTGCCAAATATTTGTGCAAACACTTTCAAAATTGTGGGCGAAATTATGGACCAAGGTGTAAACATTTTGCCAATATATCATATGTTTTTTAAAGGCAATGAGCCAAACAAATATCAACTGCTTGCGCGCGCTATGACCAAAGCAGAATATTGGTTTGACAACAAGGCGATGTTTGTGCAAGTGACCCCTGACGACCTGATTGCCACCAACTGCAAAGAAGACGATTGCAGCATAATTATCAACCAAGCATTTGCGCTCACCAAAAATTGCCTGACATATTTTGTTGCATCACCAAGACAAGGCAAACTCCACATATCAATGCGCTGTGTAAATGGAATGGATATATCACATATTGCAAGAATGTTTGGGGGCGGCGGTCACGCCTGCGCATCCGCAACGGACACCACAATGCCTATTGAACAAGCCAAAGAAATTTTAAAAGCCGAAACCCTAAAAAATTTCGCCACTTTCACCCCTGACACTTCCAATCCGTTTGACTAAAATATATTTGTATAAAATATGAAAAATTATTAAAAATATAAATATATTTTATATTAAATAATAATGTGAAAAATTATTAAAATTTATTATCTACAATTATTTAAAATCAATAAAATGGCATAATTTACTTATTTTATGCTATTTTTTATTATTTGATAGATTAATATTTATTTTATATTTAATTTGTTTTTAATTATTTTAAATTTATTTTTTAAATTTATTTTTTAAATTTATTTTTTAAATTTATTTTTTAA
>CAYQCO010000011.1:0-23043 GCA_964416085.1 uncultured Lachnospiraceae bacterium | reverse complement strand
TAGTCAATACACTTTTCATTAATGCAAGTTTAACACATTTGGATAAACTTGTAAATTATTGAACGCCAACTTTTCACAAAAATGAATCATTTTTGATGAAAAATTGATAAAAAAACAATAATTTTTAAAGAATTTTGGAAAAATTTTTAATTTACATCTTGACAACTCGGTCATTTATGATATACTCCCGATAGAAACATATCAAATAGTATTTGTTTTTACAAAGAAGAAATATGGGTATGAAAAAGTTTTTTAAGGTTGGGATTTTTGTCGCAATTTTTTGTTGTGTGGGGCTCTTTGGATGTAGTGAATTGAAAGAATCAAATGTCACTCCAATAATATGTTTTGAGAACGATTTTGCAATTGTTGGCACCACTTTGAACGAAATCGGGATAGACATTTCTTCTGGCGATACATATGGCGAAATTGATTGGGTTGACCCTACTGTTAGCATCAAGTTAGGCAAAAATTCTTATGAGTGGAAGTTTGAGCCATACAATAATTCATACAAAAATTTGACCGGCAAAGTCGAAATTGTGGGCTATGAAGTGGTAGAATATGCAGAAATTGAACCACTAGATATTGTGTATGCTAGAAGTGATTTGTCTAGTCAAATTATTAATGCTATTGAAGAAAATTTTGACAATAAATTGACCGCAACTATTGGTGAAGATTATTCAATCGAGATAAAAAATAGCGGAGAATATTTAGTCCCAATTGTTCTCACAGCCAATGAATTTACGTATATCAAAAATGGAAAAAATTATGTGAAAAATATTGACACAAATATTAATGTAGCCGTTGGAAAAACTCTTCCAGAAGTTGAAAAATTGCAAGACAAAACTTTTGACGGCACGAGTCAAAAACCAGAAATTAAACTCAATAATTTGACAGAAAATATTGACTATATTTTAACTTTTGAGTATGCAAAAAATGAAGAATTTGCTCAACTAAATTTGAGTGAAAATAATTTTGTAAATGCTGGGAAATACAGAATTATTGTTACAGGTAAAAATAATTTTTATGGCACAAAAACAATAGAATTTGAAATAAAAAAATCTATTGCAAATGTAACAAATATTGAAGAATTTATTAATGCAAATAACAATGAAAATTATTACAAAATAAATATTTCAAATAATATTGAAATAAATAATTTAACAATAAATAAAGAAATAGAAATTGATAAAAATGCAAAAATATCTATTTTTAACGCTGTTTTTAATGAAAAAGTGACAAATAACGGTGGAATAATATTTTTTGACAATTTAAATATAAATAATTTAATAAATAATGGGAAAATATTTTATTGCCTAAACAATTTTGAAGAATTAAAATTTGGAATAGAAAATTATTCAAATATTATTCTTCGAGATGACATCAAACTTGACAAAAATGAAACAATATTTTTAGATGAAAAACTAAATTGCACAATTGACCTAAACGGTCACGAATTAAAAAATATCGATTTTAAAATCCTCAAAAATGAGATAAAATTTGCAATCACAAATACAAGTAAAAACACATCCAAAATTTATTCACAAACAACAATTTTTGAAATTGAAGCACAAGACAAAATGTCAATAGAAATTTCAAGTATAAAACTTGAAAGTAAGTCAAATATTATTCTCGCAAAAAACGGTGAAAATGCAAATATTGAAATAAAAAATTGCGAGATAATTTCAAGTGAAAATTCCACCGCTCTAATGTTTTTAACCAACAACAATTACACAATTTGTGACTCAAAAATATCTGCCGAAAGTTGCATTACAATTTCTTCTGGCACACTAAATCTTGACAACACGACCCTAAACATCTTGACATTTTTTGAAGAAAGTGACACCCCAACCACCACAACAGGTTGTGGTGTCCAAATCGTGAACGACAGTGTATACACAACCGCAGATATATACGTTACTTTAAACAAAATCAATTTTGAAGGCGAATATTTTGACCTATCTCACCCAATCCACTACATAGTCACCTATGACACCGACTTTTTCGCCTATATCACTTTCGCCGACCGTTATGAATACGAAATCGGGTCTATTCTCTACACAGATACCGACCAATCCTACCTTATGGTTTATTATTTGGTTTAAGTGCTTTTGCGCACCGCACTCAATATCCAACCACATTATATCTCATTTGATAAATAAAGTCATCAGCACTCTGTTATGGTAATCAACAAAAAATAAATAAGTGAATATATTAGAATAATTTCAAATAATAAAATTATTTTACCTCTGGCATAGGTTTGTCAAAGGTTACATATTTATAACATTCAACATTTTGTTCTTTACAAAGTTCCAAATATTTATCATCCCAAGAAAGTCGATAGGCTTTATTGTAACTCAATCCTAGCAAATTCATATATTTATCAATTATATCAAATGCCAAATCTTCGTTTTTTGCTTCAATTTCTAATGCTAAACCAAAAGGATATTCATCCAAAACAATCTCAACATCATTGTTAGAATACACTGTCCTATATCTTTCATAGGATTCAACTTCATCTAAATGCAAAACATTTTTTATTAAAAACATTAAATTTTTATATTCTTTTTCGGCAATTGAAAGTTCAACCTCCTCTTCTTGATTGATTTGTGTAGATGTTGTAATTGGCAACCTTCTTTTCCAGCTGAGTTTACATTTTGATTCAGTCGTCCATCTTGTTACACGGACCCTAAAACGTCCGTCAATCTCTTTTGAATAAAAATCGTATTGTTTCATTGGATGATTAAATTGTGCTGTTTTTTCATAATTTCTACCACCACAAGTCAAATCGTCTATTTTTTGTAACTTAGTATTCCAATCATTATATTGTTTTATTGGGAAATAAAATCTAACTTCACATTCCATAATTTATTCTCCTTTTAATAAATCAAAAATCCTCATAACTTATCTCAATTATATCATATAAAAAAGAAATATCAAAACAAAAAATCCATCCGCATCATAATGATATGAATGTGCAAACTTTTGGCTGAAAATTTGCGATGTAAAAACGGACAAAATTTATTTTTTTGATAAAAATGCCCAAAAGTATTTCAATTTTAAGAAAATTGTGTTATGATATGACTAATTTTAGGAGTATACTATGGATAAAAAACGAATAAATGATATTTGTGACTTTATAATTAGGGGGTCTCTATATGCAAAATTTGAACTGGCAAGAGATGAGCAAGTTGAAATTATTAATTATGCAAGTGGATTTTTTTTATCAATTTTTATATGTTGAATACATTATGAACTTAATTTTTATCAATTAATATTAGTTTAAAACATATTCAAAATGGCATAACTTTCAAGTTATGTTGCATAGCACCATATATCCTGAGCAACATATCTAACATCTTATAACCCCATTTTTTATAAACATTGTTGACTTTTAATTTTGGATAAGATATAATGACATTAAGTAATGAATAACATATTCATTACAACATATCGATGTATGGCACATTGGTCGTCATATGGGTAGGGGTTGCATTTAATCAACCTCTCTATTTTTTGTCTTGACTTTTAATCGTTTATGGTATATAATATATGTGTCAAGCAACTGGTAGTAATACACAGATTGCAATTGCCTGAGATAACTTCACAGGGCATAAGGGAGCGGTAGTTTTACTGCTCCTTTTATAATTCAATTGCGTATTTATTATATATTCAAATGTTTTTGATAGTGATATCAAAACATTTGCAAATATTCATTGTGAATTGACATTTCATATCAACTTTGTTAAAAAAATCAATATTCCTATTGTGTATACCACATAAATACAATTAAAAAAGATAGTCGCATAAACAACTATCTTCTATGAAGAGTCTATGCTATTAATAGCCATGCATTCTCTTCTGTTTGCTCGTCATTTGACAGCAACTTCCCCATTTCGGGTGATGGCAAATATATACTAACATTATGGCAAAGAAATGTCAAGTTTAAATTTGCTTAAACGGATTAAAAAGTGTCCAATTAATTGCAAACAAAAAAACTAAAACGTTTAAAATATATACAAAATAACATAACTCTCAAACCTACGTCTTGATAAGAGAGCGGCCTTGAATAATTAAGTATGTTGCGCGCAATAATTCAATTATTTAGAAAATGGTTGACATCTTGAAATAAATTTTGTATTATGATGATAACAAATGCGATTGTTATAGGCTTGTCCTATGTGCGCATTTGTTTTTTTTAATACTACATCCTTTTGTTGTTTCGTTTTTGTAGTTTAAGGTATATACAAAATAACATAACTCTCAAACTAATCTTTTACCAATATCTCATTATTTTTTGTTTAAGGTATATACAAAATAACATAACTCTCAAACACTCCTTTTAATCTAAATTACAATCGTCATGTTTAAGGTATATACAAAATAACATAACTCTCAAACATAGTAATCCCATAGCAATCAATACTGTATGTTTAAGGTATATACAAAATAACATAACTCTCAAACTATTCGCCAAATATTACAATACTCACCAGTGTTTAAGGTATATACAAAATAACATAACTCTCAAACAATAGAAGATTATTCTAATAAATATTATATGTTTAAGGTATATACAAAATAACATAACTCTCAAACAGATTTCGACAGATGCAAGGCGTTTTTGTTGTTTAAGGTATATACAAAATAACATAACTCTCAAACAGTGCGCCAGAATTCAAAATTCCAAGAGGTGTTTAAGGTATATACAAAATAACATAACTCTCAAACGAGTGGTGGATATACAAAAGGATTTACCAAGTTTAAGGTATATACAAAATAACATAACTCTCAAACACAATGCGGCGTGTATGAAAAATAAAGGCAGTTTAAGGTATATACAAAATAACATAACTCTCAAACCTTATGAAATAGATCTAAACGCAATTAAAAGTTTAAGGTATATACAAAATAACATAACTCTCAAACATAAATTTTGAAAAAGTGCCAAAAATCGTTGTTTAAGGTATATACAAAATAACATAACTCTCAAACAAGTGTTTAATCACTTTTGATAATTCATTAGTTTAAGGTATATACAAAATAACATAACTCTCAAACTGGGGTGGGGGTGGAGGTATGCCCTACCTAGTTTAAGGTATATACAAAATAACATAACTCTCAAACTTGCTTTTTAATCGGTTTAACCATATAATTGTTTAAGGTATATACAAAATAACATAACTCTCAAACTCAGTAGTATTCATGTTATTTTTCCTTTTCGTTTAAGGTATATACAAAATAACATAACTCTCAAACACTAATGTCCGCATAATTACATTTCTTAATGTTTAAGGTATATACAAAATAACATAACTCTCAAACTGGATTTTAAGAAAAAAAACGGTTTTTTTTGTTTAAGGTATATACAAAATAACATAACTCTCAAACAGGAGATTGAAAATATGAAATTAAAAGAATGTTTAAGGTATATACAAAATAACATAACTCTCAAACTCTGTCTTTATTTATTCCTTTTAAAGAAAGGTTTAAGGTATATACAAAATAACATAACTCTCAAACAATTTCTTGTGCCCCAAATTCTTCAATTTCGTTTAAGGTATATACAAAATAACATAACTCTCAAACGTTGGAGTTGTGATTATTATGATTTTGAAAGTTTAAGGTATATACAAAATAACATAACTCTCAAACCCACACAACGTGAAGTATGTCAAGCATTTTGTTTAAGGTATATACAAAATAACATAACTCTCAAACATGTAGAAGTTAAAGCAGGTTATCGTTCAAGTTTAAGGTATATACAAAATAACATAACTCTCAAACTTGCAAATCGGCTAGTTGTTGCTTCAAAACGTTTAAGGTATATACAAAATAACATAACTCTCAAACCAATGCGATGCAAATTGCACAAGAAATTTATGTTTAAGGTATATACAAAATAACATAACTCTCAAACTTCCGTATGGCTCAATCATTATTGTTGATGGTTTAAGGTATATACAAAATAACATAACTCTCAAACTATTATTGCAAACGGAAAAAGCAAGTTAAAGTTTAAGGTATATACAAAATAACATAACTCTCAAACATCCAATTCTTCATCATTAATTTCTTGCATGTTTAAGGTATATACAAAATAACATAACTCTCAAACACACAACATTTTTAAACGGCATAACGAGTGGTTTAAGGTATATACAAAATAACATAACTCTCAAACCACTCGCTATAATGTTTGCTGCACTTTTATGTTTAAGGTATATACAAAATAACATAACTCTCAAACATAATTATATATAGCAAAAAAGAATTTGTCGTTTAAGGTATATACAAAATAACATAACTCTCAAACCTCAAATTCAAGAATTACTTATGTTTGCCACATTTTATTTTGTATATTCTATATTCGCATTTTAACACAAAAATTTTAATTTTGCAATGCTTTTTGTGCACATTTTGCAAAATATAGCAATCCATTGCATTGGCAAATTTACATACAATGAATTGCATATTTCACTTTTACGTTTCTCGCTATTATCTGCATAATTTTTGTGCTAAATTTCACATAAATCTTCGTCAATAATTATTCTTCCAACATTATTTAAGTTATATTTTTGGCAAGGTTCAATCAGCAAGCAACTTATTTCCAAATACTCCAATTCTTTCAAAAAAAGGTTTAATTCTTGTTGAGATAAAAACGAAGATAGGCCAACAAAAATCACCAATTTTGTGTTTTTTAAACTTGAATATAGTTTTATATAAGACATCAATTTGTCGGCAAATTTTGATTGTGAGTCAATTTTGTAATTGGACAATTTGACAAATTTGTCATAGGAAAAGTCCGTATCGTATTCAATTTTAAAATCAAAGTTTTCCACAATTTTGTCGTTTATATCAATATACAATTTGTTCAAATCAAAAAAATCTTGCACAAAATCTTGCTGTGAAATATAATTTATTACTCTATTGTTTATTTCACTCACAAGTTTTTTGTTGTTTATATCAAAATTAAAGTAGTCATAAAGAAACAGTCCGCTCTTGGTTAAATTTAAAATTGTGGAATTTTCAGACAAAACAAACGCACTTTCGATATTACAGAAAAACTCTTCATAAAGTTCTTTTACAACTTTTAAATATTCTTGCGAGTTTTCCACAATCAAAAAATATGTATTAAATTGTGCAAAGTCCATATGCTGTTGATAACGATTGTTGACAAGTTTCATAGCATCACCACCCTATCTTCTGAATTGATAACAATCTTTTGCGCCGAGCCACGCAAATATTCAATACTCGCATATTGCTTCTCAGTTATTTCCAAAATTTGTATATTGCCACTAGACGGCAGATTGTCTCTAACTTTTTTCTTCACTAGTGCAAGCGAACTTCTATTTATGACCAATTTGGAATATACAGACTCTTGCAACATAATGAAGCCATTTTTTATCAAAAATTTGCGGAAATATCTATATTCTGTCATATGTTTGTGGGTCGTGGTTGGCAAATCAAAAAATATAATTACTCTCATAAATCTACTATTCATACATCTTAATTAAGTTTGTATCCCCCATTTCTATTGCGTGAAGGACAGAATCAACATAGACGTTTATCGCATTTTCAAAATATTGTTCTCGTCCATCTATTTTTAATTTTGTCTCAAAAAGTTCCAACACCTTTCGCTTGTAATCAGTTTCGTTTGTCTCCATTGAATAGACTTTTTTATCAACCAATATTCTAAAAGGTTCCATCAAGTCGCACGCCAAATTAAAATCATTAAATTCGTTTTTGTGCCAAATACCTATTTGTGTGAGATATCCCCTTGACGCCAACGCCCTATTAAAGCAAGACAACAATATCGCATAGCCGTAGTTAAGAGCATTATTAATTAAACTCTCTTCTCGTCTAACAAAACCCATTCCCCAAAGGGCATTGAAATATACTTTTGCCGAAAAACCTTCTCTGTTTGTTTTGTCATTTAGTCGCAATTCTGCCATATATTTTTCCAACAGCATTGCTTCATTGAGACAACCTAATTGATACAAAAAACTTTTTTGCTGGTTTATCTTTTCTTTGATGATATGAGTCCAAACTAGTTCCTTGTTATGCTTGCGCCATTTGATTTGTTTTGAAATAACACCAAAAGAATTATGCACTCCATAATGCGGACAAAGTTCACTTTCTGGATTATGTTTTTCGTCACAAAAAATTATCTTTACACCATTTTTTGTTAGTTCACTTATTATGGCGGTCGTCAGCGAAATTGCAGTAGACTCCAAAATCAAAACAGAAATTTCTGGAATAAAAACTCGTTTTTCTTCTTCGCCGCGACACACCATATAACCAAGATTTAAGTCAATCTTGCACCTGTTCTTTACAACCACTGTTCTAAAACCCATTATAGTTTGATTTCCTTTTGAACAATTCCTGTGACAGATTGGCAAACAAGTGAAATATTTAGGTCTGTGATATTTTTGCCTATTGTGGTTGCACCAGCATTTGCGTTAGCCACACCGATTAAAGTCAAATCCACAGAATATGCCCCACCCAAATATTTTATTAAACCACTCAACATTTTGGTTTGAGCATCTATTGACAATTCTATGAAGTTATTTTTGCATCGGTCAAGTTTCTCTTTCACTTTTTGAATAGCAGAATGATTGTATATGCTTTTTGACAATTGTAAAATAATTTTGTCATAAAGTTCTATATTGTTTTGTCTAGTCAAAATCAATTCATTTTGATTTGATTTGTTGGCTTTGGCAACAATAATTTGACTTTCATCTTGCGGTAAACTCTTTTTAAATTCTTCATCATAGGCAAGATATTTTTCAATTATTTTGATATATTTTACATCGTCATTGGCTATATGCCATTCACTCGCTTTCAAAACTTTGAAAGAAGAACCTGTCTTGCCTGTCAATTTATACAAACCGCCACCAATTTTAAGTATTGAATTATATTTCAATTTGTCAAGGATAACTTTTGTGATTTTTATATTGTTTTCTTGTTCCAAATATTCAAGAATTTTTTGTTGCTTGTTTGGGTCTTTTCTATATTTGTATTCAATCATAATTGGGACCGCTTCTATTGTTTTTTGCGCTTTGCCTTTTTTATTTAGACTCTCAACAACCATAAAATACGCATTTTTTAGGCTATTGTATCCGCCATATTTTTCAATCGAAGAAAGCGGATTATTTAAATCCCCCTTCAAATTGACACTTGCCTTTGTTGATTGCTCTTTTGACAAACTTTTGTATATTGTCTCGTCATAAAACATTCCATTTGAATTTACATACGGCATTACGCTCACTGCACAGGTGTTTTTGTTGCAAATATTTTGAATTCTTTCGACATCTTCGTCACCTTTCCAAACAATGTCTTTTGCATTGTTGTATACTTTGTTGTCAAAAAGTTTGCTAATGTTGGCAGTTGTGTTTTTGTTTGCATCATCTTTGTTACGTTGCCAAAAGTTTTCAGTAAAACGAGTTCTCAACACGTCACCCACCACAATGTTTAGATAAGCATCTTTTGCGTGGTGAAAATCATTGACATCTCTGGATTTGTAAATTCCATATTTATTTCTAAAATCGCTAACAAAACCTGCTTTTGAAAACACTATATTGCTTGGATTGTCCACAACAGACTTCAACAGGTCAATAACGGCTTTTGTCTCTTGGTTGGTGACCACCATTTGTCTGTTGACAAAGTCGTTGGCATCTTCGGATGTAAATTTGTCTACTCTAACCAGTCTTGCCAATTTTTCAGCAGAAATTAAATCCATTTTTGCAAGCATTTCCCAAAAGCCACGTTGCTTGGTTACCCATTCTGGACATATTTCGCTTATTGGATAAATATCCCCTTTGGCTCTGTTGGCATCCTTTTTTACCAATACTCTATTGTTCAAACTATCATCTTTGAGTTTGCTCTGCGGAATTATGTGGTCAATGTCATACAAATTGTCATTATACAGGTCAACTATATCTATCGGCTCGCCAGTATACATACATTTGCCTAGTTGTGTAAAATACAAGAACAATCTGTCACTGCGCACATTTGAATTGCTGCTCTGATTCAATTCATCCATCAACTTGTCATATTCAACAGCATATTTTGGACAAGCATTTTTTAAGTCTTTGTTGTTAAGTCTCTTTAAGAGATATTTATGACGCGAGTCTTTTCTTCCAAGGTCGCCTTTGATTTGGTCGGATCTAGAAACTTCTACAAAAATTTTGTCAGGATATTTGCCTATCTTATTTTTTATCTCGTTTATGATTTGCAACGCTTGCCAGCAACCACGTTTGACAGCAGGTGAACAATACAACGACTCCACGTCTTCATAGCACAAGTCTTTTGCAATTTTTTTGGTTCTGTCCAACAGAATTTCAGACAAAGTAAAATCCTTGCCCATCAATTCCATCAAGTTGCAATTTGTTTGCCAGATAGCATCAATCACATTTGTGATTTCACCTGTTTGCTTGTTGACAAAATTTAGTCCGGTCAAAAATTTTTGAGACAATCTGCCCCATTTTGAATAGTTGAGAGATTTTAAAAATTTTATATCGTCATTATTAAAATATTCAAATTCTCTACGGATACGTTTTTCCAGTCTCAATTTGTCTGAAAAAATTGTGTGATATTTGATAATTTTTTCAAAATCATCTTTGTGTAAATCAACAAACTGCTCTCCAAAATGCTCTTTTAATGTAATATATGTTGAGTAGTTGTTGACAAACTCTTTGTCTATGCCAGAAAATGTAGTTTGTTCAATATTTTCTTTTGACACAATGTTTTCGGTCAACAAAAATTCACGCAATTTTTTTGTTGTAACTTTTTTATGATTTTTAAATAATGTATCAAAAATTTTTTGTTTTAATTCAACAGAAATTGCATTTCCATTAATTTTTAAATTATTAAGTTCATTCAACACTCTAAATTTTGAATACAAAATTGAGTCTTTTGGCAAGACATCTTCTTCGCTCAAATATGTGCATTTGTTGGTCATTCTTTGAATAAAAGCGTCTTCGGCCTTGTCAAAATCTACAATTTTGTTCAAAGTCCAAGGTCTTAATTCCAAATTGTTTTGTCTTTCTGCCCAGCCAGACTTTTCTTCATTAGGATATTGGCCTATCGGTCCAACGAAATATGGCACTCTAAACTCAACAATGCTCACAATTTTGTCCGCAACTGTCAATCCAGTTTCATCCTTTTGTGACAAAAATGGATATTTGATTTCGTTGGTTTTTAAGATTTGCTTCAACTCTTTTAAATAAAGTCCGTTTGAAACGACCGCATTTTCTCTACTTCTAATTTTTGGCAAAAACTCATTTTTGTCCATCAGTTCTATAAAGTGTTGTTTTTGCAATTCAAAGTCTTGCAAATCTCCCTGATATTCAACTGGCAAACTTTCTAGTTGCTTTTTGACGAATTTATAAAAATCTTCTTGTGTGGCAGTTTTTTCAAAGCATTGCTTTTTGCCACTTTTTAAATCAGTAGAAATATATTTTGCATAGTTGTCGACTGTTTCTTTCTTTTGGTTTTTGTCAAAATATTTTCTAAAAAACAAAGATGTTTTAGATGGATAATATTTGTGAACAAACTTTTTAAACTCTTGAAGCTGTTGTGAATGTTTGTGATATTTTTTCACCATCGCCTGACAAATATATTGACTGTCACCAAGCACTTTTGCCAACTGAATTTTGGAAAAAATTTGTTTTAACAAATCGACAACAGCGAGTTCCTTGTCTTCTAGTGTTGTGCACAACTTAGCATAAACATCTGTATCATAGTTGTCGCTGTCAAAATCAAATTCAATTTTGTCTTCTTTGTCTATGTATGGAAAAATTTTGTCACTAGACGACTTGCCCGAAACAAAAACTGAGACAATTTCTTTTTCCAATTTTGTTTTTGCACCCAAGTCTTCAATCAATTTCTCTTTTATCGCTTTTATGGATGACAGGTCATTGAAATCTTTCAATAAATTTGCCAAAAAATTGGTATTTTTAAATTTTAAATTAAACAAATTTTCATCCAATTCATTTTGTTGGCATATTTCAGTTATTAGCGAATACAACTCGCTTATATCTTCATTAATATCGCCGTCATTATCCGACTGGCTCAGTCCGCTCAAAAAATGTCCGCGGTGAGTCAAAATGCTATGAACAGCCAAATAAAGAAGCCTTATGTCATCGGCCGGTTTTGTCAATAATTCGACCCTTAAATCGTATACGGTTTTGTATTTTTTGTAATAGTCTTTGTCTGTGTATATTGTCTTTAATGTGTCGTGGAACAACGAGTATTTGCTGGTTAAATTTGGGTTTAATAGTTCTTTGTCTTCTTTCCACAAATTACTATACTTCAAGCGGTCAAAAAAGTTTTTGTCTACCTTGTCTATTTCATCAGCAAACAACTCTCTAAGCCAAGCATTTTGCAAGCGCTTGCGAACTGCTCTTCTTCTGGCAGTTCGTTTCATTATCCTTTCATTTTTCGTTTCCGCTTCTGGAAAAAGCCTAACACCCCAAGCATCTTTACCATTTAATTTTGCCAACTGATAGCGGTCATCCGTCAACGCCCATCCGCAACTATTTGTTCCAATATCCATTCCTAAATAAAAAGTTTGTTTTTCCACTTGACATTCTCCTTTTTTTGATGTAAAATGTAAATATACAAAAAAACATAACGAGTTCAAATAAATGTATTCTAATCACAGCCTTATGGCAAAAAGGAGATAACGACTCCTTTTTTTTGTATCCATTTGCGCCTTAAACTTATTAAACCCTTTTGTCACTTCATACTATCATATTTCCGTAAAAATGTAAAGCATAACCATTAAAAAATAGGAACTTTTTGAAAAGTTTTTATATTATTGTTGAACAAAAAATTGAAGTCTTGATAAAGCTATTGCCATTTTTCGAAAAATAGAATACAAGGACAAAAAGTCAATTTGTTTTATCACAGAAGTTCCTAGTACAAGTAAAGCATTGGCAAGAGACGAAATATTTGTGACATTAGATAAATCAATTTACATTTTTTTTTCAATTTGCTATTATATAGTATAGAGTTTGTCGCTATTTATGGCGCAAGGAGAAAATATGGATAGCAAAACGATACTAGAAATAATTGACAAAGAAAACTTGTTTTATATGACAATGGACAAAATGGCAGTTGAAGTTGCACAACTTTTGTCCATAACCAAAGAAGAGAGCAAGGAGTGGTTGAAAACTCTTGTCCAAGACGGCGAATTGATGCTTGACGACAACAAAAAATTGTTTTTGACATCCAAACGCGGATACAAAAAGTGTAAAATTATGGCAAACAAAAAGGGGTATGCTTTTGCAAGTTTGATTGACAATCCCAACAATTTGCCGGATATTTTTATCCCAAAAGATTTGTTGAACGGAGCACTTGATGAAGATATTGTGCTGGTGCAAATAATCAGCCACCAAGATGACGGCAGTTGCGATGGCGAAGTTGTGCAGATTGTTCGTCACGTGACTGACTATGTTGTTGGTGAATTTAAGGTGACAGCATCCAAGTGTTATGTTTATCCAGATGATGAAAAATTCCCAGTCCTTAGAATAAACAAGCCTGACAAAATGGGCGCAGTCGAAGGCGACAAAGTTGTTGCCAAAGTTGTGTTTAATGAAAAGGGTGCAGAACGAAGGGGAATAATTATTGAAAAACTTGGCAAGGCAGGAACAGTTGCTGCCGAAGAAATGGCAATTGTTCGCCAATACAAAATTCGTGACGAGTTTAGTGACCAAGTAAAAAACGAAGCCGAAAAAATTGCCCAACAGGTATCCGAGCAAGACAAGGAAGGTAGAGAAGATTTTTCTCAACTCAACACAATCACTATTGACGGCGAAGACAGCAGAGACTTTGACGATGCAATCAGTGTAGAAAAGACCAAAACAGGTTACATTTTGGGTGTGCATATTGCCGATGTGTCGCATTACGTAAAAAGCGGAACAGCCATTGACGATGAAGCATATTTAAGGGGTAACAGTGTATATTTCCCAGATTATGTCATACCAATGCTGCCAAAGAGTTTGTCAAATGGAATTTGTTCTTTGAGAGAAGGTGTTGAAAGGCTCACTCTTTCTTGCATTATGGAACTTGACAAAGATTGCAAAGTAAAAAAGAGCCGAGTTGTCAATTCTTGGATTGTGAGCAAACATAGAATGACTTATACCAATGTTCAAAAAATGATTGACGGCGACAAAGAAGTTATTGACGAATACAAGGATATTTACAAAGACATTTTGCTCTATCTTGAAATTTCCAACAAACTAAAAAAGTTGAGAGAAGCAAGGGGTGAAATTCGCTTTGATATACCAGAGCCAGTGATTGTTGAAAACGACCAAAAAGAAATTGACCGCATAGAAAAAACTGTGCAAGACGACTCGCACGAGTTGATTGAAAGCCTTATGATACTTGCCAACGAAGTGGTTGCCGAAACATTTTTTGCCAAAAAACTGCCGTTTGTTTATCGTGTTCACGAAAAGCCAGACAGTGCCAAAGTTACAAAACTTGTTGATGTGTTTAGGGGGCTTGGAATAAATGCCAATATTGATAGCGAAAATCCAACATATTTTGACTATCAAAAACTTGTGGATAAACTTCAAGATGACCCTAGAAAAAATACTTTAATAAAATTGATTTTGAGAAGTATGATGAAAGCGTGTTATAGTGAAAAATGTTTGGGGCACTTTGGAATTGCAAGCACATTTTATTGCCATTTCACTTCACCAATTAGACGTTATCCAGATTTGCTTATCCATAGAATAATCAAGCATTATTTGACTGGTGAAGCAAGCAAAAATCTTCACCTAGAATTTGACAACAAGGTAAAAGACACTAGCACGCAAGCGAGTTTGACCGAAAGACGTGCAGACGAAGCAGAAAGAGCGGTTGATGATTACAAAAAGGCTTTGTATATGAAAAACCATTTGGGTGAGATTTATGAAGGCACAATTTCTGGTGTGCACGAGTTTGGTGTGTTTGTTGAACTTGACAACACTATTGAAGGGCTTATTAGATTTGAATATTTGCCAGTGGATAGTTATGACTACAACGACAAATTGCAAACTCTTGTGGGCACAAGGCATAGTTATCGCTTGGGCGACAAATTGCAAGTTGTTTGCGTCAATGCCAACACAAAACTTAGACAAATTGATTTTGATTTGGCTGAGAAATTAAACAAGGCAAGCATTGAAGAATTGATTGCACAACGTAACAATAATTATGCAACCAAGTTTAATAAAAATAAGGAAGAGAAAAAACAGCCAAAAGAGAAAAAAGAAAAGCCTAAAAAACAAAAAAGAAAACTGCAACCTTGGGAAAAGAAAAAAAGAAGAAAAGACTATTATGAGTATTAGGTGGGCAGAAGCAACGCTCGCATAAGCGAGCGTTTTTCTTGTCCGCTTGCGGACAAGACGGCGCGATTTTCAAAAGCGGTGCAAGGGCTTTTGAAAATCGCGCACTTCTGCCCCCCAATGCAAAACTTTTGTAAAATCTTGTCAATCATCTTGCACAAATATTTAAAAGGTGATATAATAATTAAGTCTAGGAGGAAATATGAAACTGATTTGCAACAATCCAATAGCAAGCCACGAATATTTTTTGCTGGATGATTATGAGGCTGGAATAGTTCTCACTGGTGACGAAATCAAGTCGGTAAGAGCAGGCCACATTTCAATCAAAGAGTCATTTGTCCGTGTTGAAAAAGGTGAAATTTGGCTAAAAAATGCCTATATCCAAGCCTATGACAAAGGGTATAACACTTCAAGACACAAGCCAGACGAGAGAAAGGATAGAAAACTCTTGCTGCACAAACGTGAAATATTAAAAATCAAAAAACAAATTGAGCAAGACGGACTGACCGTTGTGCCAACCAAAGTGTATTTTGAAGGAAGTCACGTAAAAGTTGCAATAAGTGTCGCTAGGGGCAAAAAACTTTTTGACAAACGTGAAACAGCCAAGAAAAAAGACCAAGAAAGGCGTCTCCGCCAAGAGAATTCTTAATGGGGGTGAAACAGGTTCGACAGGTTGGGAGTGGTTGTATGAGCAAGTCGTGGGTAGCCACGTAAAATACTAAAAAATTTTAAAGTAAACGACAACAACGAAGTTTACGCTGCTGCCTAGTGCACAGCCGTTAGCCTGCTGGTTCCAATACAGCAGAGTCTAGCGTCGATTATTGGACAACTGTTTTGTATGTTGTCTAGCACGCAAAATAGAACTTTTAGACTCGCCAAACAAGGTGGTTGAAGCACCGACTTTGGTTAAAACAATCCTTCAACTAAACTTGTAGAGCATGCAATCATTTTCAATTTGGACTCGGGTGCGACTCCCGACACCTCCACCAAACAAAATAAATCCAAGCGTCAGCGAGGATTTTTTTGTTTGTACTTTTATTTTTTATTTTTTCGTTTTTCACTTTTCTTTAATCTTTGGATTTATTTTGAAATAAGAAATAAGAGTGAAAAGTGATGAGTGTCGGTGGAGTTTTATAAAAGTTCCTATTTTTTAATGGTTATGCTTTACATTTTTACGATTGCATGTAGTGTTGTGGATAAGTAAAAGGGGGCGGTCGGCAGGTTGGTGTAAGGACCTGACGGCGCCCCATATATTAATATGTCCTTTTGTCAACGTTGGTTGAAAAATAATAGAGTTTTGAAAGTGTCTTGTTGTTGAGTCTACTCATTGTGCGGAGCGAGTAGCGATTGACAAGTTGCTCAGGTTCCAAATTGGTAGAAATCAAAGTTGCTTTGTTGTTTATTTGTCTAAGATTTATGACGTTGTAAAAATATTCTTGTGTAATATTTTTAAGCACTGGTTCAGTCCCAAGGTCGTCAATAATGAGCGCATCGCATTTTAAAAAATTTTCCAATTTGTTTGGTTGGCTCATATGGTATTTTCTACATTCTTCATTGAAGTCAAAAGCAGTGCAAAACACGACATTGACACCTTTTTCTATCAACTTTGACGTGATACATTCAAGCAAAAAAGTTTTTCCTGACCCCGGCACACCCAAAAGTGAAATGTTGATAATTTCGCTAGGGAAATTTTCGCACCAGTCAAACATATCTTTGTAAATTTTTTCGCTATTTTCGTTCATTTTGTTGCTGTTTATCATATCAAAAGTGTGAAAATTGTTGTAAGTTGAGTTAGCCTTGTTTATTCTCTCAGCAATAGCATTTGAAAGACACTCACACATTTTGCCCTTGACAATGCCAGTGTCGTTACATTTTTTGCAAGAATATTGTGGAGAAAGACGCGCAAATTGGAGTCTATTTGTTTTCATATATTCTTTCAAATTGTTTTCGGCCGTCAATTTTTCTTGCGTCTTTTCTTCAACATCTTTGGATGAATGATTTGCTTTGATAAGGTTTAAATTTGCAATATTATATTTTAGATAAAGCGAATTAAATTCTTCGTCTTGTTTCAATTTTTCTATATAGTTTTCGCAAAGTTGCTCAGCCTTGCGTCTTTTTTCTGCAAATTCTTGCCTAACAATTATTGAAATTTCTTTTTTATTCATACTACACCTCTACATATTCCAAGTTGCTAAATAACGCATTTATATCTTCTTTTGAGATTGTGGAGTTTTCTTGTTTTGTATCTTTTTCTTTTTCCATATTTGTTGCCTTAGCCTTGTCCAAAGTGGAAATATTTTGACTCTTCCAATTACTCAAAACTTTGTTCATATATTGCATAGCACTCGCCTTGCCAACGCTAATTGTTGTCGCATAATCCAAAAGTTCGTCACCAAAATTCCATACTTCTGTCCAAGTTTTGAAAAACGACCTATCAAAAGAATTTACATTACGTTTTATGCCCAATTTTTCTAGAATTTCTGCTATTTTTTTGTCAGTCGTTGCCAAATCTTTTAGATATTCATTGAGTGCGTCAATGGTTGTGATTCCCAATTTGTATAACTTGTGCACAACCGAGTCAAACCCTTCAAGTGTGCGGATAGAATTTTTGAAAGAATAGTCAGCCATAACAGTCAAAATTTCTTTGTCATAATTCATTCTGTTCCATTTTACAACATATGTATCAATAACTTTTGTCAAATCTTCATAATAAAGCCCAAGATTTTTGACAACCGTTTTGGCGGTGTCATAAAGGCTTTGCTTTTCGTTTTCATAGTTTTCTATTTCTTCGATTGAATTGAGTTTCATTTCATAATATTTCAAAAGTTGATTGTTTAAAAACAAGATATCAATTTTGGATTTCATAGAAAATCTTTTGGCAAGATAAATAACCACATTTAAGTCAAAATCAAACTCTTCAAGCCATTTGTTGAGCATTTGCACATCTTCAAGTTGTGCTTTCCTTTTTGTTCCAAGTGCATTCAATACAAGTCTAACTTTGTCATCAAGCACACCCAATTCTTGAATTTTGTTTTCTACATCTTCGGTTGTGCGGACACCTTCTTTTGCCCAATTTTTTGCAACCGTCACTATGTATGGATATCTCACATTTTCGCCTTTTAGGTCAATGCAATATTTGGTTATCATAACAAGTGCTTCTGGCTCAATATGTTCGTTTTCGATAACATTGTAATACTCGCTATACTCGGTCGGAGTCACCATATGATTTGGCAACAATTCTTGCATTTGGATGTTGAAATCCGCGTATTTGTCGACATTGTATTTCTTAATTTTGCCAAGCCCTTGTTGAATAGGAAGATATCTAACCTCAATAGGTTTGGTGGACAAAATTTGCACAAGTCCTTGCTCTTGCCAATACAAAAAGCATTGCTCAACATCTTCAACCGTCATATTTAAGACATTGGCAAAATTTTCAATATTGTTGTCAATAGCGCTTGCGTTGTTGCATTTGCTAAGCCCCATAAGATAAACCTTGACACAATGGCCCGGCGCATATGGCAAATAGTCGTTGATAAAAATATTGTCAACAACTGTCTTGTCTTGAATTATGTATCCGCTACTGAATTTACAAAATGGCATATTTACTCCTTGACTTTATTGTATCACTTTGTGACATATTTTGCAATAAGATTTTAACAAAAGTATTCCACAACTTTTTGTCCACAATTGTGGATAACTGGGGGCAGAAGTAACCGTTGCAATGCAACGGTTTGGCTTGTTCGCTTTTCGGACAAGCCCGCGCGCCTTTCAAAAGCCCTTACACCGCTTTTGAAAGTCGCGCACTTCTGCCCCCTAACCCCCGTTTTGTGCAAAAAAAATGCCAAATTGACACAAAATGGCACTTAAATTTTAAGGTTTTTGACGCAAAATGGCATTTAAGGGTTTATTTGATACAAAATACAGCATAAAGCGGAACGGATTTTATATTGTTCTCAAAACCAAAATTTTTGGAAGAAATCCTAATAGAATAATTAGGCGTATAAACTTTGTTGAACACACTCAAACTCCTTGAACGGACATTGTCGCTAGATTTTACTTCAATAGGGACAATATCCTCACCCAGCCTTGTTACAAAGTCTATTTCAGCAGAATTGTCACTGGTCCAATAATACGCAGAAATATTGCTGACAAGCAGTTGATTGAACACATAGTTTTCAGCCAAACCACCCTTAAAATCATTCATAAGAGGATTGTTGCTATAAATATCAGCATATTGGATGTTTTCCATAGCACCACACAAACCAATATCTCCAAAATAAAATTTGAAATCCTCCAAACTCTTGTAACTATTCAAAGGCAATTTGATTTGTTGCAATCTAAACAACCTTTTGGCAACCCCAGACAACTCAATCCATTCAATAGCGGTGGCAAAATAGGATGCACGACCACCAGTTTTTATGTCAGCATATTTAAACTTTTTGTTTTCCTTGCAAAGTTGAGTAGAGATGTTTTTATACAACATTTGAACTTTGCCAATTTCGGTTGTTTTGTTGTATTTTGACATATCATTGAGATAAGCATTCAAAATATCATTTTGCTTGTTGCGGACTATATCCATATTTTTGGTTTTAACCGCAAGTGCAACGACTTCTGGCATTCCGCCCACAAACAAATAGTCTTTGTAAAAATCCAAAGCACGCTTGTGAAAAATATCATCAAGGGGCATATTGCTCTCAAAAGATTTTGATATCATATTGGCAAGTTCAGTCTCCCCGTTTGCCCACAAAAATTCTTCAAAATCCATAGGATACATATTCAAAAATTCCACTTTCCCAACAGGAAAAGAACATTGTTGCCTGTTTACTGATACACCCAACAAAGACCCCAAAGCAATAATGTGATAGTCCTTTTTGCACTCTGCAAAATATTTGAGCGAAGTCAAAACATTTGGACAAGTTTGTATCTCATCCAAAATTATCAAAGTGACAGTCTCAAAAATATCTTTTCGCTTGTAAAGTGACAATTTGCGGACAATTTGCTCAACATCCATATCAACAAAAATGTCCGCAAGCCCTTTCTCAGCCTCAAAATTGCAATAAACAACATTTTTATACTCGCTTTCACCAAACATACTCACAAGATAAGTTTTGCCAATTTGTCTGGCCCCTTGCAAAATCAACGGCTTTTTGTCCGCTTTATCTTTCCAATTTAATAATTCAGTATATATTTTTCTTTTCATTTTTTGTTCTCCAAGTATATTATAACACGATTTTGTGTAAATTACAACCCTTTTTGACACAAAATGGCACTTAAATTTTAAGGTTTTTGACGCAAAATGGCATTTAAGGGGAAAAATGCGTAAAATTGAACGAATTAATTTTCTAGTGAACAATTTTGCTAAAAATTAAAAAATTGTTCAGTAGTAGTGAACAATTTGCTTGACTTTTGCAAAATTGTTCAGTATTATATAAGAGTAAAAGGAGATATTTATGATAAATAGAGAGCATTATATTGCACCAGTAAGAGAGTTTTATGATTCGGATTTAATAAAGATTATTACAGGAATTAGGAGATGTGGCAAATCTGTAATTTTGGAGCAGATTAAAAATGAAATTGCTCAAAAAACTGACAATATTATTTGTTTGAATTTTGAAGATAAAAGAGTTAGTTCTATGATCAAAAGTGCAGATGACTTAATCAAATATGTTGAAGAAAACAGAAAAAACGGCAAATGCTATTTGTTTTTTGATGAAATTCAAGTGTTGGAAGGCTGGCATACTGCTTGCAAAACTTTAAGGTTGGATAATAACTCAGTTTTTATCACAGGTTCAAACTCAAAACTTTTATCAAAAGAGTTTACAAAAGAATTAAGTGGCAGATATGTCTCATTTCAAATTAGACCTTTTGTGTATAAAGAGATTTTGGAATACACAAAAGAATTGAAAAAAGAATGTTCTATTGCTGACTATTTGATTTGGGGTGGTTTTCCAAAAAGATTTGAATTTAATGGCGAAGAAGCACAAAGAATTTATCTTAATGATTTAGATGAAACGATTGTAATTAACGATTTAATAAATAGATACAAAATTAGAAAAACAAATTTATTTAAAAGCATAGTGAACTACATTTTGCGCTCTAACAGTAGAATTTATTCAGCAAATTCAATTAGAGATTATGTCAAAAAAGAACATTCAGAATGTTCAGTCAATACTGTAATGAAATATCTTGGTTATTTAGAAGAAGCTTATATTATTGAATCTGTAAAACAATATTCAACAAAAACAAAGCGAGAACTTGCATTTTATCAAAAAGTATATAATGAAGATGTGTGTTTTAATTCGCTTAGATGTTTGGACAATAGATATGACTTAACGCACAACCTTGAAAACATAGTGTTCAACGAACTAAAATATATGGGTTATAATCTTTATGTTTATGACAACAATGGCAAAGAGATTGACTTTCTGGCTCAAAATGGAAATAAAAAATATTTTATTCAAGTAGCATATAGTATTGTGGATGAAAAAGCATATAAAAGAGAGTTTGGAGCATTTGCGGATATTGATAACCTTTCTCAAAAAATCATCATCACAAATGACGATGTAGACTACTCAACTAGCAGTGTAAGACATATAAAACTAAAAGATTTCTTGTTGATGGAAGAATTGTAAATAATCCTTGTTGGGATAAAACAAAATAGTCAGCAAAAAAGGACATCGTTTGATGTCCTTTTTTGAATACCCACAGTCTATTTTTCAATAGATAGCTTGTTATACAAAATCGGCTTTAAAAGCCGACTCTTTGTGCCAGTGAGTCCGCAGAACATCACTGATCCAACCTAAAACGTAAGAGGACTGGGTCCTATTTACATTTTGATTTTACAACATAATTGAGTGTTTGTCAAGTGGTTTCGCCAAAAAAATGTCGCTACCAAAAATCATTTACTCAAATCTCAACAATCACCTATGTTGCTATATTATTTATATGCACAATCGACTTTTTTATACACAATTTCATTATATCACACAACATTGCTCTTGTCAACAGGCCAAAAAAAGAAACCGATGTGAGAGGCGATGCCCCTGTTGATATCGGTTCTTCTTTGTCGATATTAAATTTTAATTTTTATCTTTGGTGAATTTTGAATTTATTTAATTTTTTATTTTGCTTGATTAAGCAGCTTTTGCAGTTTTAACATATCCGTCCCAAGCACCAGCAAGTGTTGCAACTGACATAGAGCCAGCATCATCTGAACTTGCAAGATAATCAGCTTGGATAGTTTCTACTGAAATTTCAATTTTAATGGTAGCGCCCATATAAGCAGTTGAACCATTAGCACCTACTTCTTTTGCAACTGAAACAGTAGCAGGAACGCTTGTAGGAGCAGTACTTCCTGTTGCTTTTGTAGCAGCACTCTCAGTTCCTAGATAGTAGTAATCTCCATTTTGAACCCAACCACTAAATCCTGCAACGCTAAGAGCATCTTTAACTTCAGGTTCGCTTGAACCAGGAGTGATTGAGCCTTCCACGCTAGCAGAGAATTTAATTCTTACATAGAAATTGATATTTGTTGTGTCATAACTAATAGCGATGTCTTTTCCATTAAACACTTGTTGATTTGGAACAACATTGTTTTCTTCAAGTGTAAGTGTTGTGCCGCCATTATTCAACTTAACAGCCAATGTTCCCATTGTAACAGTTCCGCTTGCACTAGCATTAGCACTGAAGTAAGCGTAAGTACCACCAAATGCCA
>CAYQCO010000010.1:0-24466 GCA_964416085.1 uncultured Lachnospiraceae bacterium | reverse complement strand
GGAACACCTTTCATTTCATATTGATTAAACTTCCAGCCTGGTGTGTTGTCGCTTTCGTCAAGTTTTGTTCTAATGCCTGCATTTTCTAGTCTAGTTTTTACTTCACGACAAACTTCAACTACCCCACCCTTGTGGCTTGCAATAGGCACAATAACAACTTGAATAGGAGCAACTTTTGGTGGCATTCTAAGGCCCCTTTCATCTCCGTGAGTCATAACAAGCGCGCCAATAAGACGGGTTGAAATGCCCCAAGATGTTGAATAACCATATTCAAGCACACCGTCTTTGTTCAAGAATTTTATATTGCTTGCTTTTGCAAAATTTTGTCCAAGATAGTGAGATGTGCCGGATTGCAAGCATTTGCCGTCTGGCATAATTGCTTCTATTCCATAAGTGCTTATTGCACCTGCAAACTTTTCTTTTTCAGTTTTTACACCGCTCAAAAGTGGCACTGCAAGCAAGTTTTCGCACAAATCAATATAAATATTAAGCATACGCTTTACATCGTCTATTGCTTCATTTTCGCTTGCATAAACTGTATGCCCTTCTTGCCACAAAAATTCACTTGACCTTAGGAATGGACGAGTGGTTTTTTCCCAACGGACAACATTGCACCATTGATTCATCCTAACTGGCAAATCACGATAACTCTTTATCCATTTTGCATACATTTCACAAATGATTGTTTCACTTGTAGGTCTAATTATAAGTTTTTCTGCCAAATCTTGACCGCCAGCATAAGTCACCACTGCAACTTCTGGTGCAAAACCTTCTACGTGCTCGGCTTCTCTTTTCAAAAAACTCTCTGGAATAAGCATTGGGAAATAAGCATTTTCTACTCCAACGCTCTTAAATTTTTCGTCTGCATATTTTTTGATATTTTCCCAAACAGCATACCCATAAGGCTTGATAACCATTGTGCCACGCACTGGGCCATAGTCCACCATATCAGTTTTTAGGACAACATCAGTATACCATTTTGCAATATCTGTGTGGATGTCGGCAATATCGTTTACAAAACCTTCCTTAGCCATTGAATTCCTCCTCTGTTCCGTCTTGTTTTTTGATTTCCAAAACTTTGCCTTTGGCATTTTCTAATTTGTCCATACAAAGTTTGGATAGTTTTATGCCTTCTTCATACAACTTCAAACTCTCATCAAGAGTTGCACCATTTTCAAGAAGTTTGGCAATTTCATCAAGTCTTTTTAGACTTTGTTCTAAATTAATTTCGTTTTCCATAATTCATCCTTTTTTGTTTTTTCTATAACTTTGCAATTCATTTTTTCTTCACAATTTTCTATCTCTATAATATCATCAACTTGGATATTTGTCCAGTCTTTTTGATAATGTTTGTCTTTTTTTATCACCGCATAACCGTTTTCCAACAACTTGGCAGGATTTAGGTTATCTAGTGTCTTTAAGTTTAATGATACTCTATATCTTGTGTTTTGGATAAGGTTGTCGATTGAATTGTTTAGTCTATTTTTGTGTTCCTTTATAATTGTTTTGTATTCCAACAAATTTTCTTTTAAGGAGTTTTCAATACTCATTGACAAATCTTTTAGATACATTTGATAGTTGATTATTGAGTTTTCTATCCTATTGTTGATTTTGTTTTGATAGAATTTGACGGTATTTTTAAGTTCCGCCATATCAAAAGCGACCAATTCAGCAGCAGCACTCGGCGTGGGGGCTCGCAAATCAGATGCAAAATCGCAAATAGTAAAGTCTGTTTCGTGCCCTACTGCTGAAATAATAGTTTTTTTGCAATTATACACTGCACAAGCAACTGCTTCTTCATTGAAAGGTTGCAAGTCTTCAAGACTTCCACCGCCACGTGCGACTATAACAACATCAACATTGTCATAATTTGAAAAGAAGTTTATGCCTTCAACAATTTGTTTGACAGCAAGCGCTCCTTGGACTTGGGCGTCATAAAGAACGATGTCTAGGCTCGGATTTCGTCTTGTGCGGACATTTATGATATCTTGAATAACGGCACCAGTCCTAGACGTCACAACACCTACCCTTTTTATAAAACTAGGAATAGGTTTTTTGTGTGCTGAGTCAAAGAGCCCTTCGCTTTCGAGTTTTTCTTTCATCTGCAAAAACTTTTGATACAACTCGCCCTGCCCTGCGAGTTCAATTTTTGTAGCCGAAAGCGACAATTTGCCACCCTTTGAATAATATTTTATGGACCCATCAACAATTACGTTGTCGCCAACATTAAAGTTTTGTGTGCAATTAAACATCACGCAACTAAGCATTGATTCGCTGTCTTTTATGACAAAATATGCTGTGTTTCGTGTAACGGAAAAAGAAGATATCTCGCCGGCAATTTTTTTGTTTTCCAAAACAAATTCATTGTCAATAATATCTTTGATGATTCTACTTATTTGGCTGACTTGTAAAACCCTATCCATATTACACTACGCTTGCTAAAAATCCGTTGATAAATTTGGCAGATTTGTCAGTTGAATATTTTTTTGCAAGTTCGACTGTTTCGTTGATTACAACTTTGTAAGGAGTGTTTAAAAACTTGATTTCTGTAAGTGCCAAATAAAGAAGTGCCAAATCAATTTTATACACTCTGTCGATTGATATGCCTTTTAGATTTTTTTTGATGATTTCTTCAAGTTCTGTTTGATGTGAAGAAAAACCATCACAAATAAGATTGTAATGTTCAATATTGCATTTTTGATTGATATCATCTGATGCTTCTAGTCCGTCAAATTCTGCATTAAACAACTTTGAATAAATTGTTCTAAAAGCATTTTCTCTTGAAATTGTTCTACTCATAATTTTCTCCAAAAAAACACTAGGCGTTTGTCCTAGTGTTAGTTTTTATGTTTTTCTGCGTCCATAACGTGAACGTTGATTGCCTTGATTGGCAAATCTAACATTGATGACATACTGTTTTTGATGTTTTGTTGCACACGATAAACGACATCCGCCACCGCATAACCAATTTCCACTGTAATATACACATCAACAACAAGTCCCAATGATGTAAACTTAACTCCTACTCCATAACCACAATTTTTGTCAAACAACTTTCTAACCTTGTAGAACGGTTGCTCTGCAATGCCAACAACTCCATTGATTTCCTTGGTTGCAAGGGTTACAATGGAGATAAGCATACTTTTGTTTATTTGTGTGCTGTTTATCCCGTTTATTTGCGACATAATTATACCTCTGATTGTATTTTAACACACAATAAATTAAATTGCAATTAATTTTGTAAAATTTTTAACTCTCTGATGGAATAACAATGATTTTGTCTATTGATACACCTAATTGCTCTTTGACAACTTCTGTAATGCTAACCACTTCAAGTCTTGTGAGTTCTGGTGATTTGACAAACACATTTACGTTGGCACTGCTTTGAGTAACAATTGCATCGTCAAAACCTTTGCCAATGATTATGCCTTCTGTCACCATTTCTTTTTCCATTTGGGCAATAAGAGCGAGTTTCTTTTCTTCTGCATCCTTTTTTGCATCATCACTGGATGTTGAACTCTTCATAATTGCTTCATAAAATTGCAATTCTTGTTGGCGAGTAGAACTTCTTTCTGTTCTATACATACTATAAAAGTTTTGTGTTGTTGCGCTAACTTCTGTTGATGTCCCGCTAACATTTGTGCTGGATAGATTGTTGTTTAAGACAACATTTACTATGCCTGTCACCACCAGCAATGCAACCATAACAGACAATACAACGATTTTTTTCTTTTTACTCATAAATATACTCCTTTTTTAATTACTAGACAAGATTTCGACACTGCCAGTAGAAATATCGACCACTGCTTCAACGGCTCGCAAAACATTCATTTTTACGCTTGTATTGTCCACTCCGCTTGCGACAATCACTATCCCCTTGATTTGAGGAAAACTGCTTGTCTTGATTACATCGTCTTCAATAGTTGCGCCTGACATATCAAGGGTTATCAAAACTTGGACATTGCCTACTCCTTTGATTTTGGAAATTGTGTTTTCCAAATCCGCTTCAAGATTGTCGACATATCTTGTAATTGTAAGTTGGCTATCTTGATTTGAAGAAGAGTTGGAACTAGACTTTGATTTTGGAGTAGAAAAATAGATTAGTAGCAAAACAACCAAAAATATTCCTATTATGATAATCTCAATATGCTTTACGTTTTTGAGTTTTTCAAGCCATTTGAATTTTACTTTTTTTTCACTCAAACAATATATCCTCCTCGCTTATCGCCAATGACCGTGCCACAACCTGTCTAATGTGTTGATACTTATTTATATTCGTGTTTGGACTAGTTATGACTAGGTTGTCAAGATTTATTTTTACTTTTTCCAAAACTAGCGAATTTGCGACAATTTTATACACAATAGTCACTTTTACTCCTTCGTAGCCTTCATCTTTTAGCGCATCTTCTATATCTTTTGATTTGGCTTCTATTTGGTCTTTATAAATATTGTTGAGCAGTGTTTCGTTTATTTCCATATTGCCTTGGTTGACGTATTTGGTCAAGTCAAAGTCTTTTTTTAGCATAACGACTATTGGGTTGACAAGAACATAGACAACAAAGATAGAAAAAATGCTTTTTATGTATTTGGCCGTTTGGCCGCTAGGCAGGATTATTTCTATCAAAACGCTAATCAGGACTATCCCCAGCAAACTCAATATATAACTTTGCATACTGACTCCTTTAAACCACATTGGCGGTTGCCATCCCCAGCCCTATCATAATAAAATACATAAAAGCCACAACAATTAGGCAGGTTGACAACATCATAATACACTTGGATGTTGTGTGAAGAAAGTTGGTTATTCGGTCATTGTTGAGTGGTTGCAAAATTGCACTTGCCCCCTTTAATAGAAGCGATACAACAACAATCTCCAAAATTGGAGCAAGGATAGAACTAATCAATACAAACACTCCAACCAGGCCCACAGCATTTTTTATTAGCACACTGGTGGCCAAAATAATATCCATACCCTGCGACAAATATCCACCCAAAACAGGCACATAACTGCTCATAGTAAACTTGACCGTTCTGATTGACACACTGTCAAACGAGCCAGCCGTAATTCCTTGAATTGACACAATTGCAAAAAATATTGTAAACAAAACACCAACAAGCCATTTGAAAAGTGAAGAAAAGAAAGAATTGAACTTGTCCAGTTTTACATTGTTGGAAAGATTGCCAATAATATTAAAAGCAAATGACAAAGTAAAAATTGGAATAATGATTGCCGAAAAGATTCTTGCTGAAATATTTGAAAAAACGGCCAACGCAGGCTGAAAAACACCAACACTTGAACTTGCACCCAAAGCGGTCATCATTGTAAGGATAATTGGAAAAATCGCACTCATTTGTTTTTGCATTGAGTTTATGCTGGCGGTTGTGTTGCTGACAAGCCCTTTGACAATTGTGCCCACCACAACAATAGACACACAAAAACAAGCAAAATGAACGATGTCACCGACTGATTTTTCACTTGATTTGGATTTTAGACTCCCCAAAATGCTAGACAAAATCCCAACACTCACCAAAATTGCAAACATTGGCAAATAATCTGCCACAATTTGAAACAGCACGCCCAAAATTCCGCCCAAAATTGAGTCAAAGTCAAGTTTTGACTCTCCACTCAGCACCTGTTTTACTTTGTCTTTTATGTTTGAGAGTGAAAACATCTTTTTTTGATTTTCATCAAAGTCGTCAACAATAGATTGAATTTCGTCAAAGTTTATGTCATCAATGGTCTCGCTAACTTCTTGGGACAAACTGTCGCTCATTTCCATTATTGTTTTGTCACCGCCAAAAGTTGTGCCAATGTTTAGCCCAAAAGAAAAAATTGTGAGAGTCAAAATTATGCTTAAAAAAAACTTTTTCATACCAACTCCAACACAATATCCAAAACACTTTGAATAATAGGAAAAGACAAAACAAGTATCACAATTTTGCTGCAAAACAATATCTTGTCCGCTATTGACGAACTTCCTGCATCCTGACAGATGTTGGCGCCAAATTCACACAAATAACCCACTCCAACAATTTTTATTATTGGCAAAAGCAAAGCATTGTCAATGCCTGTTGTTTTGAAAATATTGTAAAAACTTGAAAATACTCCCCCCAGCAAGTCCACAATCAAAATCACAAGCAAAATGCCACCAGCAATGTTGACAAGGATTGCTATTTCGGGTTTTATTTGCTTTAAGATTATATTTGCAAAAACTGTGACAAGCCCCACCACCACAACTTTTATTATTGTTGAACTCATAGCATCTCCATTTAAAATCCAAACATTCCTTGAACGGTCGACAACAAATCTTTGACCAAATCAAGCACCATAAGCAGACAAATAATAAGCCCTGCAAGAGTTGTGACCGAGGCTATTTCTTCTTTGCCGCAATGCTTCAAAAGTTGGTTGACTATTGATGTGATTAGGCCTACACCTGCTATCTTAAAAATAATTTCGACTGTCATATTTCTCCTTTAAACAAACAAAATTGCAACCCCCAATGAAAACAAAAAACTCAACTTGATTATCATTGGGCACCATTTGTCCTTAATCCGTTTTGTTTCATCTATCTTTTGTTTAAAATATTCTTCTACAATTTCAATCAATTTTTTTTCTGTCTCAAAATCACCATTGCCAAGTTGAACAAAATAGTCCTTTATTTGTTCTTTTTCGTCTGCATCCAAAAGTTTCACATCGTTTAAATCAAATTTCCCGCTAGAAATATATTCATTGTAGCACCCCAAAACAGTTGTTTTGTCAGTATATTTTTGAGTCAAAAGTTTTATTTTTTCTTTTTTAAACCCAACGTTCAACTTGTAATTTTGGACAAAATCCCATATGTCGCAATAGATTTTGTGTCGCTCTTTGTAGTTTTTGGCAACTGCTCTTGCAATCATCATAATGAGCACTATCAAAGTCAAAATCAAAACAAATTTTGTCATAACTACCTACAATACAGGCATTGAAATTTGGCATCATAAATTGCTTTGAGCGTGCCCGGGCCTTCGTCTGTTGACAAGACAATAAATCGGTCAAAAATATGATTTGAAATCACTTCATCAAAGCCTCTTTTTTGTCTTAATTGTTGGATATTTCCGCTATGAATTGTGGCCAAAACTTTTACCCCACAATTTGTTGCATCAACTATTGTTTGCAAATCTTTGTCAATGTCAATTTCGTCTGTTACAATAATATCTGGGCGCATACTTCTTATTCCAAATTTAAAAGCAAATTCCTTGCTGCAATTTGTGTATACGTCAGCAAAATTGCCCAAATCAAAGCCCATTTCGCCATTGTCTATGCCTGCAATTTCATTCCTTTCGTCTGCGACAAGCACATTGAATGAATAATTACGCTTGTAAATTTGATAGATAACATCCTTAATGAAAGTCGTTTTGCCTGCGCCTGGCGGAGAAATAACCAAGGAGTTTTTAAACTCATTGTCCAAAATATATTCAAGAGCAAATTCACTGCATCCCACAATATTATGCGGAATTCTTATATTGATTGCTTGAAAGTTTTTGATTGTTTGGACCCTGCCATTTTCGGTCACAACCTCGCCAGCGACACCAACTCTTATGCCTTTTGGGAGTGTCACAAATCCGCATTTTAGATTGTCATTGACACTATATACAGAGTTTTCACACAATTTATACACAATATCTTGTAGCATAATATAGTCGCAAACTATTGCTTGGTCAACCGAGCAAAAGCCGTTTTCACCAAGATAATATTTTTTGTTTTTTACACTTACAACCACAGGAGAATTAAGTCTAATCCTTATTTCATTGACGTCAACAAGGCTTAGATATTTTTTGACCGCATTATAGATTGATTTTGGCAAATATTTTTCCAACATAGTTTTCCTCTATTTTAAGATATTTGGACAAGGTGTAAAAAATGACAGAAAATCAATTTTTGTTCTCACAATCAAAAAATTGCATAAAAAAAACGGCATAAATTTTGCCGTCTTTAAAAATCTTAAACTCTTTCCATATATGTTCCAGTTCTTGTGTCGACACGCACTCTGTCGCCTTCGTTCACAAACAATGGCACTTGGATTGTGTAACCAGTTTCAAGTTTTGCTGGTTTGCCACCAGATTTTACTGTGTCACCTTTTACGCCCGGTTCACATTGAGTGATGGTGAGTTCAACAAACATAGGAGCCTCGACATTGATTGGAGTTCCCTTGTAGAATTGAATTTGAGCGTTGGTGTTTTCTACCATAAAATTCATTGCTTCTTTTACTGTTGAATAGTTGAAAGGGATTTGTTCATAAGTTTCATTGTCCATAAAATAATACAAGTCACCTTCGTGATACAAATACATCATTTCTCTACGTTCAATAGTAACGTCATCAATTTTTTCTGATGGGTTGAAAGTTTTTTCGATAACTTTGCCTGTCAAAACACTCTTTAAAGTTGTTCTAACAAAAGCAGCACCTTTGCCCGGTTTTACGTGTTGAAAATCAACAACCAAATACAAGTTTGGATTTTTTGGGTCATTGCTTGTTCCGTCATCAAAAATAACACCTTTTCTAATATCACCTGCTGTAATCATAAATTCTCCTTTATCTTAATTTTACATCTTATTATAGCACAACTTAGTCTTTTTGACTAGTATTTTTGACAAATTAAGCAAAATATTTTTCCATTTTTATTTTTCCGTCAAAAACTTTGCAAATTGCCACAAATTCTCCGCCATAATACAATCTATATTTGCCTTGTTTTAAGTCTGTTTTGACTGTTTGTCCATTGAGTAGTCTAAATGCTAGTTGGTCGTCATCTATCCTGTCCAAATCTTTAAAAACAACATCAAGTGGAAGTAAATCGAATGTGAAACTATCATCTTTTTTGATTTCTATGCTGTCAGTCAACTCAAAATTGCCAACTTTTGTCCTAACAAGAGTTGTCATTGTGGCAAGGCTGTTTAGTAGGTCTGCAATATCTCTGCCTATCGCTCTAATATATGTCCCTGCGCCACATTCAATTTCTAGTTTTAATTTTTGGTCTTTGTAACTCAAAATATTTATTTTTTCAATATGAATTTGGCAAGGTTTTAGTTCAATTTGTTCCCCATTCCTTGCAACATCGCACGCTTTTTTGCCATTGACTTTTTTCGCACTATATTGTGGTGGCAGTTGCATTATATCCCCCACAAATTGTGGTAAAACATCTTGAATTTCTTGTAGTGTTGGGATATTTTGAGTGGTTTTTGTTCTCTCGCCAGTTGCATCAAGAGTGTCTGTCAAATAACCAAATTCAAACTCGGCTAGATAAGTTTTTGACTTGTTTAAGAACATATCAAAAATTTTGGTGGCACTGCCGACAGTCACCACCAAAACTCCTGTTGCCATTGGGTCAAGTGTTCCTAGATGTCCAACTTGTTTTGTTTTTAGTTTGTGTTTTACAAAATTGACCACATCAAAACTTGTCCAATCTTTTGGTTTGTTGATATTTATCAAACCTTTCATTATTCTTCTCCAAACGTATCGTCTGCATTTGTTGTGTATTTTATTCCTGCCAAAATATTGTCAATCTGGTTGCCATATTCAACCGAATTGTCCAAATAAAAATCCAAATGTGGAGTTATGCGGAGTTTGATTTTGTGTGCAAGTTTGTTTCTAATAAACGAGCCAGCACCCTTAATTCTGTTTAAGACATCTTGTTTGTCTTGCTCTCCATAAACTGTTAGAAAAACTTTGCAATTCGCAAGATCTGGTGTAGTTTCTACGCTAGATACACCAATTATTGCGGTTATCTGTGGGTCACGCAAATCGTGGTCAATGATATTTGCAAGTTCTTTTTGGATTTCTGCATTAACTCTTTCCAGTCTAATATTTTTCATTAATCTTCTATCCTTTTAAGTGTATAACATTCAATAATGTCGCCAGCCTTAAAGTCGTCAGTATTAAGTTTGATTCCGCATTCTCTATCTTTGCCTGCTTCTTTTACGTCATCTTTCACAATTTTTACGGATGAAATTATTGTGTCTGCGACAACCTTGCCATCACGAACAACTCTTGCGTGCTCGCCTCTTGCAATTACGCCGTCTTTGACTCTGCTGCCGGCAACAAGTCCAGAAGTTGAAAGTTTGAACACTTGCAAAATTTCTGCCTTGCCGAGATATACTTCTTCATATTTTGGCTCTTTCATACCTTTCATTGTTGCTTCCAAATCATCAAGAAGTTCATAAATAATGCGGTAGTTTTTGATTATTACTTTGTTGCGTTCTGCAACGGTTTTTACTTTGCTGTCAATTCGAACATTAAATCCCACAATCATAGCATTTGAAGCATTGGCAAGGATTACGTCTGACTCGCTGATTGCACCAACTCCGCTGTGAAGAATGTTGACGTGCACTTCGTCATTGTTGAGTTTCAAAACTGATTGTTTGATTGCTTCAAGTGAGCCACCAACGTCTGTTTTTATGAGAATATTAAGCACTTTTACATCACCCTCGCTTGTCTTTGCCATCAAGTCTTCAAGTGTGTTGGCACTGCTCATTTTTGCCATTTCAATTCTTTGCTTTGAAATTCTTTCTTGGATAATTTCTTTTGACAATTTTTCATCTACAACTGTGAAACTGTCGCCAGCATTTGGCACTCCATTAAAACCTAGGACACTCACTGGTGTTGATGGTGGAGCAACTTTTAGGTTGGTCTTGTTTTCGTCAATCATTGCTTTGACTTTACAGATATGTGTTCCGCAAACAAGTGTGTCACCTATATGCAAACTTCCGTCTCTAACAATAAGTGATGCAATAGGTCCTCTGCCCTTGTCGAGTTGTGCTTCGAGAACTGTTCCTGTTGCTGGTTTGTCTGGATTTGACTTTAATTCTTGCATTTCTGCAACAAGCAAAATCATTTCCAAAAGTTTTGAAATTCCTTCACCTGTCAATGCAGAAATTTTTACGATAATCGCATCACCGCCCCACGCTTCTGGAAGGACATTGTGTTCAGCGAGTTGTTGCATAACTCTGTCTGGGTTGGCTTGTTCTTTGTCCATTTTGTTGATTGCAACAATCATTGGAACATTGGCGGCTTTGATGTGATTGATTGCTTCAATAGTTTGTGGCATAAGTCCGTCATCTGCTGCCACAACCAAAATAGCAATATCTGTAACACTTGCGCCACGAGCACGCATCATAGTGAATGCTTCGTGTCCTGGTGTGTCAATAAATGTAATGGATTTGTCGCCCACATTCACTTTGTATGCGCCAATATGTTGAGTAATTCCACCTGCTTCGCCTTGGGTAACTTTGGTCTTTTTGATATAATCCAAAAGTGAAGTTTTGCCGTGGTCAACGTGGCCCATAACAGTAACAATTGGTGCTCTTGTAACCGCACCTTCAAGGTAGTCAGTTTTTAGATTTTCTTCAATATCGTGAAGTTTGTCTTCACTTGTCTTTGCGATTTTTTGTTGCAATTCGATGCCCATTTCGTTGGCGATAAGTTCTGCTGTTGCAAAGTCTATTGATGAGTTTATTGTAACACTCATTCCAAGCAACATAAAGTTTTTGATGATTTCGCTTACACTCTTGCCAGTTGCTTCGCTCAAAATTTTGACTGTCAAGTTGTCTGTTGTGATAACTGCTGGTCCAGTTGGTTTTATAACCTTTTTGGTTTCTTCTTGCTCTTTTTTCTTTGGTCTAATCTTTCTTGACAACATTCTGTCTTCAAGGTTTTCTTCTTCTATCATTCCACGTTTTAGCAAATCACGTTTTGAATAAGATTTCTTTTCTTCATAAACTGTGGTAGATTTTTTCTTGTTTGAAAAATCCCTTTGTGGTTGTGGCGGAGTGATTATCATCTTGTCAAGTTTTGGCTTGTTCATAAAACTTGGTTTGTTGTTGTTGACCTTGTTCAAATATGGAGTATTTGGGCGATTAAATTGTGGTTTGCCGTCCTTGTTGAATGGTTTTGGACCATTAAAGTTTGGCTTGCCATTTGGCTTAAAGTTGCTGTTGCGATTGTATCCATTTTGATTTTGGTTGTTTCTATTAAATTGATTTGGGCGGTCTTGTCTTTGGTTTCTGTTGAAATTGTTTGGTCTATTTTGCCCATATTGATTTTGGTTATATTGATTTTGATTGTATTGTGGTTTTTGTGCTGGTTTTGGTTGTGGTGCAACAACTTGAACAGGGGCTTTTTCTTCCACCTTTTCTACTTTTGGTGCGACCTCTTCTTTTGGAGCGGAAAAAGATGGGACAGCAATTTTTTCTGCCTCTTGTTTTGCTCTTTCTTCTGCTTCTTTTTTGATGATTAGTTCTTTTTCCATTTTCTTGGCATTGTCGTTTAGGCTAATCATTTTTTCTTTCAAAGACCTAATATTTTTTGAAAGTGTTGAAAATTTGCCTTCTGCAAAGAAAGATTTTAACAAATTGATGTCATCGAAAGATACTTTTGTTTTATTTGTCATTATTACTCCTTAAAATTGTATATTCATTGTCGCACTTTGTGATTGCTGTCACAAAATTTGTGTTGGTTATCCCCACAATCTTGCAATTTGGGATAGAAATTAGTTCTTCCAAATTTGCATTTGTCACAAAACAACTACACCCAAATTTGTCTTTTAGTCTAATTGCCAAATCTTTTAAATTTTCTGTTGCATTTGGGCTAAGGACCAAAAGTCTTGGATATTTTTTGGTCTTTTTTAACTTGTCTTGCCCAATAATTATGCTATTTGACTTGACACATAAACCAAGATATGATTTTATTTTAAACAATATAACCTCTCAAATTATTATATATTTCTTCTGGAATATTTGAAGAAAATGCTTTGTTTAGCAGGCGTTTTTTGATTGCAAGTTCTATACACTGTTGTGTTTTGCAAACATATACACCCCTGCCATTTTTCTTTTTTTGGTCATCAAGGATAATTCCGCTGTCGCCTTTGGATATTCTTAGCATTTCATTTTTTAAAAAGTGTTGTCGGCAAGCGATACATCTTCTTTCAAAAGTTGTGTGCATATTTCTCCTTAATCGTCAATATCGTCAAAGATGTTTTCGTCAATATCGTCAGCAATAATGTGCACATCACCAGTTTCAATTATGTCGTTTGTTTTGACAATTTCTTTGGCACCTTTGACGTCAATCTTAAATCCAGTAAGTCTTGCAGCGAGTTTTACGTTGTGACCGCCCTTGCCGATTGCAAGTGAAAGTTTGCTTTCAGGCACTTCAACTTTGGCTGTCTTGGTTGACTCGTCAATAATAACTGAAACAACTTGCGCTGGGCTAAGTGCTGCTACGATATATTCTTTTTCGTCTTCGCTATAATTTATGATATCAATCTTTTCGCCGTGAAGTTCGTTGATAATAGGGCTAATTCTCATACCTGTTTGGCCAATACAAGCGCCCACAGCATCAAGACCTTCTACATTGCTTTTGACTGCTACTTTGGTTCTCATTCCTGCTTCACGAACAATGTTGACAATAGAAATTTGTCCATTGGCAATTTCTGGGATTTCGAGTTCCAACAATCTCTTGACAAAACCAGTGTTGGTTCTTGACACTTGAACAACAACTCCTTTGTAGTCGTCACGAATATGGCGAACAAAAACCTTAACCTTGTCACCAATGTGGAAATTGTCTTGTGGCAAAACATCCAAATCAGTGAGAAGTCCTTCAAGGCTTGTTCCGCCAATTTCTAGATAAATATTGTCGCCGTCAATTCTACGAACACTAGCATTGATAAGTTTGCCTTCTTTTTCGGCAATATCGCTATAAATAGTTTGTTTTTCAATTTCCTTAATCATTTGGACAATAACTTGTTTTGCTGTTTGAACTGCAATACGGTTGAAGTCTTTTGTTGCTTCTTCTTGGCTGATTTTGTCGCCCAACTTGTAACTCTTTTTAATCTTTTTTGCTTCTTCAAGAGAAACTTCTTTTTCTGGGTCCAAAACTTCTTCAACGACAGTTTTGTAAGAATAAATCTTGATAGTATTTTTTTCTGGAACAAGTTTTACAAGTGCTGATTTTGCTTCTCCGCTATTCTTTTTGTATGCGGCGGTCAAGGCTTGTTCAAGTTTGCCTATCATAACGTCTTGTGGAATACCTCTTTCTGTTTCCAAATCTTTTAGTGCTTCAAAAAAATCTTTGTTAATCATAATTCTCTCCTTAAAAATCTAAATGTGGCAAAATTGTTGCAATTTGTGTCCTTGCAAAACTTTTTGCTTCGCCATTAATCAAAAATGTGATGTTGTCTTGGTCATAACTAGTAATTTCTGCCGTAAAATCCTTATATCCATCGACTTTCATATAAAGTTTTACGTCCAAGAGTTGCCCCTTGTATTTGTCAAACTGCCAGTCAAATTTTAGTGGCCTGTCAAGTCCATAAGACGACACATCAAAAAAGTATGATGCATCATTGGTTGGATTTAGGTCCTCCAAAATTGGGTCAATAAGGTTTGACACCATAGAACAATCTTCTACTGTGACACCCGACTCTTTGTCTAGCAAGACCACCAAGTGCATACCGTCAAATCTCTTGACATATTCAACATCAACAAGCCTGACATCCAAGTTGTCAAATAGTGGTTCTATTGCTTTTTTTACATTTTCTGCTACTTTCATTCAAAAATCCCCTTTTTAAACAATTAGGAGTGGGTCACCCCACTCCTACACTAGCATCTATATTCTATCACAAAAATATATATTTTGCAATAGTTTTGTTCAACTTTTTTCAAGTTTTTTCAAAATTTATTTGCTTTTTTTAACTTTTTTGGTTTTTCCCTTCTTCAAATCAGGGCGAAGAATGATTTTTATCGCCTTATCTTTGCCAGAAGTCAATCTCTCAAATGATGCTTGACCTTCTTCTAGACCCACAATAGCTGAGATGTATTTGTTTACATCAAGTTTTTTGGTTGCAATAAGTTCCAAACAATCATCAAACTCTCTTCTTGTATAGGCAATGTCGCCTTTTAATGTCAATTCACGCATAACAACTGCGATTGTTGGGATTGTGATTGGAAGCATTGATACACCAGCAAGCACGATTGTTCCGCCAAGTTTTGCTGCTTGAATAGCGGTAGTAACTGCTGGACTGTTGCCACAACAATCAACAACAACATCAAAACCGCCGTTTGAGTAAGTAGAAAGTTTTTGCATAACATCTTTGTCAAGAGCATTGAACCACTCATCCACAGCGCCAAATTTTACGGCTGATTTGCCACGTGCTGGGTTGGTTTCTGTCATAGCAATAGACTTGGCACCTTGAAGGCGAGCAAATTCTGCTGTCATTAGTCCAATAATTCCCCCACCAATAATAAGCACTTTGTCACCTACTTTGATATTTGCAAGGTGAACAGCGTGGAGACCTACTGCGCTAGGTTCTACCATAGCGACTTGTTCATCTGTCATACTGTCTGGCACTTTTCTAACCATATCAGGTCTAAGTCTAATGTATTCAGCATATGCGCCCGGTCTTGCAAGAGATGTGCCTGTTGCATCGTTCCAAGTTTCTGCACAATAGTGTTCGTTGCCTGATTTGCACGCTTCACATTTGCCACAAGGTGAGATTGGAAGAGCGGTTATTCTGTCGCCTTTTTTCAAGTCCTTTCTTGAACCTGGGTCGACAACTTCACAGCAATATTCGTGGCCCAAAACTAGACCATTTGGTTGGCCCAACTCCCAATAATGAATATCTGAGCCGCAAATTCCGCACGCAAGCACTTTGGCAATAACTTGATTGCCGTCACCGACAGGTTTTTCTGTTGTGACAAGTTTTAGTTCTTTTGGATTGTTTACAATTAATGATTTCATATTTTCCCCTTTTATATAATATTTATTATAACATATATTTTGTGAAAAATAAAAAAGAAATTGCATATTTTTTACAATTTCTTTAAAAAATTTGTAACCATTACTTCTGCCCCCTACCTCTTACAACAACTTCAAAAAGCACTTTGCAGTAGCCATTGCATCATTAACTGCTCTATGTGCTCCAACAAGACTAACACCCAAACGATTGGCGACAGTTTCGAGTTTAAAGTTTTTAAGTCCCAAAAGTTTTTGTCTTGCAAGATTTAGCGTATCATATTGCGGATTGTCAAAATTATAATTCATCTTTTTGGCAATTTCACTCAAAAAACCATAGTCAAAAGCGATATTGTGAGCAACCAGTCCAGCGCCATAGCAATATTTGTAAAAATCTGGCAAAACATAATTGATACTTGGGCTGTCTTCAACCATTTTGTTGGTGATAGTGGTAAGGTCAGTAATTTCTTGTGGAATAGGTTGAGATGATTTTATAAAGGTTGAAAAGGTTGAGACAATTTTTCCGCCTTCGATTTTTACCGCACCTATTTCAATAATTTCACAAGTTTTTGCATCAAGGCCAGTTGTTTCAAAGTCAAAGACGACAAAAGATTTGTCTTTTTCTTTCAACTCAATTTCTTCGTCAGCATTAAACAGGTCAAATTGTTCAAAGTCTTGATATTTTTCTGGGAAAATTGTGTGATAATTTTCGTTGACTGTTTTGTAATGAACAGGCGGAACATATTTTTCATAATCACACAAAGCAAGCGAGCGAGCGGTAAAATTCACTCTTCCGCCATAACTTTCAAATTTGCCAGACAGGACAACAGTTTTTCCGACTTCCAAAATTTGTCCCCTGCTTTCTTCATTTGTGTTTGGGAAAACCGAGCAATAAATAAATTTTCCTTCATTGTTTAAGTTGATGATATAAAAGTTTTTGTCAGTATAAGTTGTGTCGCCCTTGGAACTTGTGTGCTTTCTTTTGTAAGTTTTTTTGTCAATTCTCACAATCCTGCCACAGATAACTGCATTGCCGACTTGTGCGCTAGGTTTTGAAAAATCTATGGCATAATTATATTCAGTTTTGTTGAAAATGTGTTGGCAATTGCTGATTTTATACATTATCTTATTTTCAAACATTTTTATGCTATTTTGAAATTCAAGATTGTTTTGTGCAACATCAATTTCTTCGCCTACAAAATCTTGCTTTTTTTCAAACTTAACAATAAAGTTGCCATAAAAACCTTCTTCCAACTTTGCCTTTATTTCCTTTTCCCTATTTATACTTGTTGCATAATCAAAAGTCTTTGGAACCAGGCTTAAAGTAAGAGCGATATTTAGGTTGTCAATTTCTACCTTGATGTCAGTTGGTTGAAGATTTTTGTTTAGCACTGGAAAATTGTTGGCAATGGTTGTAAAAGCGTATAAACTGATTGCTGTTTCATCCAAACTGCATTTGGTAAAATGTGTGTTGACATTGACCGACCTATCAACCATAGAGCGAATAATGTCTTCAATTTTTGACACATTGTCAGCGAGTTTAAACATTGTTGGATTATACAAAAAATTTACTGTCAAACAATTTGTTTTGGCATTAAATTCTGCATCCTTAAATTTTACTCCGTCAAACGACTTGATTGCATCAAAAAAGTTCATACTAGAATTATAGCACAAACTTTTTTTCATTTCAAGTATTAAATTGTAAATTTCTTTATTTTTGACATACTACAAGATAAAGTGTAGTATATCAACCAGCACCACAAAACCTAGTAGTGCAAACAATCCAAACGCGTGGATTTTGCCTTCAATTTCTCTATCAATAGGCTTTTTTCTTATCCATTCAATTATGACGAAAACACATCTAGCGCCGTCAAGAGACGGAATTGGCAGTATATTGAACACTGCAAGGTTTATGGCAATGACAGGGATTAAAATCAAAATAAATGAGAAATTTTGGCTTGTTGTGTCGGCCATAACTTTGATAGTTGTAACCGGTCCGCCCAAATCTTTGATTGGAATTTGACCTGTGATAAGGTCACCCAAAATAATGAGGATTTTTTTGGACCACCTAAAACTAAAAGTCCAGCACTCACCCAGCGCTTCGACGACTGGGGTTTTGTGTTGCATCATTTCAAAGTTTTCACCATTAAACTTGTTTATGAAAGTCCAATATTCTTCGTCATCTTCGACAACTTTTTTGACAATGACTTCGACTGTCCTTTTTTCGCCTTTGTTTTCTACATTAAATGGAATTGTGCCATATGTTTCGCCGTCATCTTCAAATTGCTTTTCCCACACAAACTCATCGCTAGCAATATAATCTTTGACAAGTGTGGCATAAAAATCGTCTTTGACAAAATCAAGTTCTACTCCGTCAATTCCATAAATTACATCCCCAACTTTTAGTTGGTTTTCAACTGCAACAATGGACGTGTCAACGGGATTGACTCTTTTTACTTCCACCTTTTCATAACCTATTGTTGTGAGCAAAATAAATGAGAAAATAACCGCTGACAAAAAGTTGAACAACACGCCTGACACAAGCACAATAAGTCTTTTCCAAGGCTTTTGATTGTTGAAAGCGGTTGGGCTTTTGCTGTCCAAATCTTCACCGTCAAAAGCACAATATCCGCCAAGTGGTATAGTTCTTAGTGTGAAGAGTTCGCCATTTTTTTTCTTCTTCTGGAATATTTTTGGGCCAAATCCAATAGAAAATTCTTCAATTTTGAAGCCTAAAATCTTTCCAGCAGTATAGTGACCAAACTCGTGCACCATTACCAAGAACAGCAACACCATAAGCGCAACCACTATGTATAAAATATAAGTAAAGAAACTAGACATAGAAAGTAATGTTGACAATGTTTTTCTCCTTAAAATAAGTATAGTAAAATTTCAAAATTAGATAACCAATATGACAAAAATCGTCACAAACAGCACATTAAACATCAAGGCATCGATTCTGTCCAACATTCCGCCATGGCCTGGGAAGATATTGCCAGAGTCTTTTACTCCTGCCCTACGTTTTAGATATGACTCAAAGAAGTCGCCAACTTGACTTACGACCGAACCTATTGCACCGACACCAACAAATCCCCAAACATTCATATTGAGAATTTGTGGAATTGAACTTAGCGCTCCAATATGCAAGAATGCATAAATTATGAGTGCGCCAACAATTCCGCCAATGACTCCGCCTGTGCAACCGCTCCAAGATTTGTTTGGACTAATTTTTGGGCATACTTTTGGCCCTTTCAATGTTGAACCAACAAGATATGCAAATGTGTCGCTAAGCATTGTGATTGTAAATATCATAATGATAATCATAAGTGTGGTGTATTTGTTGCTGATTGCCAAATATCCGTCAAGGTGATTGAGCAAATAAAACATACTCAAAAATAATGCTGGATAAATACAAACAAGGGCTGTCCAGCCGCTTGATTTTAGGCTAACTTTGATGTGATCTCTTTCATTGTTTTTGAGAGAAACACTCAACTCATAAATCCAAGTAACAAGCCACCAACCAACAAGGCAAGCAAGCATAATTAGTAATAATTGTCCTATTGATATTGCTGTGTTTTCGGCAAAAATGATTGGCACATACAAGACTGCCACAAACATACACGCCATAAATCTGTTGTGTTTGATTTCTTTTTTGGTGAGCATATTGCAAATTTCACTTGCAGACACAACACCAATAATTGTAATAAATACGTCAAAAATTTCGTCCAAAACCAACTTTGACAATATTGCCAAAGCGGTAACCAAAACGATAAATACGCTAGTAATTGCTCTCTTCTTCATAACTACTCCTTAATTGCTCCAAATCTTCTGTCTCTTGAAGAGAAAACTTTGATTGCCTCTATCAAATCATTCTTTGAAAAATCTGGCCACAAAACTTGCGGAAAATACAACTCGCTATAAGTTGATTGCCAAGTCAAAAAATTGCTTAGTCTAATCTCCCCACTTGTCCTAACAATAAAGTCAGGGTCTGGGCAATATTTTGAATATAGATGACTAGAAATATCTTCTTCTGTCACCACTTTTTTGCCTTCACTTATAAGTTGATTGACTGCCATAAGAATTTCTTCTCTTCCGCCATAATTTAGGCACACATTGATATAAAATGCGTCATTGTTTTTTGTCTTTTCTTCAATTTCTTTGGCATCAGTTTCAAGTTTGTGTTCAAATCTTGACAAGTCTCCAAAAAAAGATATGTGGCAATCTTGATATTTTTTCTTTTTAAAGTCATTGATTGCACGTCTAAAAAGTTTCATAAGACCATCAATTTCTTCTTGTGGTCTGTTCCAGTTGCCAGTAGAAAAAGCATAAATTGTAACATATTTTATACCCACTTCCCTAACCATTGAATACAGGTCTTCAAGAATTTCAAAGCCTTTTTTGTGACCTTCTTTTCTTGGCAGGCCGCGTTGTTTTGCCCACCTGCCATTGCCGTCAATCACAAATGCGATATGATTGGGAATTGTGTAGGTATTTTTTAGTTCGCTTAACTCCAAATTATACCTCCATAATTTCTGCAACTTTCTTTTCGCAAACCGCATCAGCTTTTACGCTATATTCATCAATATGTTTTTGAACTGTTTTTTCAAGAGTGTTGTATTCGTCTTCACTAATTTCGCTGTTCTTTTTCATTTCTTTGAACACGTCAAGCACGTCTTTTCTGGCATTTCTCATAGAAATCTTGCAATTTTCAAGCAATTTTTTGGCTTCTTTGGTGTATTGAACACGTCTTTCTTCTGTAAGCATTGGGAAAGTAAGTCTGATTTTTATTCCGTCATCCGAAATATTCACACCAAGGTTGGCTTCTTCAAGACTTTTTCTAATTCCTTTCAACAAACTTGGGTCATAAGGCGCAACCAAAAGTTGTCTTGCTTCTGGAACCGTAATATTTGCCGCTTGCATAAGTGGAACGCGGCTGCCATAATAATCTACTGGAACCTTTTCCACTTGTTTTGGGTTGGCTCTACCCACTCTAATATTTAGATATTCATTGTGCAATCTATCCAAGCACTTTTCCATATCATCTATATATGATAAAATGTATTCGTCTGTCATATAAACTCCTCCGTTTGTATTATAAAATAAAAGCATAAAAAAGGCAAACAAAAAAGCACCAAATAATGATGCTTTTTTAAAATTTTTTAGTTTTTAGATTGAGCAGCAACTTCTGCGGCAAAATCATCTTGACGTTTTTCAAGCCCTTCGCCTACTTCCCAACGAACAAATCTTCTAACTGTGATTTTTTCACCGATAACAAGAGTAAGGTCATTGATAACATCTTGAACAGTCTTGTCGCCGTCTTTGATAAATGCTTGATTCAACAAACAAACTTCTTCAAAGTGTTTGTTAAGTTTGCCTTCAATAATTTTTTCCAAAACATTGGCAGGCTTGTTTGCATTTTTAGGGTCATTTTTGAGTTGAGCCATAAACAATGCTTTTTGTTCTTCAACATAACTTGCTGGCAAATCTTCTGGTCTTACGGCAATAGGATTGGTCGCAACAACTTGCATTGCAATATCTCTTCCTGTTGCGTAAAATTGAGGATTTTTGGCAGCGAAGTCTGTTTCGCAGTTAAGTTCTACCATAGAGAACTTTTGGTGCAAATTTTGGTGGTCATAGTAAACTACTATTCCCTCAGCGGCAATTCTGCCAGCCTTTTTTGCAGCCTTTGCAAGACCCAATTCGCTCAAAATTTTTACTGCCTTGTCCATATCGCCATTGGCTTCTGTCAAAGCTTTTTTACATTCCATCATACCAACTCCGGTCATTCCACGAAGTTCAGCAACTGCTTTTGCGGTAATTTCCATAAAATTTTTCCCCCTTAAAAATTATTCTTGTGTAGCAGGTTCTTCTGCTTCAACTTTCTTTTTTGAAGTCTTTTTTTCTTCAACAGTTTCTACTGGTTCTTTTTCAGCAGAAATTTTGTTGGTTACAGTTTGTTCAACAACTGCATCCATAGAAACATCTTCATCGCTAGCATTCATATCACGAAGAGTAACACCGTCTCTGCCTTCGATAACAGCATCAGCAAGTGCATTAAGAATAAGTTTTACACTTCTAATTGCGTCATCATTTGCAGGGATACAAACGTCAACATCATCAGGGTCACAGTTGGTGTCTACGATACCAACAACTGGGATGCCAAGACGCTTTGCTTCCTTAACACAGATGTGTTCTGATTTTGGGTCTACCAAGATAATCAAGTTTGGAAGTTTTACCATATCCTTGATACCAAGAAGATTGGCTTGAAGTTTGTCTCTTTCAGCCTTCAATTTGATAACTTCGTTCTTTGGAAGCAAATCGAAGTCACCCAATTGCTCCATTTGGTTCAACTTGTTCATTCTATCGATTCTAGAACGAATAGTTGTGAAGTTGGTAAGAGTTCCACCCAACCAACGATTGTTTACATAAAACATACCGCATCTTTCTGCTTCTACTGCGATAGTTTCGCTGGCTTGTTTTTTTGTTCCTACAAACAAAACGTTAGCCTTTTTGCTTGCCAATTCTTTTACGAAAAGATAAGCCTTGTCAATTTGTTTTTGAGTATCTTCCAAATTGATGATGTGAATGGCGTTGCGGTCTGCAAAGATGTATTTTTTCATCTTTGGGTTCCATTTTTTTGTTTGGTGACCAAAATGAACGCCTGCTTCTAATAATTGTTTCATTGAAATAACAGACATTTAATTTTTCCTCCTTGTTTTTAGTCTTCCTTGCAAGGTCAAACTCTTTTGTCCACCCATTCGACAAAGGCAACAGACAAAAAATATTTGCAAGTGCTTATTTTTTTTGAAACGCGTAGCAACAAAAAATCTAGTATTGCTACTAGATTTAATATACTAAAATATTTTGCACTTGTCAAGAGATTTTGTTAATTTTCGCTCTCTTTTAAAAGTTTTTCATATTCTTCAAGCACTTGGTCGATAACTGCGTCATCTTCACACACCTTGATGCTGCCTTCTTCTTCGTCAAGTTCAAATGTCACAGCCTCGTCTTCGCCAATGCCCGGAAGTTTGGTTACTGGCAACAAAATTGCATACAATTTTTGACTGCCGTCTTCTTGTTCAAGCGGAATAATTGCGATTTGCTCAAATTCAAAAGGCTCATTTTTTTCGTTGTATAAAACAATATTGTCAACATTGTTTTCGTCCAAAATTTGTTCGATTGGACTGATTTCTTCGTTGGTTTCAACTTTCTTTTCTTTTTTCATAATTTCTCCTTAAATACTATCCAAATAATCTTGCAAAATAACCATAGCGGCATATTTGTCGAGTTGGGCTTTGCGCTTTTTCCAATCAGGCTCAAATTGTTTCAAGATTTTTTCTGCCACAAACGATGTCATCCTTTCGTCAAGATAGACAAGTTTGCACCCAGACAATTCTTGCAGCTTGTCACCAAATGCTCTGGCGCTTTGGGCAATTTCTTGCTCTTCGCCTTGCATATTCAGTGGCAAACCCATAACTATTGTGTCCACTTGTTCAGTTTTTATAAGGTTGACAAAATAGTCAAAATCCTCGTCAGTGTGCTTTCTATGATAAACATCATACGGATTTGCAATAACTTTTAATAAGTCCGTCATTGCTATGCCAATCCGCTGTTCGCCATAGTCTATTGCCATTATTCTCATAGTAACTCCATTACATTTTATCACACACAAAAAAAATAAGCAACTAATTTGGGCCTATTCTTCCAATCCTAACAAATAATCTGTTGTTACACCAAAATATTCTGCAATCTTCTTTAATGTATCAAAATCTGGTTCCATTACACCTGTTTCCCAACGAGAAAAAGTTTGTCCAGTCACGTGAAAAATTCTGCCTGCCTGCGCTTGCGACATTTTTCGTTCTTCTCTCAATTCCTTGATATGATTTCCAAATTCGTTTTGTTTCATTAATCTTCCAATCCTAGCAAATAATCTGTTGAAACTTTAAAATATTGTGCCAATAATATCAAATTTTCACCAGTGATATCAGTTTTGCCATTCTCCCACCTTGACAAAGTTGATATAGCAATATTCAACTCACTGCTCAACTTAATAAGCGACACCTTTCTATCTTTTCTTAGTTCTTTAAATCTTTCTGAAAACTTTTTCATTAATCTTCCAATCCTAATAGATAATCAGCCGACACACCAAAATATTCTGCAATCTTCTTTAATGTATCAAAATCTGGTTCCATTACACCTGTTTCCCAACGAGAAAATGAAGGGCCTTTGACGTGAAATATATCCCCCGCTTCTTTTTGAGACAGATGTTTTTCTTCTCTAAGTTCTTTTAATCTCTTTCCAAATTCATTTTTCTTCATAACTAAATAATAAAATAATATTCGCCTATTTTACTTGACTGATACGTGTTACGTATAATATAATAATCTTATGCAGGATATTGAAAAATTAATTATAAGTAGTTTGAATGAAGTATATTTCAACACGACATTGATGTTGGAAAAAATGCGTCAGCGACAATATGATATGAAAAAATTGTGTCAACTTGCCGAGATTTCTTGGAAAGACTATTTTTTTGTTACTATGCAAATCAATATTGTTGACGATGAAAGTTTGGAGCGTATTTGTGATGTGTTGGATATGAAATTTTCTGAGTTTGTAAAAGATTGGAAGCAAATGTTGTGATTTGTGGCGGTCGCATTGCATAAAAATGCACGACCAACAATGAGCCTGCTCGCCATTCAGCCAGATAC